>JBELYP010000043.1:0-24617 GCA_040273995.1 Arthrobacter sp.
GACGGCTCCGGTTCCTCCTCTGACGACTCCGGTTCCGCGCCGGAATCGCCGGAGCCGGAGTCCTGTGCGGGTGCCTCCTCGGCGGGGGCTTCTTCCTTGGCCTCGGGCTCGGCTGCCGGGGCTTCTTCAGCCTGCTCTTCCGGAGCGGAACCGGAGTCGTCAGAGGAGGAACCGGAGCCGTCGCCGATGCGCACCAGCGCTTCACCGACCTCAGCGGTTTCGTCCTCGGCCACGAGGATTTCCTCAATAACGCCTGCTACCGGAGACGGGATTTCGGTGTCGACCTTGTCGGTGGACACCTCCAGCAGGGGTTCGTCTACGGCGACGGTATCGCCTACCTGCTTCAGCCAGCGGGTTACGGTGCCTTCGGTGACGCTTTCACCAAGGGCGGGTAAGTTCACGGTTTCAGACATATTGTCCCCGTTTCTCCTTGTTAGTTCTTTGACCAGCCGTGCCGCTGGTGCTGGTTGGTTTGAAGCCTAGTGCACCCGGCGCCGCTGGCGCCGGATGCACCGGGAAAACTCTTCGCTCTAGCCGTGCAGCGGCTTGCCGGCGAGGGCCATAGCGGCTTCGCCGAGGGCCTCGTTCTGGGTGGGGTGTGCGTGCAGCAGGCCGGCCAGGTCTTCCGGGTAGGCTTCCCAGTTCACGATCAGCTGTGCTTCACCGATCTGCTCGCCGATGCGGCCGCCGATCATGTGGACACCGATGATGGGGCCGTCCTTCTCGCGCACCATCTTGATCAGGCCGGAGCTGCCCAGGATGGAGGTCTTGCCGTTGCCGGCCAGGTTGTATTCCTGGACCTGGACATTCTCGGCACCAAGCTTGTCCTTGGCCTTCGCCTCGGTCAGGCCAACGGAGGCGATTTCGGGCTCGCAGTAGGTGACCTTGGGGATGTTGACGTCTTTGACGACAACCGGCTTGAGGCCGGCGATCTCCTCGGCGACGAAAATGCCCTGCTGGAAGCCGCGGTGGGCCAGCTGCAGGCCAGGAACAATGTCGCCCACGGCGTAGACGTTGCCCACGCCGGTGTGCAGGCGCTCGTTGGTGATGACGAAACCGCGGTCCATGGTCAGGCCCGCTTCCTCGTAGCCGAGGTTGGCGGTCACCGGTCCGCGGCCGACGGCGACGAGCAGCAGCTCGGCCTCGAAGGTCTTGCCGTCAGCCAGGGTGACAACAACGCCGTCGTCATTCTGCTCCACCTTCTCGAAGAAGATGCCCGTGCTGAACTTGATGCCGCGCTTCTTGTAGGCGCGCTCCAGATTCTTGATGATGGCGGCATCTTCGTTGGGGACCAGCGACGGCAGGCCTTCCACGATGGTGACGTCAACACCGAAGGAGTTCCAGACCGAGGCGAACTCGACGCCGATCACGCCGCCGCCCAGGATCACGGCACTCTTGGGAACGTAATCCAGGGTCAGCGCCTGGTCCGAGGTGATGACCCGTCCGCCGATTTCCAGGCCCGGAAGGGACCGGGAGTAGGAGCCGGTGGCCAGGATGATGTTGGAGCCGGTGTAGGTCCGGCCGTTGACCTCAATGGTCTTTTCGCTGGTCAGGCGGCCTTCGCCTTCAATGACGGTGATGCCCTTGGACTTGATCAGGCCCTGCAGGCCGCGGAACTTGCCCGCAATGATGTTGTCCTTGTAGGAGTTGACCGCATTCATGTCCACGGAATCGAAGGTGGCCTTGATGCCGTACTTCTCCGCAGTCTTGGCGTTTTCAGCGATTTCGGCTGAGTGCAGCAGGGCCTTGGTGGGGATGCAGCCGTTGTGCAGGCAGGTGCCGCCCAGCTTCCCCTTTTCAATCAGCCCAACGGAAAAGCCCAGCTCCACGGAGCGGAGTGCTGCGGCGTACCCGCCGCTGCCTCCACCGAGGATCAGGATGTCGAACTCTTGCGCAGTTGCCTCTTCGGCCACGTGGACGCTCCCTCGCGTAATCTGTTGACGCACTGATGGCGCGTCGGTTAGTGATCGGGCGGTTGTGAATAGGTTTCACACTATCGCCCAGTTTCCCCGGCATCCACTCGGTTAAGTGGGCCGGCAGGCGAATGTAACCAGAAACACGCGCAACAAATGCCCCTCTAAGTTGCACGCGGAACAGATGGTGGTGCTATACCGCGCGGGACAGCACATCCTCGGCATAGGAAACCAGGGTCCGCACGGCAACGCCGGTGCCTTCCTTGGGGGTGTATCCGTAGGGCGCGCCTTCGTTGAAGGCGGGTCCGGCGATGTCCAGGTGGGCCCACGGGATCTTGACGCCGTCGACTTCGCCCACGAACTCGCGCAGGAAGACGGCGGCGGTCATCATTCCGCCGAAGCGCTCACCGATGTTCGCCAGGTCCGCGGTGGGGGAGTCCAGGCTCGCCCGCAGCTCTTCCGGCAGCGGCATCGGCCAGAACAGTTCGCCCGCGCGGTCCGCGGCGGCCTTCACGGCGTCGCGGACGCCGTCCTCGCCCATCACTGCGGACACGCGGTTGCCCAGGGCGACCATCTGCGCGCCGGTGAGGGTGGCGACGTCGATGATGACGTCCGGGTGCTCCTCGCTGGCAATCGCCAGGCCATCGGCCATGACCAGGCGCCCTTCGGCGTCGGTATTGAGAACCTCAACGGTGCGCCCGCCGTAGGTGGTCAGGACGTCGGAGGGGCGCTGGGCGCTGCCGGAGGGCATGTTCTCGGCCAGGCAGAGCCAGGCGGTCACCTTCAGCGGAAGCCCCAGTTCAGCGATGGCAAGCAGCGCGTTGAGGACGACGGCGGCACCGCCCATGTCAGACTTCATGGCCTGCATGCCTGCGGCCGGCTTCAGGGACAGTCCGCCGGAGTCGAAGGTGATGCCCTTGCCAACCAGTGCCAGCTTGGCCTTGGGCCGGGCAGGGGAGTACTCCACCTTTACCAGGCGCGGCGGGCGCGCTGAGCCCTTGCCCACGCCGATGATGCCGCCGAAACCTTCGCGCTCAAGCTTCTTCTCGTCCCACACGGTGACCTTGACCGGCAGTGGCCTGGCTGCCTCGCGCGCTGCAGCGGCGAAGGTTTCGGGGTACAGATGGCTCGGCGGCTGGTTGACCAGGGTGCGGGTGGCATTGACGGCGCGCGCCACGATGCGGGCGCGCTCGAGGGCCGGCTTTAGCGCCGTGTCGCCGGCGGCGGAGGTCACCACGGTGATGGAGGAGACCGGGGCGGGGACCTTGGCGGAGTGGGCGCTGCGGTGCTCGGTAAAGCTGTACGCACCCAGAAGGGCGCCCTCGGCCACGGCGGCCGCGTCTTCCACGGTTGCCGCGGGCAGGGCCAGTGCCACAGTGGTTGTGCCGGCCAGCTGGCGGACGGCGGAGCCGGCAGTGCGGCGCAGCGCCTCGGGGCTCAGCGGTTCGCCGGCGGCAACCGGCCCGAGCCCGGCCAGCACCAGCATCTCGGCATCCAGTTCGGGCAGGCCAGGGAGCCGGACAACCTGGTCCGCCGCTCCCGTGACGCCCAGCAGCGCAAATGAACCGGCGACGGCGGAGGAGGACTTCTGCGAGAGCGGGCTGTCCACCAGGACGGGACCGTCCGGGCTCTGCCCGACGCCGACAACCAGGGCCTGTGTCTGGACCTTGCGCGCGTCCCGGGAAATTACCTGCAGGTCTGGCTCACTGGCTTTGCTCACGAAGCTTCATCCTCACGTATTTGTGTGTTGCTAGTGCTTTGCTCTTTTGATCGTAGTCTCTCCCCGGCCGGGGCGGCCGCCGCCCATGCCTGCCTTGCGGAATGAATCGGCCTGTGCATGGCGTTTACCCTTGAGTAAAGATTGACAAGTATGCGCTTGGTCTCAAGAGCGCCCCCGCGAATCAACGGGACTAGTGGCAGGAAGGTACAACATGCTTGATCCGCTGACCCTGTTCAACCTGGATCCGGAACTGGCCGCCTCCGCCGAAGTGCGCGGACTGCGCCTGCTGGCCGGATTTACGGGTTTCGGCGAGGCAGGCCATGTGGTGTCCCAGGTCCGCGACGAACTTTTCGAGCATCTGGAACACGACCTGGTGGCAACCTTCGACACCGACCAGCTCATTGACTACCGGGCCCGCCGTCCGCAGCTGACGTTCGTGGAGGACCACTTCACCGGGTACGAGGCGCCCCGGATTGAACTCCACCGGTTCTATGACGGGCTGGGTGAACCCTTCCTGTTCCTGACCGGTTTCGAACCCGACTTCCAGTGGGAGCGCTTCACTGCAGCCGTCCTGCGCCTGGTGCAGATGCTGGAGGTTTCACTCGTGGCGTGGGTCCATTCGGTTCCCATGCCGGTGCCGCACACCCGCCCGATCGGCGTAACCGCGCACGGCAACCGTCCGGACCTGATTGAAGGCATCAGTTCCTGGAAACCTACGGCGCAGATCCAGGCTGCCGTGGGGCACCTGCTGGAGGTGCGCCTCGCGGAGGCCGGAGTCGACGTCGTAGGCCACGTGGTGCACGTGCCGCACTACCTGGCCGACGCCGAATTCCCGCCTGCCGCCGTGGCGGCGCTGGAATACCTGGGCGCAGCGGCTAATCTGGTCCTGCCGACTGACCGGCTGCGGGAAGCCGGCCGCGAAGTCGAAAAGCAGATTGCACAGCAGGTTGACGCCTCCGCCGAGGTGAAGGGCGTGGTGTCTACGCTGGAAAGCCGGTACGACGAGTACACCGGCAGCACGGTGCGGCGTTCCCTGCTTGTAAAGGACAACGACGAGCTGCCTGACGCCGAAGAGCTCGGCGCCGCCGTCGAAGCGTACCTGGCCAGCCCGCAGGCCGAAGAAGAGACCGAGGCCCTGCTTGTTGGGCAGGGCGAGGAGGATCCCGCCGGGAACGGAGAGGATCCTGCCGCAAACGAGGATGAGGACAGCGTTGAACCGAACGGCCCCAACCGCCTTCCCGGCAGGGATGACCGTCCGGGAGCTCCCGGAGGCGCCGCCTAACTTCGTGCCCGGCGGCGTCCCGGCGGGCGGTGCAGCATGAAACACAGGGGAGCGTGGCTCGTCTGGGGCACGGGTGTTTTTGCCTACCTGGTTGCCGTCACGCAGCGGACCGCCTTCGGCGTTGCCGGAGTAGAGGCCACGGACCGGTTCGCAGCAACGGCCTCCGTCCTCTCGGTATTTACCGTTGTGCAGCTGCTGGTTTACGCCGGCCTGCAGATTCCCGTTGGCATGCTGGTGGACCGTTTTGGTCCGCGGCTGCTGATTACCGCCGGTGCGGCCCTGATGTTCGCAGGCCAGTTCCAGCTGGCCATGGCGGACAGTGTCGGCGCCGGTATTGCCGGCAGGTCGCTGGTGGGTGCCGGTGATGCCCTGACGTTTATCTCCGTGCTGCGCCTGCTGCCTGCGTGGTTCCCGCCGCAAAGGATTCCCGTCCTGACCCAGTGGACCGGGATCATTGGACAGCTGGGCCAGATAGCCAGCGCCATTCCGTTTGCTTTCGTGCTGCACGAACAGGGGTGGAGCACCGCCTTCATCGGCGCCGCGGCGCTCTCGGTTCTCGCTTTTGTACTGGCGCTTGCCCTGATCCGCAACCAGCCCAGCGGTACGGAGCGCCCGCCCCGCACCGCGCAGGGCGGTGGGTCCCTGCCTGCGGCGTGGCGGCAGCCAGGCACCCGGCTGGGCCTCTGGACGCACTTCACCATCCAGTTCCCCGGCACGGTGTTCGTGCTGATGTGGGGGTATCCCTACCTGGTCAGCGGCGAGCAGGTTTCTCCCGCCGCGGCATCTTTCCTGATGACTTTCTTTGTGGTGGTGGCCATCCTGTGCGGGCCGTGGCTCGGGTCATGGGTAGGCCGGCATCCGCTGCGGCGCTCCACCATGGTCCTGCTGATCGCCGGTGCGATGGCAGGTGCCTGGCTGATCGTTATCCTGTGGCCCGGGCCGGCGCCGCTGTGGCTGCTGGTCGGCCTGGTTGCGGTGCTGGCGGTGGGCGGACCGGGATCCATGATCGGCTTCGATTTCGCACGGACGTACAACCCAAGCACGCGCCTCGGCACGGCCACCGGCATTGTCAACATTGGCGGGTTCGTCGCCTCACTGGTTGCGATGTACCTGGTGGGTCTTGTGCTGGACATCCTCCTCAGGACCGGTTTCTCCGGAGGCAACCTCTACGACCTGGCGGCCTTCCGCATCGCCTTGGCCGTGCAGTTCCTGGTGATGGGCTTTGGCGTGGTGGGTATTCTCCGCAACCGGCGGAAACTCCGCTCGGCGATGGCCGACAACGGGCTGCGCCTGCCGCCGCTGCGGGAAGCGCTGGCCCGAGACCGGCAACGCCGCCGGGAGGAGCGCAGCGGAACAGGTAAAGGGCCGGAGAGCCAGAGCCCGGGAGCCTCCGCTGCCGGCGACGCTGGTTCCGGGAGTGCTTCGAGCGCGCCGCCGGAAACCGGACCGGAGACGGAATCCAGCCGGGGCCCCGCCGATTCCGGCAGCTGAGGGACGCGCTCCCGTCTCCGCGGGTTGAATTGGCATGGGCAGCCCCGAAAATCCCCGACGGGCTGTTTCCTCCTTTCCTCCACAACTAAGCCAGACCCTTGTCCATCAGCACTGTTGTCCGCAGGCGGGTGAACTCCTGCGGCAGCACAGGGACGGGACGGGCAGTCTTTCGTCATGAGCAAAAGCCAGAAAACGGGAAATCCGGCCGGTGGCCGCCCCGTACCTTTCCGATCCTTTCCGGCAGGCGGCCAGGGCGAAACTGCCATTGACCGTACTACTCCCGTCCGCAGTGCCCACGAAGGCACTGCGCCCGCGGGAGCCACCGCCGGCACCGCTGCCCCCGGCACAGGTGCATCTGGGCCTGCCGACGTGCTGCGCGTTGGCACACCCCAGGACATCCTCGCGTTCGTGCCGCATTGTCTGGGTTTCCAGCCCCGTGAATCACTGGTTCTGCTGGCACTGCGCGGGTCCCGCCTGGGTGCCACGCTCCGGCTGGACCTGCCAGGTCCTTCCTGCTCAGGAGACATGCCGCAACAGGATCAGCTGGACCGGATCCTGGATTACAGTGCCCGTGTAACTGCGCTGCTTTCCGGCGATGAGACAGCCGACGGCGTGCTTGCCGTTGTGTACACAGAACTGCCCTGGATCGAGGAGACCCCTCCGCCCTACAGCGCGCTTATGGAGATCCTTTCCGGCGAGTTGGAAGACAGCGGGCTCAGGCTCCGGGATGCCTGGCTGGTAGGAAACGGAGCGTGGCGGGGTTACTTCTGCGGCGACGGCGCATGCTGCCCGTGGCCCGGATATCCCTTGGGGGAAATCGAGGCAAGCAGGCTCAACGCGGAATTGGTCTACCGCGGTAGTGCCTTTGCACCCACGGCGGCTGAATCGCTGAGGACGGCTGGCAAGCTTCGCACTCCTGCCTTGGACGAGGAAGTAGAACGGGTCCGCAGAGTCATGGACGGAAACTGGTCTGCCCCGGAATCTCTGGCCAACGTCCTGGCCGCGTGGGAACGCCGGATCCGCTCAGCAAACCAGTCCCCGGACCGTCCCGCGCAGGCGCCGCCGGGCGCAGGCAGCGCAACGGACGGGGCAGGGCTCACAGGGGCGGACGCCGAAACGCCGGTTGACACGCCCGAACTGCTGCCGCAAGACGCACTGCTTCTGGCCAGCCTGGAATCCAAGCCCGTGCGGGACACCGTCCTCGTTCTGGCCGCCGCCGGGATGGAACCCGCGGCGGAGGGGATCCAGCAGTGGCTTCATCCGGAAGCAGCTTCGTCGGATGCCGGGATACTGTTTCGGGAAATCCTCATTGGCCGCAGCCGTGCGGCACCGGACTGGAACCGAATGGACCGCGCCTATGAGACGCTCAGCCACCTGGTTCAGCGGGCAGCGGGGGAGCCGGCCGCGGCGCTGCTGACCCTGCTGGGCTGGATCGAATGGGCACGCGGCCGCAGTTCCAGGGCCGAGATCTTCCTCTCCGGTGCACTGCGTGAAGTTCCCGGCTACCGGCTGGCCGCCCTCCTTCGGGAGCTGCTGTGCCGGGGTGAACTGCCGCAGTGGGCACAGTCGCCGTCAACTGCATGGCAGGGTGAAAGCCCCGTGTGAGCTGCCGGCGCGGGGGGCAGGTCCCGTAAGGGGAACGGGCGGAACAGCCGTGTCCGGTGGTGGCGTTCCCCGAAAGCATGCGACAATGGGAACCGAGACCCGGTTGGGTTCGTGTATCCAGTGTCCGTTCCGCACCTCCTCATTAGGGGAATAGGAGCAGGGCGCGGCGTGTTTTCTAAGGAAGCCCGCCGCGTACAGACCACTGGTTATGGCACGGACTTGACAGGGTCATAGTGGTGTTGCCCCCATGGCGGCGCCGCAGCCCGCCGTATTGAAAGGTTTTCTGTGTCCGCGAGAAAGACAACTGCTGTCAAAGAGACTGACACTGTGACTGCCGAGGGTGCCGAGCCGGTTACTGCCGCCGCCACCAAAACGGCCGCCAAGACTGCCCGCAAGCCTTCCGCCCGGAAGACCACGGCAAAGGCCTCCGCGGCAAAGACCACCGCCAAGAAGGCAGCCGAGCCCGCCGAGGATGCTGACATCCACGCAGATGACGCCGACATTGAACCCACTGACGTGGACGTGGAAGTTGTCGAGGCGGATGCGCCCGAGGCAGCTCCCACGGGTTCGGGTTTTGTTTACTCCGACGCTGACGATGACGACGCTCCTGCTCAGCAGGTCGTCTCTGCCGGCGCCACTGCAGACCCGGTAAAGGACTACCTGAAGCAGATCGGCAAGGTTGCCCTGCTGAATGCTGAGCAGGAAGTGGACCTGGCCCTGCGCATCGAGGCAGGCCTCTATGCCGAAGAAAAGATCGCCGCTGATCCGGACATGGATCCCAAGCTCAAGCGTGATCTCCAGCAGATCATCCATGACGGCAAGCGTGCCAAGAACCACCTGCTGGAAGCGAACCTCAGGCTCGTGGTTTCCCTGGCAAAGCGCTACACCGGCCGCGGAATGCTCTTCCTTGACCTCATCCAGGAAGGCAATCTGGGCCTGATTCGTGCGGTTGAGAAGTTCGACTACACCAAGGGCTTCAAGTTCTCGACCTACGCCACGTGGTGGATCCGTCAGGCAATCACCCGGGCCATGGCAGACCAGGCCCGTACCATCCGTATCCCGGTGCACATGGTTGAAGTGATCAACAAGCTGGCCCGCGTCCAGCGCCAGATGCTTCAGGATCTGGGCCGGGAACCCGCGCCCGAAGAGCTGGCCCTCGAACTGGACATGACACCGGAGAAGGTTGTCGAGGTTCAGAAGTACGGCCGCGAGCCCATCTCCCTGCACACTCCGCTTGGTGAGGACGGCGACTCCGAGTTCGGCGACCTGATCGAGGACTCCGAAGCCGTTGTCCCCGCAGATGCCGTGAGCTTTACGCTGCTGCAGGAACAGCTGCACTCTGTCCTGGACACGCTTTCCGAGCGCGAAGCCGGCGTCGTGGCCATGCGGTTCGGCCTCACCGACGGACAGCCCAAGACCCTGGACGAAATCGGCAAGGTTTACGGCGTGACCCGTGAACGGATCCGCCAGATCGAGTCCAAGACGATGTCCAAGCTGCGCCACCCGTCGCGTTCACAAGTCCTGCGGGACTACCTGGACTAATCTCCGGCACCGGACAGAGTAAAGACACAGTAAAGGCAGTGCCCCCCGTGCCATGCGGCGGGGGCACTGCCTTTTGCAGTTCGTAGACCGCTTGCTGTGCGGACAAAACGAGGGCCCCTCCGATCCGGAGAGGCCCTCGTCAAGTCTTGGACTGCTGATCTTCGGAATCAGTCTTCCGCAGACGCGGCCTTCTGGTGCAGACGAGCACTTTCGTCCTGCCACTCCGAGGTCAGGGGGCGGAGATTGGCCTCCACTGCCCGGGCGTGGTGAGCGCAGAAGAGCAGTTCCCCACCGGAGGATTCCAGTACCGCGCGCACATAAGCCTGAGCGCCGCAGCGGTCACAGCGGTCCAGCGTGTTTAGTTGACGTGTAGCAACTGCTGCTGTCATGAGTGCCTCCTTAAGGGTGTTGATACTTCATATAACCACCTTTGCCGCGCAGCCCTTTCCATTTGGGCCGGGCTTTCGCTCTGCGCGTACCAATGAGTAGCAGAGTCGCTGCCGCCTACAGTCACCGCCGGGCATTAACCTTATAGAAGGCCGGTTTCCGCCGGCTGCCCAGCCGCAAGGCTTTCCAACGCAATACACGGCCGCCCAAGCGGCCCTAGGAGTTCAGCACCGTGGTCCCCCTGGATACTGAGTACAACGCCCGGCACCTTTCCGTCCTCGAGGGACTTGAGGCTGTCCGGAAACGCCCCGGCATGTACATCGGCTCCACCGATTCCCGCGGGCTGATGCACTGCCTCTGGGAAATCATCGACAACTCGGTGGATGAAGCACTGGCCGGCTACGGCCAGAGCATCCGCATCATCCTGCATGCGGACAACTCCGTTGAAATCCACGACGACGGCCGCGGCATCCCCGTAGACATCGAGCCGAAGACCGGCCTCTCCGGTGTTGAGGTGGTGTTCACCAAGCTCCACGCCGGCGGCAAGTTCGGCGGGGGCTCCTACGCTGCCTCCGGCGGCCTGCACGGCGTTGGGGCATCAGTGGTCAACGCCCTCTCCTCCCGGCTGGACGTCCAGGTGGACCGCGCGGGCAAGACCTATCAAATGACCTTCCGGCGCGGCGAGCCCGGTGTTTTCTCCGACACCGGTTCCAAACCGTCTCCGGATGCAAAGTTCACGCCGTTCCTGGACAGCAGCAAACTCGACGTCGTCGGCAAGGCCAAGCGCGGCGTGACCGGCACCCGCATCCGTTACTGGGCGGACCGGCAGATCTTCACCCCGGACGCGAAGTTCTCCTATGCCGAACTGGAAGCGCGCGCCCGGCAGACCTCCTTCCTTGTGCCCGGCCTGAAGATCACGCTCCGCGACGAACGGCGGCTGCCCGGCACCCCGGGAGAAGACGGTCCCGTTGAGGAAGTGTTCCACCACGACGGCGGCATCTCCGAGTTCGTCGAATTCCTCGCCGCAGACGCGCCGGTGACTGATATTTGGCGGTTGCACGGCGCGGGTAAATTCAAGGAATCCGTTCCGGTCCTCGATGAGCGCGGGCACAGCAAGATCACTGAAGTAGAGCGTGAATGTGAAGTGGACATCGCCCTGCGCTGGGGGATTGGCTACGAAACCAGCATCCGCAGCTTCGTGAATATCATTGCCACACCCAAAGGCGGCACGCACCAGGCAGGTTTTGAGCAGGCTCTGCTGAAAACGTTCCGGAAAGTCATTGAGGCAAACGCTCGCAAGCTCAAGGCGGGCAACGACAAGATCGAGAAGGACGACGTCTTTGCCGGGCTCACCGCTGTCCTGACCGTCCGGCTGGCCGAACCGCAGTTCGAGGGGCAGACCAAGGAAATCCTTGGCACGTCCGCTGTGCGGTCCATCGTCTCCAAGGTGGTCGAGAAGGAAATCACCGCACGGCTGAACTCCCCGGCACGCGGCGACAAGGCCCAGACTGCCCTGCTCCTTGAAAAAGTCGTTTCGGAGATGAAGTCGCGTATCTCCGCACGCGTACACAAGGAGACCCAGCGCCGCAAAAACGCGCTGGAAACCTCGTCCATGCCGGTGAAGCTCGCAGACTGCCGCATCGACGACAACGAGCGCTCGGAGCTGTTCATCGTAGAGGGCGACTCCGCACTGGGCACGGCCAAGCTGGCGCGTTCCTCCGACTTCCAGGCCCTGCTGCCCATCCGCGGCAAGATCCTCAATGTCCAAAAGGCCTCTGTCTCGGACATGCTCTCCAACGCTGAATGCGCGGCACTGATCCAGGTGGTGGGGGCCGGTTCCGGCCGCAGCTTCCAGCTGGAGGCAGCACGCTACGGCAAGGTGATCTTCATGACGGACGCAGATGTGGACGGCGCCCATATCCGCACGCTGCTGCTGACCCTGTTCTTCCGCTATATGCGTCCGCTCGTTGAGGCCGGCCGCGTCTATGCAGCCGTACCTCCGCTGCACCGCGTGGAGGTCATCAACCACGGCTCCAAGGCCAATGAAATGGTCTACACGTACAGCGAAAAGGAGCTTCATCAGCTTCTGGACCGGCTGGAAAAGGAAGGCAAGCGCTACAAGGAACCCATCCAGCGATACAAGGGCCTGGGCGAGATGGACGCCGACCAGCTGGCTGAAACCACCATGGACCCCCGGCACCGCACACTTCGCCGCATCCGCCTCAGCGAAGCGGAAGAAGCCGACCGGCATGTGGACGAGGCGACCTTCGAACTGCTCATGGGCAGCGACGTGGCACCGCGCAAGGAATTCATTATTGCCGGCGCCGCCATGCTGGACCGCGACCGGATCGACGCCTAGCAGCCCGGCCCGCTCAGCCGTGAATCAGCCCGGGTGCAAACAGCAGCACGGTGGGAACGGCCAGCAGCAGGGCTGCCGCCGCCTGGATAAGAACGTCCAGCCAGCGGGGAAGCGGCGGCTGCGGGGTCAGCAGCCGGCTCAGCCGTGCTGCCATGCCCGTCTCGTCCTCAACGCCGCCGCCGGCAACCGCCGGTCCTGAGGAACCGGGAAGGCTGGCAGCAGTATCAGCACCGGCCCCCGACGCGGACGCGGACCCGACTATGGCGACTGCCCGGATCAGGGTGGGGCGGTCGACCTTCTTGAGCGCCTCGTCGTCGGCAAGCATCTCGATCAGTTCGTTCACCGAGCGCTGGGCCAGCTGTGAGGTGGGCAGCCACGGCAGCGCCGCCCGCCAAGCCGCGAAGGCCCACAAGAGCAGATGGTGGTGCTGGCTGAGGTGCGCCTTCTCATGCGTAAGGACACCGGAAAGTTCCTGCTCGGAGAGAATGTCCATCAGGCCGTCCGAGAGGACCGTTACCGAGTGGGCGCCGCCGGGAAGACAGTAGGCAACGGGGGAGGGGTGGGGGATCACCACCGTGGCGGGAGTGTTCAGGGAGGGGGAACTGAGCAGGTTCAGCATGTCCCGGTGCCGGCGGCGGCCGGAGACGATCCGGTAATAAGTGAGCAGGAGCGTGAAGACCAGGTGCGCGCTCAGCAGTACGGCTGCGCTGATGGCGAACACGTGCACCAAGCCCAGTGGCTCTACGGAGCGGCGCTGGAGAAGGATGTCCCACAGCCCGCTGAGCCCCTGGGCCAGGTTGCCGCCAATCGGTTCAAGGCCCCAGGTGAGCATTGCCCCGATCATGGACAGCCCGCCGGCCAGGGCGATTGACTGCCACAGCACCATCGCGCTGAACGGTGACCTCGCCGGCCATTTGGCGCGCGAGAGCAGTACCGGAACCGGCCAGGCAAGGATTACTGCAAGTGCAGCAAGAAAGTAGGAGGCCCAGAACATACGGGGCGCAGACCGTAGGCCTAGGCGCCGTCGAGCAGCCTGCGCAGGGTCTGCGCTTCGGTTGCCGAGACGGAACCGACGAAACGGGCCAGCACGGCCTCACGGTCGCTGGCGGAGCCGAGGACTTCATGCATGAGTTCGGCGGTGTGCTCCGCACGGGTGGTCACGGCACGGTACCGGTGGGGACGGATGTCGCGTTCCCGGGCCACGAGGGCCTTCTTTTCGAGCCGGGACAGCACCGTGAGGACAGTGGTGACGGCCAGGCCCTTGGCCTCTGGGCGGCCGGCATCATTCTGGGCGAGCCGTTCGCGGAGTTCGTTGGCGGTTAACGCCTCGCAGGACTCCCACAGGAGGTCCATCATCGCCCGCTCAAGCTCTCCGAGAGTAGCCACAGTCCGCATCTTCCTTTGTCTCCGGTCCCTGGTCCGGGAGGTCGTCCCGGCCGGTTTTCCCTTCTCGCGCATACCCTCGAGGGCCGCGTCAAGGAGCTTAACACTACCGGCTTTCGAGAGAGTTCTCTACATCACGTAGAAAGATGTCAGCAAGGTGTTCTACGATTCGTAGAAGAAGGAGTTCTACGGCTCGTAGAACATGACATAACTAAGGACCTGCACGTGGAAGCATTGGACATTGCCCGCTGGCAATTCGGCATAACGACGGTGTATCACTTCCTGATGGTCCCGCTGACCATCGGCCTGGGCCTGGTTGTGGCCGCTCTTCAGACTGCCTGGGTCCGTACCGGCAAGGAAGAGTACCTGCGCCTCACGAAATTCTGGGGCAAGCTGTTCCTGATCAACTTCATCATGGGTGTGGCCACCGGCCTGGTCCAGGAGTTCCAGTTCGGCATGGCCTGGAGTGAGTACAGCCGGTTCGTGGGGGATGTCTTCGGCGCACCCCTGGCACTTGAATCGCTCCTGGCGTTCTTCACCGAGTCCGTGTTTCTGGGGCTGTGGATCTTTGGCTGGAACCGGCTGCCCAAGAAGCTGCACCTGGCCACCATCTGGCTGGCAACCGGTGCTTCAGCTCTCTCGGCCTACTTCATCCTTGCCGCCAACTCGTGGATGCAGCACCCGGTTGGCGTTGAGCTTGTGGACGGCCGGGCCGTCATGACGGACATCTGGGCCGTCCTCACTAACAACACCCTCCTCGTGGCCTTCCCCCACACCATCACCGGCGCGTTCGCCGTCGCCGGCGGGTTCCTGCTGGGCATCTCCTGGTACCACCTGTGGAAGCGGCGCCGGGACGGCATCGACACGGTGGATGAAAACGGCCGCGTGATCGTCGGCGAAGACGCCGCGATCGGCCGGGACAAGACGGACCATGCGGTCTGGATCAAGGCGCTGCGCATTGGCGCTGCAGTGGCTGTTGTGGCGTTCGCCGGCACGGCTATTACCGGTGACCTCCAGGGCAAGCTGATGTTCGAGCAGCAGCCCATGAAGATGGCCGCCGCAGAAGCCGCCTGCCACAACGGAACCGCTTTCTCCGTGCTTTCCGTGGGTGACGTCGGTGCCAAGAGCTGCGATGACGTCAAGACGCTGATCGAGGTGCCGGGCGTTCTTTCCTTCCTGGCCAACGGCGACTTCGACACCCCTGTGGACGGCGTCAACACGCTGATCCCGGAATACCAGGAAAAGTACGGCACCCATCTGCCCGATGACCCCATGTACGGCGAGCAGGCAGGACAGGAGATTGACTACCTGCCGGTCATGTCCGTTACCTACTGGGGCTTCCGCATCATGATCGGCTTCGGCGCGATCGCCGCAGGCGCAGCGGCAGTTGCCCTGTGGGTGACCCGGAAGGGAACCGTTCCCCAGTCCAAGGGGCTCATGGGCCTGGCCGTGTTCGGCATCCTCGCACCGTTTGGAGCCAACAGTGCCGGCTGGATCTTCACCGAAATGGGCCGCCAGCCGTTCGTTGTGGTGCCTAATCCCAGCTTCACCGGCATAGACAACGTCTTTATGTTCACGGCTGCGGCGGTGTCGCCGGGAGTGAGCATGGCGGAACTGCTGTTCTCCGTCATCTCCTTCACGGTGATCTACCTGGCGCTGCTGGTGGTGGAAGTTGCGCTGCTGGCTAAATATGTCCGCGGCGGCGTTCCTTCGGCCATGCCTGAGCTGCTGCCCGGTAACGGGCACGACGACGGCGGGGCCGGCGGCCCGGACGGCACCGGCGGTGACGGCGGCCCCGGCGGGCGCAAGTCCGACGACGTCCTCGATTTCGCCTACTAGCAGGAACGGAAGAACATGGAGCTTACAACATTCTGGTTCATCGTTATCGCCTTCCTGTGGGTCGGATACCTGTTCCTCGAGGGATTCGACCTGGGTGTGGGCATGCTGATGAAGCTCTTCGCCCGCAACGAAAAAGAGCGGCGCGTGCTGCTGAACACCATCGGCCCGGTCTGGGACGGCAATGAAGTCTGGCTTATCACCGCAGGTGCCATGACCTTCGCCGCCTTCCCCTACTGGTACGCGGCGCTGTTCTCCGCGCTCTACCTGCCGCTGACACTGGTGCTGCTGGGCCTGATTCTCCGTGCCGTGTCGATCGAGTACCGGGGCAAGCATGATTCAGACCGGTGGCGCAGCCGCTGGGACTGGGCGATGGCCCTGGGCTCCTTTGTCAGCGCCTTTGGTGTGGGTGCGGCGCTGGCCCTGACCTCCACCGGCCTGCCGCTGAACGAGAATGGCGACCGCGTTGGCGGTGCCTTCGCCTGGCTGACGCCGTGGGCTGTCCTGGGCGGCCTCGCCGTCGTGGGATTCGCCCTGGTTCATGCCTGCGCGTTCCTGATGCTGAAGACCGACGGCGAGATCCGGGCGCGCGCCCGCCGCGCCGTCGTGCGCTGGCTGCCCCTTGGTGTGCTGCCGCTGGCTGTCTGGGCCATTGGTGTGCAGTTCACCAGCGGAGAGCTGATGTCCCTGATCCCGCTGGCCGTTGCCGTGGTGGCCCTGGTGGTTGCCTGGCTGATGGCCTTCAGGGGCAGGGAAGCACTGTCCTTCGCTTCGCTGGGTGTGTTCCTGCTCTTCGGTGCAGTCTCGATCTTCGCAGCAATGTACCCGGTGGTGCTGCCGTCCACGCTGGATGCGGCCTGGAACCTGACCATCGAGAACGCCTCTTCGAGCCCCTACACGCTGAAGGTCATGACCTGGGTGTCCGTCTTTGGCCTGCCGATCGTCCTGCTGTACCAGGGCTGGACATACTGGGTCTTCCGCAAGCGCGTCACCACCGGTTCCATCCCCGCTGTCCATAAGGTCAAGGTTCAGTGAAACCGGTCCTTCCGGTCAGTGCCACCAGCCGCCGGGCACTGTATCTGCTGGGACTCATCGCCGCGGTCAAAGCCCTGGCCCTGGTGCTGCTGGCCACCGGTGTTGCCGCCGGCATTGCCGGACTCGCCGCAGGAGGCCCGGACTGGGGGTACGTAGCTGCGACGGGTATCAGCGGCGCGGTACTCCGGTCCCTGGCCATCTGGGCCCAGGAGGCAGTGGCGCAGCGGGCCGCTGCGGGAGTCAAGGACGAACTGCGCGGCGAGCTGACGCAGAGAGTCCTTGCCGACGGAGGCAGCGTTCCCGGCATGGGGCCAGGTGCACTCAGCGTCCTGCTCACCCGTGGGCTGGACGGCCTGGATAACTACTACGCCAAGTACCTGCCGGCGCTGGTCACCTGCGCGGTGCTGCCGCTGCTGGTGGGAGTCCGGATCCTGGCCGCGGACTGGGTCAGCGCCGTCGTGATTGTCCTGACTGTTCCGCTGGTGCCCGTATTCATGATCCTCATCGGGCTGCACACCGGAGACAAGACGGCCAGGGCCATCGAGGCGCTGAACCGCCTCTCGGACAACATGCTGGAACTGGCCAAGGGCCTGCCCGTGCTGGTGGGCCTGGGCAGGGCCCGTGCACAGACCCGTGCCCTGCGCGACGTCGCAGACCGTTACCGCGTCACTACCCTGGAAACCCTGCGCGTTGCCTTTGTGTCCTCGCTGGCACTGGAACTAATCGCCACGATCTCCGTGGCCGTGGTGGCCGTCTTCATCGGTGTGCGCCTGGTCCACGGGGACATGTCCCTTGAAATGGGGCTGCTGGCGCT
Source organism: Arthrobacter sp. (assembly GCA_040273995.1). Classification (GTDB taxonomy): domain Bacteria; phylum Actinomycetota; class Actinomycetes; order Actinomycetales; family Micrococcaceae; genus Arthrobacter_B. The sequence goes on from JBELYP010000043.1 coordinate 17,368, forward strand.
GATCCTGGCTCCGGAGTGCTACCAGCCGCTGCGTGACCTGGGCACGGCCCACCACTCCAGCGAAGACGGACTGGAAGCGCTGAAACGGACGAACGCCGTCCTCGACGCGCCGGCTGCCCGTCCGCTGGCTCAGCCCGCGGACAACGACGGCGACGGCGGGGTGAGCGTCCGGGGCCTTACCGTTCGGTACGTCGGACGTCCCGAACCCGTGCTGGAAGACCTGTCCTTTACCGTGCCCGCGGGCGCCATCGCCGCTCTTACCGGGCCCAGCGGCTGCGGAAAGACCACCGTCCTCGAAGTGCTCGCAGGCCTGCGCCGGGACGGCGCCGGAGCGGAAATCGCGGGCGAAGCCTCCGGTGTGGACCGTTCCCGCGTGGCCTGGATTCCACAGCACCCGGTGCTGGTGGAAGACACCGTGGCGGCGGAAATCGGTCTCTACTCCGGACTGGCGGACCCGGGCGCCCAGCGCCGGGCCGCCGAGCAGGCGCTGGCGGAGATCCGCTCGCAGCACCTGCTGGACGCCCACACAGCGGACCTTAGCCCCGGCGAACAGCGCCGGGTAGCCGTGGCACGTGCCATTGCGCGGGTGCGTAACGTCCCGGGCGTCTGCGTCCTGCTGGCAGACGAACCCACCGCACACCTGGACGAATCCAGTGCCGCTGCCATCCGGAAGGCTCTCGCCGGGCTCAGTCCGGACTGCACCGTGCTGCTCGTCGCCCACGACCGCCGCACCGCCGGCATCGCCGGTCTGCGGATTCCCGTAGGCGCCGGCAGCGACGTGCCCGAACCTGCGCCGGAGCCGCTGGCATCCGCCGATCCGGCTCCGGCTGCAGCACAGTTCAGCGGATCTTCCGCGCCGGCAGGCTACGTCCACCAGCCGCTCTGGAAGAATCTGCTGGTGCTGCGCCCCTGGAGCCCGCAGTTCCTGAAGGCGCTGGCCTACGGCACCGGAGCCACCATCTTCGCTGTAGCGCTCAGTGCGCTCTCCGGCTGGTTGATTGTCCGCGCATCCGAGCAGCCGCCCATCCTGTACCTGCTCACCGCCATCGTGGGGGTCCGGTTCTTCGGCATTGGCCGCGCGGTGCTGCGGTACCGCGAACGCCTCCACCTGCACGACGCCGTCTTCCGCGCCACCAACTCGATCCGCATCCGGCTGTGGAACGGGCTGCTGAACCGCCCCGAAGGGTGGCGCCGGCTGGCCCGCGGCGGCGGAGCCCTGGAGCGCCTGGTGGGCGACGTCGACGAGCTGCGGGACATTGCGCCCCGTGTGGTCTTTGCCCCGCTCACTGCCTTCGTCACCGCCGTCGCTGCCTGCATCGCCACGGGAATCCTGATTCCGGACGCCCTCTGGGTGCAGATTGGCCTGTGCCTGATTGGGCTCATTGGTGCCCCTGCCCTGGCGCTCTGGGCCGACGCCGCCGCCCGCGCGCGGACTGTCACGCTGCAGTCCAAAGCCATGGCATCCATGGCGAAACTGCTCTCGGCCTCCCGTGACCTGGAAGCCAATACCTCCGCAACTCGGGTAGTGACCCGCCAGCGGCTGCTGGACGCTGCAGCAGCCGGTGCAGCACGGCGCAGTGCCTGGGCACAGGGGCTGGCCAGCGCACTGACCGCACTGGCCTGCGCCGTCTCGGCACTGTGGATCCTCCACCTGGCCCAGGGTGTTCCCGCCACTGTTGCTGCGGTGATCGTCCTGATGCAGCTGGCCCTGCTTGAGTGCTTCGCTGCGGTCAACGGTTCGATCCAGCAATTTCCGGCCTGGCGGGTGCTGGGGGACAAGGTCCTCCCGGACCTCGGCTCGGATTCAGTGGATCCCGGCACGCAGCCGGATGCCGCAGTTGCAGCTCCGCGCCCGGGGAGCATTGAACTGGCCGGCATCCGGTACCGGTATCCGGGCGGATCCCGTGACGTGCTCAACGGCGTCGATCTGACTTTGGATCCGGGGGACTGGGTGGCCGTCACTGGTCCGTCCGGCAGCGGAAAGTCCACCCTGCTGGGAGTCCTTCTGGGATTCCTGCAGCCCCAGGCAGGTTCGTTCCGCATTGGCGGGCGGCCCGCGTCGGAGTTCAGCCGGGAAGCCCGCGGCATGGCGTGGTGCCCGCAGGAAGCTCATCTCTTCGACTCCACGCTGCGCGGAAACCTGCTGATCGCCCGTGACCGTTCCAAAGCGCCGAGCGAAGCTGAAATGCTCGCGGCACTGGATGCCGTAGGCCTTGGCGGGCTGGTCTCAGAGCTCGAAGACGGGATCGACACCCGGATCGGCAACGGCGGCTTCCGGCTTTCCGGCGGGCAGCGCCAGCGCCTCGCGGTGGCACGGGCCCTGCTGACGGAGGCCGGCATTGTGCTGCTCGATGAACCCACAGCCCATCTGGACCCGGCTGCGGGACGCCAGCTGATGGCTGACCTTGCCTCCGGCCTGGCCGGCAAGACGGTGGTTGTGGTGACCCATGATCCGGCCGATGCCGCCTGGTGCAGCCGCACCCTGGAACTGGGTGCGGCCCAAACCAGCCTTGCCCTACGCTAGGAGCCATGGCTTCGACAAACACTGTGCAGCTGCCCGGACCGCAGACCCAGCTGGCATGGCGTGCCATCACGGCCGCCGATATCGACGACTGGCATGCCCTGATCCGCCGGATGGTGGAAGTGGACAAGCCGGGGTGGGCGGAAGACCGTGCGGATCTTGAGCACGCCCTTCAGCGGCAGGGTGATGACCCGGCGGTTGACTCCCTCCTGGGATTGGACGCCGACGGCGTTGCGCGCGCGTTTGGTCTGGTCAGCCTCAATCCCGGATCAGTCCGGGCCGCCGGCTTCGGCGGCGTGGACCCGGTCTGGCGGCGGAAGGGCATTGGTACCGCCGTCTACCGCTGGCAGGCTGCCCGGGCCCGGGAACGGGTCCGGGAGCGGGACGGGCACAGCCCTGTCCTGCGCAGCTACGCCGAAGCCAACAATCCTTCCCACCTTGCGCTGCTGGAGTCCGTAGGGGCGCGGGTGGTGCGATACTTTACCGAGATGACCCGCCCGCTCGACGGAGACCTGCCGGATGCGCAGCTTGCCGGCGGGCTGGAGTTCCGAACATTTTCCGAGGAGATCTCCGAGGATCTGCGTCAGGCCCACAACGAGGCCTTCCTGGATCACTGGGGGAGCGAGCCGCGGGATGCCGAGAGCTGGAAGTTTACGGTGGGCCACCCGCAGTTCCGCCCCGACTGGAGCTTTGTGGTGGTTGATCAAAGCACCGGAGCGATTGCCGCCTACCAGCTGGCCAGCTACGACCCCGAGTCTCCGGCCATCTTCGGTTATTCGGAGGGATACACCGAACTGCTGGGAGTTCTTAGGCCGTGGCGCGGCAAGGGGATTGCCCCTGCCATGCTCGCAGAGGCGATGCGCCGGTTCCGGGACTCCGGGATGCAGAATGCGGGCCTTGGAGTGGACACCGAGAATCCGTCCGGTGCCCTGCGTATCTATGAGAACCTCGGTTACCGTCCGGTGAGCCGCCAGGTTGTCTATGACCTGGCGCTGGACGAGTAGGCCGGCTAGGCCTGCACTACCCAGATTGCCTCAGCGGCGGGGAGCCCGAGTTCCACCCGGTCACCCGAACGCTCCAGGGTGAGCGTGCCGGCATACACCTGGCGTTCCAGAATGCTGATCTCCGTGTCCAGGCCCAGTCCCATGCCGCCCAGGTAGCGGAGCAGGTCCGGGCTGGTATCCGAAACCCGGGCGATACGGAGCCGGATGCCCGGTTCGCTGTGGCTTAGCCGTGCCGCATCCAGGGCGGGCAGGCTGCCGTCCCGGGCCGGAATCGGATCGCCGTGCGGATCGCGGACGGGGTTCCCCAGGCGGACGGCGAGGGCCTCGACCATCTTGTCCGAGACAGCATGTTCCAGATTCTCTGCCTCGTCATGCACCTCGTCCCAGCCGTACCCGAGGTACTCCACGAGGAACGTCTCAATCAGCCGGTGGCGCCGCACCATGTTCACTGCAGCCTGCTCGCCGGCGGGGGTCAGGGCCACGGACCCGTACCGCGCATGGGTGAGGAAACCCTGCGCTGCCAGCTTCTTCACTGCCTCGGAAACCGAGGACGCCGAGAAACCCAGATGCGCCGAGAGCGCAGAGACGGTCACCGGCGCGTCCGTCCATTCCTGTGCTGTCCAGATGACTTTGAGGTAGTCCTCGGCTGCACTGCTCAGTTCTTTCTTTCCCACGGTCCCACCTTACGCCAGCGTCCGGTGCGCGGACTGGAGCTCGGCCGCCCATACCCCGAGGGGGTACTTGACGAATACCCTGTAGGGGTATTAATTTGCAGGTGTTGACAGTCATTTACCGAAAGGCCGAACCATGGACACCCATGCACTCGATGCTGCGGACGTGGAGGCGGACCGCGGGTACTCCAGCGACAAGGACGCCTACCTGCGGCGGCTGAAGCGGATCGAAGGGCAGGTCCGGGGAATTGCCCGGATGGTCGATGAAGATAAGTACTGCATTGATGTCCTGACCCAGGTCTCCGCCGTGACAAAGGCGCTGCACGCACTCAGCCTGGGGCTGGTCCAGGACCACATCTCCCACTGTGTTGTCTCGGCTGCGCGCGAGGCAGAGGAAACAGGGGACCAGTCAATCGTGGACATCAAGGTCCAGGAAGCAACAGACGCAATCGGCCGGCTCCTGCGCTAGCCGGAACCGAAGCAACCCAGCGGGGCCGCCCCGCAGAGGAGGAACACTATGGAAACCCAGCTCAGCATCTCCGGCATGACCTGCGGCCACTGCGTCGCATCCGTCACCGAGGAACTCAGTGCGGTAGAGGGCGTGACGGACGTCCGCGTGGATCTGGTGGCCGACGGCGTTTCCACCGCTGTTGTCACTTCCGCGGAACCGATTGCACCCGAGCTGCTCGGCGAAGCCGTGGCAGAAGCCGGCTACACCGTGGTGGGCTGAAAGGAGAACCATGGCAACCCGTGAACAGCAGCACCTGCACGCAGAGCGTGAGGTGCAGCTGGATATCCAGGGCATGACCTGCGCGTCCTGCGTGAACCGTGTGGAGCGCAAGCTGGGAAGGATCGACGGCGTTCAGGCCAGTGTCAACCTGCCGCTGAATTCGGCAACAGTCCGGGTGCCGGCCGGCGTCACGAATGACCAGCTGGTCGCCACCGTGGAAGCAGCGGGGTACCAGGCGAAGGTAGCCGAAGCTGCGAACCATGATGACCATATGAACCACGGCGGCACAGCGGCACAGCTGCGGCCCCGCCTCATTACTGCCGCCGTTCTCACCGTTCCGGTTCTGCTCATCTCCATGGTGCCCGCCCTGATGTTCCCCCACTGGGGGTGGGCAGCGGCGGTGCTTTCGCTGCCCGTGGTGCTCTGGTCCGCCTGGCCCTTCCACCGGGCGGCAGCGGTCAACGCCCGCCATCTGGCCTCAACGATGGACACCCTGGTGTCCATCGGAGTCAGCGCGGCCTATCTGTTCTCGCTGGGACAGCTGATTGCGGATCCCGGACTCACAGCAGATCCCGGTATGACCGGCGGCGGACATCTGTACTTCGAAGTTGCTGCCGTGGTCACCACCTTCCTGCTGCTTGGCCGGTACCTGGAGGCCCGGGCGAAAACCAGTGCAGCAGACGCCCTCACGTCCCTGCTGAGTCTGGGAGCCAAGGACGCGGTGGTGCTGCGGGACGGCCGCGAAGTGCTGATTCCTGCCAGCGAACTCATCCCGGGTGACGAGTTCGTGGTGCGCCCCGGGGAGAAGGTTGCCACCGACGGGGTGGTGATCGACGGCGAATCGGCCATCGACGCGGCGCTGATCACCGGTGAATCCCTGCCGGTGGAAGTCCGGACCGGGGATCCGGTCACGGGGGCAACGGTGAACACTTCCGGCCGGCTGCTGGTCCGGGCCACGAGGGTCGGCAGCGAAACGACCCTGGCCCAGATGGGTGCCCTGGTCAGTGCAGCCCAGTCGGGCAAGGCCCCGATCGCCAGGCTGGCGGACCGGATCAGCGCAGTGTTTGTGCCCGTGGTCCTCTCGATCGCCGTCGTCACGTTCATCCTGTGGCTGCTGTTCACCGGGGACGTGCAAAGCGCGTTCGTTTCCGCTGTTGCGGTGCTGGTCATCGCCTGCCCGTGCGCGCTGGGCCTGGCCACGCCGGTGGGGCTGCTCACCGGAACCGGACGCGGAGCCCAGCTGGGCATCCTGATCAAGGGCCCCCAGGTCCTGGAGGACACCCGGACGGTTAACACCATCCTGCTGGACAAGACCGGAACGGTCACCAGCGGCAAACTCTCGGTAGCCCGCACTGTCCTGCTGCCCGGCACAAAGGTGCCGGACGAATCCACACTGCTGCGGCTGGCCGGTTCCCTGGAAAACGCCGGTGAGCACCCGATTGCCCGCGCCGTAGCCGCCGCCGCGCAGGCCGGACCGGGGCTGGTGCCGGTGAGCGGTTTCCTCTCCTCGCCGGGCGGCGGCGTACGCGGCACGGTGGAAGGACTCAGCGTCGTAGCGGGCCGCCCCGGCTGGCTGGCTGAAAACGGCATTGAACTGGACACCGCGGCCGCGGGCGTCCTGCGGCAGGAACAGGAAACCGGCGCCACCGCCGTCGCAGTCGCGGTGGACGGAGTTCCCGCCGGTGTAATCAGCCTGCAGGACACCATCAAGGACGGTTCACGCGAGGCGGTTGCGCGGCTGGTTGCCCTCGGTCTGCGTCCGGTGCTGCTCACCGGTGACAACGCCGTCGTAGCGGCTGCCGTTGCACGGGAAGTGGGAATCGCCCCGCAGGACGTGCTCGCGGATGTCCGGCCGGAGGGCAAGGTGGAGGCGGTACGCAGGTTCCAGGCTGAGGGCGCCACAGTTGCCATGGCGGGCGACGGCGTGAACGACGCCGCAGCGCTGGCCCAGGCGGACCTCGGAATCGCCATGGGGTCCGGCACTGATGCGGCGATGGCCGCAGCGGACCTGACCGTCATGGGCAGCTCGCTGGGACAGGTTGCCACGGCAATTGAACTCTCCCGGCGGACCCTGAAAACCATCAAGGTGAACCTGTTCTGGGCGTTCTTCTATAACACCGTGGGGATCCCCGTGGCCGCCTTTGGGCTGCTCAATCCGATGATTGCGGGCGCAGCCATGGCTGCAAGCTCCGTACTGGTGGTTGCGAACTCGCTGCGGCTGCGCAGCTTCGGCAAGCAGCAGGGCTAACCGCAACGGCGCCGGGGGCCGGCCGCGGGAAACACGCCCCGGCCCCCGCCCGGGGAGGAGGGGGGGTTGGGGACGG
>JBELYP010000044.1:0-24605 GCA_040273995.1 Arthrobacter sp.
AAGGAGCCCGTCTCAGCCGGCGGCCAGCAGCAGGAAGGCCAGCCGGCGGGTTCGGTGGTGCTGGACCAGTTCGGCCGCAACCTCACACAGGCAGCGCGTGAAGGAAAGCTTGATCCGGTCATCGGGCGCGAGCACGAGATGGAACGGGTTATGCAGGTGCTGTCCCGCCGCACCAAGAACAATCCTGTCCTGATTGGTGAGCCGGGCGTCGGCAAGACTGCCGTCGTCGAAGGCCTTGCCCAGGCGATTGTCCGCGGCGATGTCCCGGAGACCATCAAGGACAAGCAGCTCTACACCCTGGACCTTGGTTCGCTGGTTGCCGGTTCCCGGTACCGCGGTGACTTTGAGGAACGCCTGAAGAAGGTCCTCAAGGAGATCCGCACCCGCGGCGACATCATCCTCTTCATTGATGAGATCCACACCCTCGTGGGCGCCGGCGCCGCTGAAGGCGCCATTGACGCAGCCTCGATCCTGAAGCCGATGCTGGCCCGCGGCGAGCTGCAGACCATCGGTGCCACCACGCTGGACGAATACCGCAAGCACATTGAGAAGGATGCAGCGCTTGAGCGCCGCTTCCAGCCGATCCAGGTCAACGAACCTTCCGTTGCCCACGCGATCGAAATCCTCAAAGGCCTGCGGGACCGCTACGAGGCACACCACCGTGTGTCCATCACGGACGCTGCACTGGCTTCGGCGGCAACGCTTGCCGAGCGCTACATTAGCGACCGCTTCCTGCCGGACAAGGCCATCGACCTGATCGATGAAGCCGGTGCCCGGCTGCGCATCCGCCGAATGACTGCTCCGCCGGAGCTCAAGGAAATCGACGAGCGCATCTCCGCCCTGAAGATGGAGAAGGAATCCGCGATTGACGCGCAGGACTTCGAAGGTGCTGCCTCACTGCGGGACAAGGAGCAGAAGCTCCAGGACCAGCGTGCCGAGAAGGAGCGCCAGTGGAAGTCCGGCGGCCTGGATGACATCGCCGAGGTGGACGAGGAGCTGATCGCTGAGGTTCTCGCCAACTCCACCGGCATCCCCGTGGTGAAGCTGAACGAAGAAGAATCCACACGGCTGCTCAAGATGGAAGATGAACTGCACAAGCGGGTCATCGGCCAGGATGAAGCCATCAAGTCGATCTCGCAGGCCATGCGCCGCACGCGTGCCGGCCTGAAGGACCCCAAGCGTCCGGGCGGTTCGTTCATCTTCGCCGGCCCCACCGGTGTTGGTAAAACCGAGCTGGCCAAGGCACTGGCAGAGTTCCTCTTCGGCGACGAAGAAGCCCTGATCACCCTGGACATGTCCGAGTACTCCGAGAAGCACACCGTTTCCCGGCTCTTCGGTGCACCTCCCGGATACGTCGGCTACGAAGAAGGCGGGCAGCTGACCGAGAAGGTCCGCCGCCGTCCGTTCTCCGTGGTTCTGTTCGACGAGGTTGAGAAGGCCCACGCGGACCTGTTCAACTCGCTGCTGCAGATCCTTGAAGACGGCCGCCTGACTGACTCCCAGGGCCGGGTGGTGGACTTCAAGAACACCATCATCATCATGACCACCAACCTTGGTACCAAGGACATCTCCAAGGGCGTCATGACCGGTTTCCAGTCCGGTACGGACACCAAGACCGGATACGACCGGATGCGGGCACGGGTCACCGAGGAACTGCGCCAGCACTTCCGTCCCGAGTTCCTCAACCGTGTTGACGACACCGTGGTGTTCCCGCAGCTGACCCAGGAAGAGATCGTCCAGATTGTAGATCTGTTCCTGGAGCGGCTGGGCAAGAGGCTGGCGGAGAAGGGCATGAGCATCGAGCTCACCCCGGCTGCCAAGGTTCTGCTGGCCACCCGCGGTTACGATCCCGCCATGGGCGCCCGCCCGCTGCGCCGCACCATGCAGCGCGAGATCGAGGACCAGCTCTCCGAGAAGATCCTCTTCGGGGATCTCAAGCCCGGTGAAATGGTTTCCGTGGACGTCGAAGGCGAGGGTGACGAGGCGAAGTTCACCTTCACCGGCCACGGAGCACCGCGCGCCCTCGAGGAAGCGCCGTCGGCCATTGAGGCCGGCGTGGGCGACGGTCAGTAACAGGCAAACCAAAGGTGCTGCGGCACCTGGCTAGTTGGAGCCCCCGGGAAACCGGGGGCTCCAACTCGTTTGCGGGGTGTTTCTCAGCGGGTCACGGAGGCGCCGGGGACGGGCGCGGAAGTTCTAGACTGAACCAATGACTCCAACCGAACAGACGGCAGCATTCACCATCCGCAGGGCCCGGACTTCCGATGTCCGGCATATCCGGGACCTGGTGGCCCCGCTGGCGGATGAGCGCGTCCTTGTGGCCAAAGAGACGGTTGCCTACTACGAGGGGCTCCAGGAGTTCCGGATCGCTGAAGATGCCGACGGGCAGGTGATTGGCTGCGGGGCGCTGCACGTCATGTGGGAGGACCTTGCCGAAGTGCGCACGCTGGCAACACATCCGCAGTGGCGGGGCCGCGGCGTCGGGCATGTACTGCTGGAGCAGCTGCTCTCGGATGCCGCCGAAATAGGGGTGTCCCGCGTTTTCTGCCTCACCTTCGAAGTCGATTTCTTTAAGCGCCACGGCTTTACCGTGATGGAAAGCCAGAGTGCCGTGGATCCGGAGGTCTATTCCGAACTCCTTCGCTCCCATGACGAAGGCGTAGCCGAATTCCTGGACCTGGCCCGGGTGAAGCCCAATACCCTTGGCAATACACGCATGATCAGGGATGTTCGCGGATAGGGGAACCCTGCGTCCGGTGTGGAGATAGCCGGCAGAAGAAGATACACTAAGGGTACTTAGCATCAAGAAATGCCGACAGGTTCTTTATCGGGCAGATGACACCACGTTTGCCTGATGGAATGCTTGCGGCCGATCAGAAAGCGGGTCCCGAATATGGGTGCAGACGACAAGATGCAGAACAAGGGCGAAGAGCTCGGCGGCAAGATCAAGGAAGGCGTCGGCAAGGTCACCGGCGACCACAGCATGGAGGCTGACGGTCAGGGTGATCAGGCGAAGGCCAACATGAAGCAGGCCGGCGAGCACGTCAAGGACGCTTTCAAGGGCAAGTAAGCTCCCTGCGGACCCACAAGGTCCGCGGGATACCCCGACTCCCGGCCGCTGTTGTCACGGATGGCCGGGGAACACTGAAGGAAGGGCCCCAGCCGGCCCTTCCTTCAGTGCGTTAACGGGCTGTCAAAGCCTGTGCAGGCACTCCCCGCGCGCGGTAGGGTTGCCTCACTCAGGAGAGCGGGCAACGGAGCCCGTTCCAGCGCAGTGGAGCCTTCAAAGGAGCGTCAGGCATGAAGAAACTCATCAATGATCCGCGCGCCGTGGTGGATGAATCCCTCGAGGGCTTCGGGATGGCCCACCACGACCTGGTCAAGGTTCACGCGGACCCCGCGTACGTCACCCGGCGGGATGCGCCGGTTCCCGGCAAGGTGTCCCTGGTATCCGGCGGCGGAAGCGGGCACGAACCGCTGCACTCCGGTTATGTAGGCCGCGGGATGCTCGACGCCGCTGTTCCCGGCGCCGTGTTCACTTCGCCGACACCCGACCAGATTCTCCCCGCGGTCACCAACACCGACTCGGGTGCCGGAGTGCTGCTGATCGTCAAGAACTACACCGGTGACATCCTCAACTTCGAAACCGCCGCCGAGCTGGCCCAGGCCGAGGGCATTGAGGTTAGGACCGTGGTGGTCAACGACGACGTCGCGGTGGAGGACTCGCTGTACACAGCCGGCAGGCGCGGAGTCGGAGGAACGGTGCTCGTGGAGCGGATTGCCGGTGCCGCAGCCGAGCGGGGGGATTCCCTGGATGCGGTGGCGGATCTCGCCGGGCGGGTCAACGAAGGCGTTCGGTCCATGGGTGTGGCGCTGAGCGCCTGCACCGTGCCGCACGCCGGTGAACCGAGCTTCGACCTCGCCGAGAACGAAATCGAGCTGGGCGTGGGCATTCACGGCGAGCCGGGCCGGCGCAGGATTCCCATGGCCACGGCCGACGCAATTTCGGACCAGCTCCTGGAACCGATCCTGTCCGATCTCGGGGCCGGCAGCGGGACCCGGGTGCTCCTGTTCGTCAACGGCATGGGCGGCACGCCGCTCAGTGAGCTCTACATTGTCTACCGGCATGCGGCGAAGCTCCTGGCAGACCGCGGCCTGCACGTTGAACGCTCGCTGGTGGGCAACTACATCACGGCACTTGAAATGCAGGGCGCCTCCATCACCGTACTGAAACTCGATGACGACATGATCAACCTGTGGGACTCCCCGGTGCACACCGCGGCCCTGCGGTGGGGAGTCTAGGCATGGAACTCAACGCACAGTGGGCAGATAAGTGGATGCGGGACGCCGCAGCGTCGATGGATGCCAACCGGCAGCGGCTGATCGACCTGGACCGGGCCATTGGCGACGCCGACCACGGCGAGAACATGGACCGCGGATTCACCTCCATAGTTGAAAAGCTCGACGCCGACGGCACCCCGGCCACTCCCGCCGACGTGTTCAAGCTCGCCGCCATGACGCTGATGTCCCGCGTAGGCGGTGCCGCGGGGCCGCTCTACGGCACAGCTTTCCTGCGCGGCTCCACCGCCGTTGCCGGCAAGGACGTGCTGGCTCCGGACGACGTCGTCGCGTTCCTGACGGCCGCCCGCGACGGGATCGTGAGCCGCGGCAAGGCGGAACCGGGGGACAAGACCATGGTCGATGCGTTCACCCCGGCAGTAGAGGCAGCCGAAACAGCGGCCGCCGCCGGAGCTGACGGGGCACAAACGCTCTCAGCTGCGGCGAACGCTGCCGAGGGCGGGCTAGACGGCACCGAGCCGCTGGTGGCCCGCAAAGGCAGGGCCAGCTACCTCGGCGAACGCAGTGCCGGGCACCTGGACCCGGGTGCTGCATCCACCACGCTGATCCTGCAGGCGGCCGCCAAGGCGGCGGGGGAACAGGCATGAAGGTAGGGCTGGTACTCGTTTCCCACAGCGGAAAGCTGGCCGAGGGACTGTCAGAGCTGGCCGGGCAGATGGCCCCCGATGTGGCGATCATCGCCGCCGGCGGCACCGACGACGGTGGAATTGGAACCAGCCTGGAGAAGATTCAGTCCGGGATTGCGCAGGCTGACGGCGGGGCAGGGGTCGCGCTGCTGGCGGATCTGGGTTCTGCGGTCATGACCGCGGAAATGGCACTGGAGTTCCTCGAACCGGAGCAGCGGGAGAAAGTCCGGCTGGCGGACGCCCCGCTGGTTGAGGGTGCCGTTGCTGCCGCCGTCGCCGCCCAGACCGGACAGGACCTGGCTGCGGTGATCCGCGACGCCGAGGCAGTAACCGCCACCATGGGCGGCTCAGCTCCAGCGCCCGAAGCAGGCGGGGGGGCAGACGCAGGGGACACCCTGGATGACATCGACCAGGATGACGACGGTGTCCACGAAGCCTCCTGGAAACTGGTCAACCCGATGGGCCTGCACGCCCGTCCGGCAGCCGCCGTCGCGCAGGCCATGGCCGATTTGGACGCGGACATCACCATCAACGGGGTGGACGGGAAATCGGTCATGATGCTCATGACCCTCGGTCTGAAGGCCGGCGATACGCTGACCGTCTCCGCGCACGGGCCGGATGCCGCGCGGGCCGTGGAGATGCTTGGGCTGGAAGTCCGCAACGGTTTTGGGGAGATCTAACCCAGCCGCCTTCCAAGGCCCAAAGGGGCCCGGACTAGGCAGGAAGGCGCACTCCGGCACTGTCCGCCTCTGCCAGCCCGTCACGGAGCAGCCCCTCCAGCGCCCGTTCAAGCTGCTCCTGCGGGGCAGCGAGGGCGTGCAGGGCAGCGAGCGGTGCCAGGGCGGCGTCGGCCTCCGGTGCCACCAGGTCAACCGGACCGGCCAGCAGCAGTTCGCGCAGCACCGGGCCCTCCGCCTGGCGCAGTACTGCCATCATGGCGCCGCGAACCTGCCGGTCCGTTCCGTGCCAGGCCTGTCCCTTGGGCACGTAATGCGGCTCGGGCCGTCCGGCCGCAACCCAGGCACAGTCAGCCAGGACGGGGCAATCCCCGCAGCGTGGTGTGCGTGCAGTGCAGACCAGCGCCCCCAGCTCCATCACCGAGGCATTCCAGGCGACCGATTCGGCGTCGTCTGCCGGCAGCAGTGAAACGGCGAGCTTTTTCTCCGCCGCCGTCAATGACTGGGACGGCAGCGCATTGCCTGTCACCAGGCGTGCGTGGACCCTGCGGATGTTGGTGTCCACCACGGTTTCCCGGCGCCCGAAGGCAAAGGACGCGACGGCAGCTGCGGTGTAGTCACCGACACCGGGCAGTTCAAGTAATGCGCCGTAGGTGTCCGGGACCCTGCCGCCGTGTGAGGCAGCGATTGCGACGGCGGCGGCGTGCAGGCGCAGCGCCCGGCGCGGATAGCCCAGCCGGCCCCAGGCCCGCACAGCCTCTCCGGCGGGTTCGGCAGCCAGATCGGCCGGCTCGGGCCAGCGCTTCATCCACTCCTGCCAGACCGGCAGGACGCGGACCACCGGAGTCTGCTGCAGCATTACTTCGCTGACCAGGATGCCCCAGGGGGAGCAGTCCCGGTGCCGCCAGGGCAGGTCCCGGGCCTGCCCGGAGAACCAGGAAATGATGCGGCCATGCAGTGCCCGCGTGTGCTCCGGTTCCATGCCACTCCCTCGGTATTGACCAGCAATACTCTACTGACCGGCGTGGTGTCCGCCGTAATCCGTACCGGGGTTCATAGCCTTAACCCATGGCGGCAAAAGGAGCCCGAAGCGGTGCGGGGCAGAAAGCACCGGGAGGTTCCGGGCGAGGGAACACAAAGCCCCCGGCCCGCCCGAGCAAGGCCGTTTACCGCCGGCGTCGGACGGTTCTGTCCCTGCTGGCGCTGCTGGTGATCGGTGCCCTTATTTGGGGCGGGTCAGCGGTTGCCGGTGCGCTTGCCGGCGGCCGGGACGCTGGGGCCTCTGAGCCGTTCCAGACCGCACCGACTCCTGTACCATCTGCAGCGGAGGGGAGAGCGAAAGCGGAGACGGACAAGGCGGATCCCGGAAAAACAGCCGACGCCGGAACCGGCGCGGATGAGGGGACCTGCCCGCCGGCCGCGGTGAAGGTCGAGGCCGCCACGGACGCTGAAGCGTATCCGGCCGGCGCGAATCCGCTGCTCACGCTCTCGGTCACCAACACCGGCGCGGAACCGTGCAAGATCAACGTGGGCACCAGTCAGATGGAGTTTGTGGTGACCTCCGGCTCGGACCGGATTTTCTCCTCGGCTGACTGCCAGGACGGGTCGGAAGACTTCCTGAAGGAGTTTGAGCCCGGTGCCACCGAGAAGGCGAACTTCACCTGGGAACGGCTCCGGTCTGCTCCGGGCTGTGCTCCGGTGGCCAGCAATCCGAACCCCGGCTGGTACGTCTTCACGGCGCGGCTGGGCGAAACCACCAGTGAGAAAGCGGTCTTCCAGCTCGACTAGCGGGCCGTGCAGCAGCTTCCGGGCGGTTCCGGAACTGCTACATAAAACGGTCGAGCAGGCTGGTTTCAGCGATGCGGGAGAGCCCTTCACGTACCGTGCGGGCACGCTGCTCACCGATGCCGTCCACCTGCATCAGGTCCTCGATGTTCGCCGCCATCAGGTTCTGCAGGCCGCCGAAGTGGTCCACCAGCCGGTTGGAGACAGCCGGGGGAACGCTCTTGATGTTGCTCAGCAGCCGGTAGCCGCGGGGCTGCACCACTGCCTCAAGCGAATCCTGGCCGGGCTGGAAGCCAACCACGGCGGCGATCTTGCCCAGATCAACCATGTCTGAGGAACTCAGGCCCTGAAGTGTGGCAATCTGCTCATCCACGTTGCCCTGGGTTCCGCCAATGTCTGCGTAGTCCCGCACAATCATCTCGCTGCCCGGTCCCAGGCCGGTGGTCAGCTCTTCCAGCTGCAGCGAGAGGAGGCGGCCGTCAACGCCCAGTTCCAGGACGTACTGGGCGATTTCCTCGGAAATCCGGCGCACCATTTCCTGGCGCTGCAGCGTGACGGCCACATCCCGGACGGTGACCATCGCCTCGATTTCCAGGGCGGAGAGCGAATTGGTGACCTGGTCCAGGCGGGTGCGGTAGCGCTCCAGCGTGGCCAGGGCCTGGTTGGCGCGGGCAAGCACCGGCTCGGAGCCTTCCAGCACGTGGCGGAGGCCGCCGACGTAGAGCTGGATGATCTGCATTGACTGGCTGACGGAAATCACCGGGAAACCGGTCTGGATGGCAACCCGCTCGGCGGTGCGGTGGCGGGTGCCGGACTCATGCGTTTCGATCGTGTGGTCCGGGACCAGCTGCACGGCGGCGCGGAGGATGTTGGCGCCGTCCTTGTCGCAGACGATTGCTCCGTCCATCTTGGCCAGCTCACGAAGGCGGGTGGAGGAGAACTCGATGCCGATGTCGAAGCCGCCGGAACAGATGGAGTCCACCGTCCGGTCGAAACCCAGGACAATCAGCGCGCCGGTACGTCCGCGGAGGATACGTTCCAGGCCGTCCCGCAGTGCGGTTCCGGGTGCAACCCTTGCGAGGGTCGCTTTCAGCGCGTCCTCGGGCGTGCGAGGCATGGTCACTTCCTTCCGGCCACTCCGGCCCACGGGGCGTTCTGGGCGTGGATATGCGCAGACACTTCCCCATAGTAGTGGGCAAGGCGCACCCCTTGCCCACTTCAGTCCGCGGGTATGACGGCGCCGGAAGCGTACCCGTGTGCCGTGCGCCCCTAGAAGAGCAGCTCCAGTGCCTCGGAAAGGGTAGTAACTTCCCGCACTTTGAATCCCGCCGGAACCTGGCCCGGGCCGTTGGGAGATGCGGGCACCACGGCATGGCTGAAACCCAGCCGTTCGGCTTCCTGGACCCGCCGGCCGATTCCGGGGATGGGCCGTACCTCTCCGGCCAGCCCCACCTCTCCGAATGCGATCAGCCGGGCCGGGAGGGGCTTGTTCATCTTTGCGGAGGCGACGGCGAGGGCCACCGCCAGGTCGGTGGCCGGTTCGGTGAGCTTCACGCCGCCCACCGTGGCCACGTAGCTGTCGTCCTTGGCCAGGTTCATGGATGCCCGCTGCTGCAGCACGGCAAGCAGCATGGCCACCCGTGAGGAGTCCAGGCCGCTGGTGGCGCGCCGCGCCTGTGCATTGCCGGTCTCCGCCAGCAAGGCCTGGACCTCCGCCACCAGCGGACGCCGGCCTTCCAGTGTGACCGTGATGCAGGTGCCGGAAACGGGTTCCTTGGTGCGGGAGACGAAGAGGCCGCTGGGATCCGCAAGACCCTCAATGCCGTCCTCCGTCAGGTCGAAGCAGCCCACCTCATCCGTGGGGCCGTAGCGGTTCTTCACCGCCCGGACCAGGCGCAGGCGGGAGTGCCTGTCGCCGTCGAACTGGCAGACAACGTCCACCAGGTGCTCCAGCAGCCGGGGACCGGCAATGGACCCGTCCTTGGTCACGTGCCCCACCAGGAGGGTGGTCATGTTGCGGGTCTTGGCCGCGTTGATCAGCGACGCCGCAACTTCCCGAACCTGGCTGACGCCGCCGGCGCTGCCGTCCACCGCGGTGCTGCTGAGGGTCTGCACCGAGTCCACGATCAGCAGGGCGGGCTTCACCTGTTCCACCTGCCCCAGGGCCTGGCCCAGATCCGTTTCGGCACTGAGGTAGAGGCTGGAGGAGACGGCGCCAATGCGTTCTGCGCGCAGTTTCACCTGCGCGGTGGATTCCTCACCGGTGACATACAGGACGTCCCGGCCCTGCCCCGCTACACGGGCTGCGACGTCCAGCAGCAGGGTGGACTTGCCCACGCCGGGTTCGCCGGCCAGGAGGATCACGGCGCCGGGAACGAGCCCGCCGCCGAGCACCCGGTCCAGTTCACCCACGCCGGTGGGCTGGTAGGCGGCGGTGGTGGCATCGACGTCGGCGATCAGCTGCGCGGGACGCGCCACCACGGCTGCCGGGGTGGTGCGGGCCAGGACCTCGCCGGCTTCCTCGACGGTGCCCCAGGCCTGGCATTCACCGCAGCGGCCCACCCACTTGACGGCGGTCCAGCCGCATTCGGTGCAGCGGTAGTTGGCGGTTTTCGCCCGGGAAGTCTTTGTTGCCATGCCAACAGGCTATCTGCCGGCACTGACAACTCCGTCCGGTCCAGGGGCCGGGGGTCAGACCTCGGAAAGGTAGCCCACGGCTTCCTCGTGTGTGAGCCCGGTGGCCTCAAGCAGGTCCACCACCAGCGGGCGGAAGAGCATCACCAGGGCATCCCCGTACAGGTCGGTCACGTCAAGCGACGCTGGGTGCAGCCGGGAGGCGACGGCGGCAAGCTCGTTCCTGGCCTGGCGCAGGTGGCGCTCGCGGGTGGGCTGGGATTCACCGCCGCCCAGCGCGCGGGCCAGGATGTCCACGGCGTCGGCGGTGTCATTGATGACTTCGGAGACCTTGTCCACCGCTGAATCCGAGAGCGAGGCGTGGTTAATGACGGAGGTTGTCCGGCGGGCAAAGACCCGGCTGTTGCGCACGGCCAGGTCCAGGTAGCCCACGGAGCCGCGCAGGTCGCCCAGCTCAGCCAGGTGCCGGCGGTAAGCCGGTGAGATGCGGGCGATCTCCCGGGCGTCACGGATGCTGCGGGAGAGCAGGTCCAGCTGCGGCTGGGTGTTGCGGGCACGGACCAGGGCGTGCCAGGCCAGGGTGGAGTCGCTGCGGGCCAGGGCATCGGCAACCTGGCGCAGCACCGCGGAGAGTTCGCTGAGCAGTTCGCGGATGTTGGACTTCGGTTCCCGCCGGGGATCCCGCGGGGCAAGCATGGTGACCACCAGGGCGAAGACACCGCCAACAATTGCGTCGACGCTGCGGGTGAATACCCCGCCGTCCGGGGCCGGCAGCAGCACCACCAGCAGGGATTGAAGTCCCAGCTGCGTCGTGAAAATGACACCGCGGTCCAGGAACCGGGCCAGCATCAGGGAAGCGAAGAGCACGACGGCGGCCTGCCATAGTCCGTTGCCCAGCACATGCAGCAGCAGTTCGCCGATGGTGATGCCCAGCGTGCAGCCGATTCCCACTTCAAGGACGCGGCGGGTGCGCGGTTCGCGGGAGAACCCCAGGGAGATCAGTGCCGCTGTTGCCGCGAAGAGCGGGCCTTCATGGCCCAGGACGTACTCGGCAAAGGCGTAGGCGCCCACTGCGCAGATGGTCATCTGCAGTGCCGGGTAGACAGAGGCGCCGCTGCGCTTGAGTCCAATCCGGAACCTGTTGCGCAGGAACCTGCTCGAGGCGCTGAGACGGTCACGGGCTGGCATGGGAACAGTCTAGGGCGGCAGCCGCCCCGGAGCAGAAGGCAAGGAGTCTGTGACGTCCCGGGACGAAGATTCCCGCACTGCTTGGCCCAAGTTAACTCTTTGTTCACCTTCGCGCGCCAGTGTTCATTGCGGGATGAACAAAACGTCCCGGCGATAACTCTCCCGGCGTCGACGCGCCGGATATACCACCCTTGAAAGGGACCACGATTGTGAAGGTATTCCGCATTGGCCGCACCGCGGCCGTCCTCTCGGTGGCAGCGCTGGCCCTGGCTGCCTGTGGCAGCGACAACGCCACGAACGCAGCTGCAGGCAACGAGTCTTCCGGCTCTGCCCTGACGGGAACCCTGTCCGGTGCCGGTGCCAGCTCGCAGGCATCCGCCATGGACGCCTGGATTGCAGGCTTCAACGAAGCAAATCCGAACGCCTCCATCCAGTACTCCCCGGACGGCTCCGGTGCCGGCCGCGAGGCATTGCTGGCCGGCGGTGTGCAGTTCGCCGGATCGGACGCGTACCTGAAGGACGAGGAAGTCCAGGCCTCGCTGGAAACCTGCGGCCCCGACGGCGTGCTGCACGTTCCCGCCTACATTTCCCCCATCGCCATCGCCTTCAACCTCGAAGGCATCGATGAACTGAACCTCGACGCCGATACCATCGCCGGCATCTTCCGCGGCGAGATCGCCGCCTGGAACGACCCGGCGATCACTGCCCAGAACGAGGGCACGGAACTGCCGGAAACCGCCATCACCGTGGTGCACCGCTCCGATGAATCCGGTACCACGGAGAACTTCACCGAATACCTCTCCGCGGCGGCGCCGCAGGTATGGACCGACGAAGCCAGCGGCGAATGGCCGGCGGAGCTGGACGGGCAGGAGAACGCCCAGGGCACCTCCGGCGTCGTCTCCGCTGCCAGCTCCACCGACGGTGCGATCACCTACGCCGACGCTTCCGCCGTCGGCGCCATGGGCACCGTAGCGGTGAAGGTAGGCGATGAGTACGTCGGCTACAGCGCCGATGCCGCTTCCAAGGCAGTGGAAGCTTCCACCCCGGTGACCGGCGAGGGCCGCCCGGAACTGGACATGGCCATGGAACTGGCCCGCGACACCACCGAGTCCGGCGCCTACCCTGTGGTGTTGGTCTCCTACCATCTCTACTGCACCACCTACGAGGACCAGGAAACCGTTGACCTCATCAAGGCCTTCGGTTCCTACGTGGTTAGCGACGAAGGCCAGACCGCGGCCAGCGAAGCCGCAGGTAATGCGCCTATGTCCGCCGCGCTGCAGGAAAAGGCGGCTAAAGCTATCGAATCCATCAAGGCCGCTTCCTAACCGCAGGGAAGCGGACGGATGCCCCCGCACGGCGCCACAAGCGCGGTGCGGGGGTATTTGCCGGGCGGGTGCCAGCTTGAATCTGGCCCGCGATCAGTGAAAACTGGCGAGTGCGGTGTCTTGTCCACATCAAGCAAGTTGCCAACAAAGTTCGAAGGGTTGTGCAGTGTCAAGCAAGTCAATACAGGGCACCGGCGGTGCCGGGCGCGCGGGGGACAAAGTCTTCTCCGGCATCACACTGCTGGCGGGCTGTCTGATCCTTACCGTCCTCTTCGCGGTAGCTGCTTTCCTGCTCTGGCAGGCCCTTCCGACTTTCACCGCTTCCTCGGACGACATTTCCGGCGGCTCGGGGTTCCTGGCCTACATCTTCCCGCTGGTGATCGGCACGGTAATTGCTGCTGCGATCGCACTACTGATAGCCACTCCGGTGGGCATCGCCGTCGCGCTCTTCATCTCGCACTACGCGCCCCGGCGACTTGCGCAGGGACTTGGCTACGTCGTGGACCTGCTGGCAGCCATCCCCTCCGTTGTCTACGGCGCCTGGGGCATGACCGTGCTGGCACCTGCCCTGGTGGGCCCGTATAACTGGCTGGCTGAGAACGCCGGCTGGTTCCCGCTCTTTACCGGCCCCGCCAGCCAGACGGGCAAGACCATGCTCACCGCCGGAATTGTGCTCTCGGTGATGGTACTGCCGATCATCACTTCCCTGAGCCGGGAAATCTTCCTGCAGACTCCGAAGCTGCATGAGGAAGCAGCCCTGGCCATGGGGGCCACCCGCTGGGAAATGATCCGCATGGCGGTCTTCCCGTTCGCCCGCCCGGGCATCATCAGCGCCGTGATGCTGGGTCTGGGCCGCGCCCTCGGCGAGACCATGGCAGTTGCCCTGGTGCTCTCCTCCGGCGGACTGATTGCCTCCCTCATCCGTCCCGGCAACCAGACCATCGCCGCGGAAATCGCCCTCAACTTCCCCGAGGCCTACGGCCTGCGCCTTTCTGAGCTGATTGCCGCCGGCCTGGTGCTGTTCGTGATCACCCTGATTGTGAATGTCATTGCCCGCTGGATCATCAGCCGCCACAAAGAATTCTCGGGAGCAAACTGATGATTGAGACCACCCTGACCCGCTCCTCGTCGCTGACCAAGAACCAGCTCCCCGGCTGGTCGCTGTGGGCCATCTTCGCCGCGTCGATCGTCCTTGGCGCCGCGTTCTCCGCGCTGCTGGGCTTCAGCGTCGCCACGTTCGCGATCTTCGCGGCTGTCCTCTTCGTGGCTGGCAGCACCATCGCCACCCGCGTCGTCGAAGGCAGCCGGCGGGCCGCGGACCGGTTCGCCACCAACCTGATCTACGGCGCGTTCATCCTGGCCCTGGTGCCGCTGGTCTCGGTGATCTTCACCGTCCTGGTCCGCGGTATCCCCGGCCTGAGCGGTGACTTCCTGTTTACCTCCATGGGCGGAATGACCGGAACCGTGGACAACGACACCGTGGCAAACGGCGGGCCGGTCCTCGGCGGCGCCTACCACGCGATCATGGGCACCCTGCTGATCACGCTCTGGGCCACGATCATTTCCGTGCCGATCGGCCTGCTCACCGCCGTCTACCTTGTGGAATACAGCAAGGGCGGACCGCTGGCCCGGGCCATCACCTTCTTCGTGGACGTCATGACCGGCATCCCCTCGATCGTTGCCGGCCTCTTTGCCGCCGCGTTCTTCGGCCTGGTCTTCGGGCCGGGCACGCGGACCGGCTTTGTTGCCGCCGTCGCGCTTTCGGTTCTGATGATCCCGGTGGTGGTGCGTTCCACCGAAGAGATGCTCAAGATCGTGCCCAACGAGCTGCGCGAGGCGTCTTACGCCCTGGGCGTGAGGAAGTGGCGGACCATCCTGAAGGTTGTAGTGCCCACGGCCATCTCCGGCATCGCCTCCGGCGTCACGCTCGCCATTGCCCGCGTGATCGGTGAAACCGCTCCGCTGCTGGTGACCGCCGGGTTCGTGAACACCATCAACCTGAACGTCTTCGCCGGCTGGATGGCCTCGCTGCCCACCTTCATCTACCGGCAGCTGATGAGCCCCACCTCGCCCACCAACACTGACCCGAGTACCCAGCGTGCCTGGGCCGCGGCGCTGCTGCTGATCCTCATGGTGATGCTGCTGAACCTCGGTGCACGGCTCGTAGCCCGCATTTTCGCGCCCAAGACCGGCCGCTGACCCCAGACCCCCACCGCTCCGGCGGCGCGGGAGGACCCGAGAAGGGAACTCCCCAGGAAAAGAACAGAAGGAAGCAAATGTCCAAGCGAATCGACGTCAAGGACCTCAACGTCTACTACGGCGACTTTCTGGCGGTCGAAGACGTCAGCATCAAGATCGATGCGCGTTCGGTCACTGCGTTCATCGGCCCGTCCGGCTGCGGCAAGTCCACCTTCCTGCGCACCCTGAACCGTATGCACGAGGTGCTCCCCGGAGCCCGTGTGGAGGGCGAGGTGCTGCTGGACGGCGAGAACCTGTACGGTGCCGGCGTGGACCCCGTGACGGTGCGCAGCCACATCGGCATGGTTTTCCAGCGGCCCAACCCGTTCCCCACCATGTCTATCCGGGACAACGTGCTGGCCGGCGTGAAATTGAACAACAAGCGGATCTCCCGCTCCGACGCCGATGACCTGGTGGAGAAGTCCCTCACCGGCGCCAACCTGTGGCGTGAGGTCAAGGACCGGCTGGACAAGCCCGGATCCGGCCTCTCGGGCGGCCAGCAGCAGCGGCTGTGCATTGCGCGGGCAATTGCCGTGTCCCCCGAGGTGATCCTGATGGACGAGCCCTGCTCCGCCCTGGACCCCATCTCCACGCTCGCCATCGAGGACCTGATCGAGGAGCTGAAGAGCGACTACACGGTTGTGATTGTCACGCACAACATGCAGCAGGCAGCCCGCGTCTCGGACAAGACGGCGTTCTTCAACATCGCGGGCACGGGCAAGCCGGGCAAGCTCATCGAGTACGACGACACCACGGTCATCTTCAACAACCCGACCGTGAAGGCCACGGAGGACTACGTCTCCGGCCGCTTCGGGTAAGCAGGCGCCCTCACACCCAACCCATCGAGAGGCCAGTTACGGGTCTTTTCAGCCCTGAGAAGAGCCGTAACTGGCCTCTCGGCGTGTTTAAGGCTGGGGAGGGGGAGAGAGGAGGGGGACGGATGCGGGAGGCGCGGGCCTAGAGAAGCGGGCTGAGGGCCAGCAGGAAGATGCCGCCCAGCAGGGCTGCAGCGGGAGCGGTCACCAGCCAGGTGAAGAGGATTTCGCGCAGCGGAATGAACCGCACCGCAGCGAACCGGCGGTTGGCCCCGGCGCCGACAATGGCGCTGGTCATGGTCTGCGTGCTGGAGAGCGGCATGTGCAGCCACAGCCCGCCCAGGAACAGCATGCCGGTGGCCACGGCCTGGGCGCTCATGCCGCGCAGCGGATCGATGCGGACCAGGCGGTAGCCCAGCGTGTGCGTGATCCGCCAGCCGCCAAAGAGGGCGCCCACCGCCAGCGCCACTCCGGCAAAGACCTGCACGCCCCAAGGGATTTCCCCGCCGGTTGAAAAGCCTGCAGCTGCCAGCCCAAGCACCAGCACCGCCATGGTCCGCTGCCCGTCCTGCATGCCGTGGCCCAGCGAAAACGCAGCCGAGAGCACCGACTGGGCTATCCGGTTCCCCGCATCGCCGCGCCGGAGCGAGCTGTACCGCATCAGCCACATCACCGGATAGACCAGCAGGTAGGCCAGCACGAAGGCGATCACGGGGGAAAGCAGCAGCGGCAGGGCAATCTGGTCCCAGAGCAGGCGGAAGGACTCGGAAATACTCGGGCCGCCCACGAGTGTGGAGGCCGCCGAGGAGCCCACAATGCCGCCAATAAGGGCGTGGGTGGAGGAGGAAGGCATACGCCGCCACCAGGTCCACAGACCCCACGCACACGCGGCCGCAAGGCCCGCTATCAGGATGCCCAGTCCGTTGCTTCCCTCCGGCAGCTGAACGAACAGGTCCGCCAGGACCAGGGCCAGTGCCGTGCTGATCAGCGCACCGAGCAGGTTGAAAACACTGGCCAGTACGACGGCGACTCCCGGTGTGAGTGCCCGGGTGCGGATGGCGGCAGCCACGGAGTTGGAGACGTCGTGGAAGCCGTTAATGAAGGCGTACGCCCCTGCGAAGGCGAAGACGGCCACCAGCAGTACGGTGGTCAACTACGATTCCCGGACCAGGATGTTGCCCACGTAGGTGCCCAGTCGGCGCAGTTCCTTCGACGCGGCAGCGAGCTGGTCGGCCAGATCCCTGTGGCGGATGTAGGACAGGGCCTTGTGGTCGTGGATCAGCTCGGCAAGCCACATGCGGTGGGTGCGTTCCACCCGCTTGCTCAGCCGCAGCATTTCGATCCAGTAGTCTTCCAGGTCATCCAGCGAGGCAAGCGTGCGCATGGCGGCCACGGAGAGTTCGGCCTGCCTGCCCAGGACTTCCAGCTGTTCGGCTGCCCGGCGGGACACGTTGGTCAGCTTGTAGAGGGAAACGATCTCCGCCGCGCTGTCCAGCCGTTCCATCAGACCGAGCAGGATCAGGGAGAGGTCATACAGGTCTTCGCGGGGAAGCGGATTGATGAAGCTGGTGCGCATCTGGGTCATGAGCGCGAAATGGAGCTCCGTGGTTTCCGCCTCGAGGGAATGCAGCTCCTCTGCAAGCCGGGCGAACTCGGAAGGATCAGCACCAAGAGCCTCGGAGAGGGTCGCCGTCCCGCGGACAGCCTGGGCGGCCATTCGGGAAAGAAGGTCCAGACCGGCGTTTTCCTGCGGAAAGAGCCTGAGCTTCACCGGACTGGCCTGACGAGCTGGGGGGTCATCACACCGGTAAGAATATCCGATGCGGAAAAGTGTAACGGTGCCGGACCGGGAGCGCCTCTCGGCGGAAGGCCGCTCGAAGCGGCTCTAAGTTGAAGCCCGGGGGTTCCGCGGTCCGACACCACTTTCAGTTTTCTACTCGCGGTCCCTGGTGTCAACCGGAGTATCCACAGCCCCGGGACCGGGTCCTGTGGGCTCAGTCCAGCTCTCCCCGCCGCCATGCTTCGGCGGAATGTTCCAGATCTTCGGCGGTCAGGACCAGCTGGCGGGCATTGCGTGTCAGCTCCGTAGCCCGGGCGCTGCTGGCTGCTTCGGAGGAGTCGGCGTGGTGTGTTTCACCCAGTGCCACCACCCGGCAGAAGGCGGCGAAGCGCTCCAGTGCGACGTCGAAATCCCCTTCGAAGGCGCCGGAGAGAATGGTGTCCGCCATGGCACGCACCTCGTCGGCACCCAGCGGTTCGGCCACGCCGGAAACCACCCGGGACACCTGGGCGGCTTCCTTGCCGGCCGCGTAGAAGGCTGCAACTTTCTCTGGGTTCTGCTGCACCGCAGCGCGCAGGGCGTATAGCCGCCAAAGGGCACCGGGCAGGGAACGGGCCGGACTGGTGGCCCAGATTTCCGCGACTGCCTCGAGGCCCTGCTGGTCAGCCAGCTCAACCAGCCTGCGGGTTACCTCGGGGTCATCGCTCTCCCTGCCGTGGTGCACCAGGGCCTGTGCCGCCAGATGGGCGGCTTCCGAGACCCGGGCCGGATCTGCGCCGCCCGGGTGGTTGGCGAAGTCCATGGGCGCATACAGCTTGGGCTTGTGGTGACGGGGAACCGATGCATTCGACTCAGTCATGTCTTGAGAATACTCCCGCCGGCGAAGGGAATCGAAGCCGCCCCCGGCCGGGGGAAACCAGCTCTCGAAAGGCCGTGGGTTACCGCCCTGCAGAGGGGTTTCCACGATTGCCGAGGCGTGCGATAAAGTGGAAAAGTCGACGTGGTGGCACTATTGCCGCCGTGCCGATGGGGGCCTTTAGCTCAGTTGGTAGAGCATCGGACTTTTAATCCGTGGGTCGTGGGTTCGAGCCCCACAGGGCCCACCCGCCAGGTAAGCAGAACACCCCGGTTCCATTCGGAGCCGGGGTGTTCTGCATTGGCCGGAAAATCCGGATCGAAGAATCAGTTCTCGTTTGCCCTGCGGAGCAGCTTGTGGGTGCCGTCGCACCAGGGTTTGATTCGTGACCCGGCGCACCGGCACAGGGCTACGGTCTCCCGGTTCTTCGGTACCAGGTTGCCTTCGCTGTCCTGGATGTCAAAGTCGCCGCGCACCAGCAACGGACCGCCCGGGCACTCCGTGACGGCAAACGGTTCTTCCTCCCGGGTCTGCGCTGCGGGAACCACGGTGACCCTGGACCCGGGGACGGAAACTGTGTCCGGCCGGGGACGCGGGCTCATGCCGGTTCTCCCGCTGCCGCAGCGGCGGCGTCCAGTGCCTGGGCCTCGACGCTGGATCCCGGCCGCTCAAGGAGCGCCGAGCGGCCCTCTTTCCAGGCTGCCAGCTGCTCCTCGCCCTGCAGGGCATCCAGTGCCAGGACGGTCGCGGCTCCGAAGAGAATGTCCTCCAGAAGCTCCGGTTCCGCCTCGGCCAGTCCTCCGGCGAGGTCACGGGCGGCGATCTGTTCGTGCACGGCGTCGGCTTCGACGTGTTCATCGAAGTAGAACGTGACGTCCGGTCCGTAGCCTGCCCGCTTGAAGCCCCGCGCGTAGAAGGAGTTCGGGATGGACGAGGTCATTTCGAAGGCCGCCAGATGGCCCGCGATGCAGCCGCGCAGCCGGCGGTTCAGGCCAAAGAGGGACATCGCGTTGGATGAGGCGAGGACGAGGGCGGGTATGCGGTCCAGATAGTAGCCGTAGGCAGTTTCCAGTCCGAGCCCCTCCATGGTGCGGGCGAAGAGTGCAGAGTGCATCCGTTCGGGCCGTCCGCCGCCGTACTCGTCAGCCTGGATTTCAACCAGCGCCGCCTTGGCCCGGCCCACTGCCAGCCGTGGGATAGCCCAGCTGTGCGGATCAGCCTCGCGGAGCTGGTAGACGGACCGGAGCACCAGGAACTCCCGCAGCTGATCCTCTGTGGCACGCCGGGCGACGAAGCGGGAAACACTGGGTCCGTCGTCGTCGGCGGCCAGCTGGAACAGCGTCTTGGCCACCTCCTCCGCCACCGGCGCGGGAGCAGCCGGCACGGCCACCTCCCGGCGCAGTGCCGCTTCGAAGGCAGCCTCCAGCTTTCTCCGTACCCGGATCAGCTCCGGCTGCCATTCCAGATCCGGGTCGATGCCGTTCAGGCCGCTGTAGTGGAGTTCGTACAGCAGGAAAAGAGCCAGCTGCACGTCATCATTGCGCAGGATGTCCGTGCCGCCGGTCAGGGCGAGCGAAGCCGTCTCATCCAGAGTCCGGTACTGGCCGGCAGTTGCCTGCGGGCCGTCATGCAGCACGTTCAGGAGCGCGGAGGTGAGTTCTCCGCGCGGGGCAGGTACCAACATGTCATTCCTTAGCTGTGAGGCATCATGCAATGCTTGAGTCTTCCGGGCGGCTCGGTGGAAAACGTTGTTTATCAGCATACTTGGTAACTGTGGGCCGTGTTTCGGGCTGGTTTGGCGGGCAGTGCGGTGAAGGGAGCGAGCGTATGGATTCAGTCTTCTGGGCAGCCCTCCCTGCCCTGCTGCTGGCCGCCGCTGCCCTGGGGGTGGCAGTGCCTGCGCTCGACGCGGCGCTCCGCAGGGAGGACGGCGAACGGATCTTCTGGATTGGTCTCACCGGCGGGCTGGCTGTTGTTGCCGCGATTGCCTGGGCGGGCCTCGCGGCGCCGGGAGCCGCAGCAGCCGTTGGCGTTCTGGCGCTCGGCGGCTCCGCGGGGGCCGGCTACTTCCTGGCACGCAGGCACCGTGCCAGGAAGCGTGCGCGGCTGGAAAAGCTCCGCCGCCGCAGAATCCAGGCTCTGGACCAAAGACGTGAAGCCATCCTGCTGGAGTGGGGCTCCCTTGAGCTCGATCCCTGGAAAGGTCTGGAATATCCCGGCCTGACGGACGTCCGGGAGAGGGAAACGAGCCTGCTGGCCCGCGCCGCGCGGGAGGCCCGTTCGGCCCATGAGGCTGCGCAGTCCGGGGACGAGGAGGCGGCGGAGCGCTATGGCAGCGCCGTAGATGAACTCGAATCAGCCTGGGAACGGGCCCGGGCTGCTGCCCGCCGCCGCGCCGGATAATCCGTATCCGTATCGCCGGACCGGATGCGGCAGCGGG
This sequence comes from Arthrobacter sp., assembly GCA_040273995.1. GTDB lineage: Bacteria > Actinomycetota > Actinomycetes > Actinomycetales > Micrococcaceae > Arthrobacter_B. Next base: position 20,724 of record JBELYP010000044.1, read on the forward strand.
CGGAAAAGGGCGGTTAATTGGAGCTGGCTTCCTCCTCTGCATATGGGGGGAACGCAGAGGAGGAAGCCAGTGCTAGAAGTATACTGATCCAGTCGCACGGAATCCAATCAAGCAGTTCGGAGGGTCGCATGGGGGTCTCCGCGAAGGCCTTCCAGAGTTGGCGGACCCTGGTGGCACCCGACGAATCCACCGCGGATCTGTGCCGCAGAACCGGCATCAAGCGGTCAACCCTGGCCCAGCAGCTGGTGCGCGGCAACGTGGCTGTCTCCACCGTGGTCCTGGCCGCCCGGGCCTACGGCGAGGATCCGGTTGCTGCGCTGGGCCGCTTCGAAGGGTTTCAGGGGCTCACTGAGGGCCGGCGCGAGCCCACACAGGCTGAACTCATCAGTCAGGTGTCCTACCAGTGCATCCTGAAATACCTGCTTGCCCGGGCTGAGGCTGACCCTGAGCATCCGGCAGTTCCCCAGCTGGCAGGCTATGCCGAGTCAATCGGAGTCCGGTCATGGTTCGACGCCGTGGATCCGGGGGACCTGCGAACCCAGCTCTCCGCGGCTACCGGAGTAGCTCCGCAGAACATATCCGCCCAGCTGACCGCAGGGCGGCTGTCCACCCGTCTGGCGGTGGAAGCGGCGCGCCAGGCGGGCGTGTCGCTGACCAGCGGCCTGGTTGTCACCGGTGTGCTGCACCCTGATGAAGGCGCGTGGCCCGAGCATGGACGGGAAGAAGCCTTGGCTGCCCTGTCGGACGCGGAACTGGTTTCCCTGGCCAGGGACCGCCTGGAGGCGCTGGCAAAGGTGCTGCGCAAGCGGGAGCAGGACGAGAAATACCACCACACACTCTTGGAGAATTTGGGATGACCGTAGGGCTTGCTTTTCAGGTTGTGGCGTTCGTGCTGAGTTCGCTTTTCGCGCTGTTTAGGCTGCCGGATGCCATCCGGGGCCGCAACCGCAGCATGTTCTTCTGCATGGTGCTCATTTCCGTGTCCACGGGTCTGAGCCTGCCGCTGTTTTATGAGTTCGTGGATCCCCTGTTTGGCGGGATGAACCTGGCGAATCTCCTGCTGCGGTATGCGCTCTTCGGCGTCTTCGTGATCCTGGGACTGCGGGCGGCCGCCGCCTTCGGAGCGGCCTGGGCGCGCCGGCTGATCATCGGGCCCATTGGCCTGGCCGTTCTTGGCGCCGTGGTGGCGCTGACGGCGGTGTTCTTCGCGGCCAGCGATATCCCCGAAACCTCCACCGGACTGCTGGATTACAGCGGGCAGGTCAGCGTGGAGGTCTACGGCATGCTGGGCAGGCTCTATCCGGCTTACGTGGCAGCATGCGTCTGTGCCCCCGCGCTCGCGGCCGCCGGGAATTCCAGCTATCGGACGCCGCACCGGATTGGTTCCGGGCTCTTTGGTGCAGGCCTGGGAATCGTCGTCGTCTTTACGGCGCTGACCTTGGTGATGGATATTGGCGTCTTTATGGTGCTTCTGCCGTTCTCCGCCGTCATCCTCGTGACGCTGGGGCTGACCATTATGTGGATCTCCCGCCGTGCGACCCAGCGCCGGCCGAAGGTGAGCATGCTCTCGGAACGTTACAAAAATGTGAGTTGAAATTCACCCTATTCGTTCACAAATTCATGCCTCTGTGCCAGACTAATGAATGTGTAACGTCCGCTGCCTGTGGGGGGTCAGCGTGAAGTTGCTCTCGAAGCCAGCGGCCCGCGGCCGCTGGCTTCGTCTCTTTAGAGCTGCCGCTCACAGACGCCGTTTCCGGCGCCCGCTGCTAGGTGGCGTCGAGGTCCGTTTCGAGGATCTTCACCAGCTCGTCCAGCGCGGCGTCAGCACCTTCGCCCTCCGCACGCAGAACCACCACGTCTCCGTGGGAAGCCCCGAGGCTCATCAGCGAGAGCATGCTGGAGGCATCCATTGCGTCCTCCGCCGGTTCGCCCTTCATGGCAATGGTGACTTCCACGGGCTGCGCGGCGGCTGCTTCGGCGAAGAGGGAAGCCGGGCGGGCATGGAGCCCCACCCTGCTGGCTATGGTGGCTTCGCGTTCTGGCATCGGGTTCTTCCTTCCGGTTGGGTCCTGCTGGCTTGGGGCCGGCGCTAGAGGCCGAGTTGTTCAAGGATGGGCAGCCGGCTCCGAACCTGGGTCCGCGCCTCCGCGGCGGTTCTGGCGACCAGCGCGATTCCCGCGAGTTCCTGTGCCTGGGCCAGCGTGACGGAGCCCAGTACGGCACCCACCGTGGACAGTGCCCGCGGTGTCATGGACAAGGTGTTCACGCCCATGCCAGTGAGTACGACGGCGAGGGCAGGGTCTGCGGCGGCCTCACCGCACACGCCCACATTGCGCGGCACGTTGTCCGCGGCGCCGGCCAGGGCAGCTCCCTGAACAGTCATGGCGATCAGCTGCAGCACTGCCGGCTGCCATGGATCGTTCAGGGAAGCGAGCGTGCCAAGCTGCCGGTCCGCGGCCATGGTGTACTGCGTCAGGTCATTGGTGCCCAGCGAAGCAAACTTCACCTTGGAAAGCACGGCCTCGGACTTGATGGCCGCGGCAGGCACTTCAATCATTACGCCGGGGGTTGCCAGGCCCGCGGCAGCACACATTACGGCAAAGTCGGAGGCTTCATCTGCGGTGGAGACCATCGGCGCCATGACCCACACGTCGCAGTCATGTGATCCCGCGGCGTCGGCAATGGCCTCAAGCTGCCGGGTCAGGACGCCCGGAGCGGAGCGGTCGGTCCGGAACCCGCGCACACCCAGCGCGGGGTTGGGCTCAGTGGCGTCGGTGAGGAAGGGCAGCGGCTTGTCCGCACCCGCATCAAGGGTCCGCACCACAACCTTGCGTCCGGGAAAGGCGTCAAAGACCGCGCCGTAGGCCGCAACCTGTTCCTCCAGGCTCGGTTCGGAGTCCCTGCCCAGGAAGCAGAACTCGGTTCGCAGCAGGCCCACGCCCTCTGCCCCTGCTGCTGCGGCGGCTTCAGCATCCTTTCCGGACCCGACGTTGGCCAGCAGGGGCACCCGGTGGCCGTCGGACGTACTGCCCACGCCGTTGAACGCGGGGAGGGAGGACCGGGCAGCGTATTTCTGGGCGGCCTCCCGCTCCGCAACGCCGGGGTTGACCACCACCGTTCCGGTGCCGCCGTCGAGGTAGATGTCCGCGCCGTCAGCAATTGAGTCCGCGCTCGCCGCACCTACCACCGCCGGCAGCCCCAGCGACCGCGCCAGGATGGCGGTGTGGGACTGGGGCCCGCCGCCGCTGGTGACCAGCCCAATGACGAGGGCCGGATCCAATGTGGCGGTATCCGCCGGTGCGAGTTCCTCTGCGGTGAGGATGAACGGCACGTCCGATGCCGGTATGCCGGGTGCCGGCAGGCCGTCCAGCTGTGCAACAATGCGGGACCGGACGTCCAGCACGTCCTGCGTGCGCTCGGCCATGTACCCGCCCAGGCCCTGCAGCATAGCGGCGACTTCCAGTCCTGCTTCCCAGACTGCCCGGTCTGCGGCCATGCCCTGGTTGATGTGTTTGCCGGCGGCCTTGAGGAGCATCGGGTCCGTAGCCATCATGGCAGTGGCATCCAGCACTGCTTTGGCGTCCCCTGAGGCTACGGAGGAGCGGTGCTTGAGGTCCTCGCGCACTGCCTCCGCCGCATCCTTCAGGCGCGCCTTTTCCTGGTCAACGGAACTGTCCGGCGCGTACTTGGCCCCGGCGTCGGGCTCCGGCACGGGCGGGGGCATCCGCAGTGACGGCCCCAGGACCCGGCCGGGACTGACTCCGATTCCCTTGATGGTGCGCATCACTGAACCTTCCTGTAAACCAAAACCGGATTCCTAGGCAACAACGGGTTCCTCCGCCTTCTTCGACCCAGTGAGGCGTTTGAGCCCAACGAGCACCA
>JBELYP010000045.1:0-24580 GCA_040273995.1 Arthrobacter sp.
GCGTTTTCTGTGAAGGACATGCTGCGCTTTCCGCCCGGAACGAAGGGGTAAAACGGGCCTGTCTGATTTTAGCTGAGAGAGGGAGGGAGGCTGCTGCACAGCGGTTAGAGGGAGGTGGGGGTGAGTCGCTTTTCGATGCCGGGCATTCAGGTCTGCCCGTCGATCCGTAGCCTGTGCGGACGAGCTGGGTGTCGAGTAGAAGGCCAACATGTCCTGCGGGCAGGACCAATTCATCCCGTGCGGGGGCAGTCCGGGTGGATGGGAACTGCTTAAGAACCCGGGACAACAGGGCATGGGTAGGGGCGCATTTCTTCGAGGTACTCGGACTCCCCCTGGGTAAGGTTGCAGGCGCACAACGCGACAGCATCTTCATTATTCTGCGTCGCGAAATTCCATCGGTACAGCATCGGGATCGCCGTCTGGAGCCAGAAAAACGTGCATATGGCCGCCCCCAGAATCTATGGTCAGAGTATCCAATTGGGCCGCTCCAGCCTGCCAAAGACGAACTGCAGCGTCGCGTCGCTCAGCAACACTGACAAGCAACAGGTTCCGATCCTCGGCAGGGCTTGATGAGAGTCGGTTGTAGTCCTGGACCGCGGTTAGCAGTAATTGGGCCGCACCGACGAAGGCTTCCTGCGCAACTGACTGATCGCTCGTTCCCTCTTCAACAGTCTCGAAAGCCGTCGCCGCAACACTGAGGTCGCGCATCCATGTGTCGACGTCACTTGTATCAGCAAGCGGGGGGCTGTCTGCTTGCTCCAGGGGTACTGCAGTTGCTAGCCCCTCCAAAGTGCGTGCCATGCGTGCGTGTGCCGTTTCTGCTGCCATTCCAAGGTCTTTGGTGATCTCGGCCTTTTCAAGAGCCTGCCCTTTAGAAAGCTCTTTGGCGATAGCTTCGACTGACCCGGGGGCGGGCGCGATCTCAGCAGTCGTTGCTCGCATACTCATGTATGCAGCGACCGCTCCTACAAAGATGACTGCAATGGTTATTAGAACAACCACCCATGTAAGAGAAAACGTGCGCGTCTCGCGGTTCAATAGATTAAGCCACCTTTATGGAGGAAAGTGTTTTGGAGCTAGGCGGTTTTCTCGCGATATACGGCTTATGCATCGCGAATGTGTGCAGTAGTTTCCGTAAGGCCTGCCGTACTACGTCCCGCGGTGGCAATACGTAGTACGGCAGGCTCTTGCAGCTAGTTATGCTCTTCTTGCCAAATCTGTAAGTCACGAACTTTCTGAGTCAGCAGAACCTGCGCTTGAGATCCACGGCCGATGTGAGCCTTAACCTGAGCCGCAGCTGCATTGAGCTTATTTGCCGAATCAGCATGCCGACCAGCCTCCGCTAGGTCCTTTGCCTTATCCAATTGTTTGGTCACCTGTGCCGCCGCTTTCGCAGAGACCGCTCCATCGGCAACCAGGTCGCCAATCAACGATTCGACTTCGTGCCATGTGACGCAGTCGCCACCTCCACTTACTGCGCCAGCGGACCAGGCGATACCCCCTAGAAGGTGCTGTAGGAAGGCAGGGTCTGTGTACGATGCTTCGGTGTGTCCTCCGCCGGTGTACCACGAACGAGATGACTCGAAGTTATGGCACCAAGCTATCGGATGATCGGAACCCATCGCACCACGACGAGCGTTGTAGGTTGTCTCGTCGAGATTTATGAGAACACGAACAGCGTCGCGCGGACTCTGATTGAAGTTGTACCACTCATCAAAACGCGTCCATGTTTCTGGGAGATGCTCTGTTGAAGGATGGGTCCGGTCCTCAACCAGCTGAGAAGCAGTCTGCTGCTCTGGATGGCTGATGAATCGAGCACCGCCGCCGGTCAACTGGCTATACCACGGGACAGTGTGCATAGAATCTGTCGCCGCGTGAACACCCGCAAAACCACCACCGGACCGGATATATCCCTGAAAAGCGGCCAACTCAGTTTCATTTAGAAGCGTCGGCTTTGCAGGGTCGAGGGAATTGGTTCCATCAACCGTGGAGACAAAGACAATGGTTTCGTATTTGGCAAGATCAGAGGATGTCGTAAAGGGTGTGCTGGGTAGGGTCCGGTCGGGCTGTCCCTGATTACCCGGTGACGTTGGAGGATCCCACACGTCAACACTGAACCCATTGGCGTTACCAAGTGCCATGATGGCGGTAGTGGCTTCATCAATACTGCTGTGACGAAAGCCCGTCGTTTTTCCTACGACGAGCACATCGTAAGGTTCCGCCATTCCAATCTGATCGGAACTGGCTTCAGCTTGAGCGGGAGTCATTGCTAACGGCACGACAAGCGCTACCCCACATGCTCCGAGGGCTGCCTGACTGATAAATCGCTTCATTGCGCTCCTTAGTCATTCAATCGACGATGCCTCTGGATCGGCGATTGCCGAGCTGGGCACACGATCTGAAGCCGTCGAAGCAGCACCTCGCGCACCTATGAGGAATAAGTGCTGGTCGACAACATATTCAGCAGGTTAGCTTCTAACCTGCTGAAAGGTCTAGGTAAAAGTGATCTTGAGATTTTCCCAAACCAGAGCGATCGTATGACTTTAATGCCGGGGGCAGCACTCACTAGCGAGATGTCTTTTCAGACGATCTCGCCGTGGGGTTGAATAGGCCCGGCCAACAGCATTCCAGCGCTCAGGCTTCCTTGCTGAAGGCGGCATCGAACGAGGTGTCCGATGGTGCGAAGCCGAAGCGTTTCCTCGGGCGCCCCCTTGCAGGCCGTCCATTCCGGCGTCATCCCACTCCAGCGAGATGGGACCGGTGTAGCCGATGGCCGTCAGCGCTCGGAAGTTGTCCTCCCAGTCCGAGCAGGAAGATCGGCAGGAACTGGGCAATAGTGATGCCACTCAGGGCCTGGGCACTGCCCGTCGCCCCAAGACCACAAGCTGCAGGGCGACGTTCTGGCGCCAGGGCGTCCGCCACCTGCTGGATCGTCCCTCCCACAGGGACCTGGCAGCGTCCACCGCCCACAGGGCGCCGCGCACTGGGAGGAGGGACGTCGCACCACTACCGCCTAACAACCCCGAGCGCCGGCGCAGCTTTCCAGCCCACCGCCCTGTCACCCCGCAGAGCAGCAACCCACCAGACCATCAGCCCCACGGCCCAGAACACTCCCACACTCGAGGCCATCAGCCAGGGCGCTGGAATCTGTGAGTCCAGATTGGGCGACCCCATGAGGAACCCAATGGACTTGGGCGACAGCAGAAAGACCACAACACCCGAGACCAGCAGGCCCACGCCCCAGCGCCGCAGCACCGTCCCCGCCAGCGTGAAGTCCCCAAGATTGCGGACCAGCACAGCAAGGAACAGCGGCACCCACACCCAGTGATGAGACCAGGACACCGGCGAGATCAGCAGCATCAGCAGCGCCGTCGCCGCGACCGCGGTCAGCTCCTCGCCGCGCCCGGCCGCCCGCCGGATCAGGAGTGCCGTCACCCCAACCGCCGCAAGAGAAAGCACGAACCAGGGCAGGTCCACGGCAAAGTCCGGTCCGGCGAAGTGCAGGACCGCGCCTTTGAAGCTCAGGTTGTCCACATACCCGCCGCCGCCGATCCGCGAGGTATCCGGCAGGAGCTCCAGCCAGTAGGTCCGCGACTCGGCCGGAAGGATCAGGAAACCAAGTCCAAAGCTGGCAAGGAAGCCCGCCGCCATGTTCCGCAGTCCGCGCCAGTCCCCGCGGGCCAGGAAGTACAGGCCGAAGACCAGCGGCGTGAGCTTGATGCCCGCCGCGATTCCGGTCAGCACACCAACTGGCCACCCGCGGCGGCGGACCAGGAAGTCGGCCGTTGTCAGGCCGAACAGCAGGATATTGATCTGCCCGAACCCCATCGTCTCCCGCCACGGTCCAAGGAACACCACAAAGCCCACGCCCACCGCAGCCAGCGCCCGCAACCGCGGATGCATCAGTACAGCCGCAGCCGAGGGCTGCCGGAACATATACGTGACCGCCAGCAGCGAAGTCGCCGCAGCGATTCCCAGCGATAAGACAGTAAAGAAATAGAGCCCGAACGTCACGCCCAGCGGAGCCAGCACGGCGAAGACCAGTGCGGCAAACGGTGGATAGGTGAAGAGCAGGCTGCTTCCTTCACGGTAAACAAGCTCCTTGGTGTACAGCTCGCCGCGGGCGTCCAGGACGCTCTGCCCGCCGCTGAGATAGACACGAAAATCCAGTCCGGCCGGCGGGGACAAAAGGAATGCCAGGGCGGTCATGGCCACCGCGGCCAGAACCGCGCCGAGCGTGACCGCCACGGAACGGAGTCTGGAGCGGACAGGAACTGTCGATGGTGCCGGGTACGTCACGGGTTTTGCTTCTTTCACAGGAAGGCGCGGAAAGGTCAGGCCGGGTTCAGCCGCGGATCCCACGTCGGGTCCGGATACATCGCGGGACAGCCGTTCGCGGCGGCGTCGGGCAGGTATTCGAAATGCCAGGGTTCGTTGGCATACACCTGGCAGAGCCCGTACCAGGCGCCGTTGATGGCCAGCCAGTCGATGGCGGCATAGGGCCCGACGTCGACGGCGTCCCCCTGCACGTGGGCCGACGTTTCCGCGGTGGCGACCCACCGTGCCGCCTCCGCCTCCGAGCCGTACTGAGCGACGGCGTCGTGCAGCAGCTGCTGCTGGTACTCCGGTGACCGCCATCCGCTGGTGACAACGACGGCGATGCCGGCAGCGGCGGCGTCGCCGGCTGCAGTGCGGAGCGCCCCGAGGAGAGCGGGGTCGAGGTTGGCAACTGCCGCGTGCCCGTCGTCGAACGCCGTGATGCCGGCTCCCACTGCGCCGTCGCCTGCCGGGGCGTCCACAGGCCCGGTGGCGGCATGGTGCCCGGGCGGCAGCTCACCGGGCCGGGCCGTGAACCCCTGGGGAAGGCCGAAGGTGAGCAGGTATGCGCCGATGAGCGCTGTGAAGAGAGCGAAGACGGCAAGATTCTGGATCCGCTGGCTGCGGCGTTCCCGGCTGGTGAGTGAGAGTGAGAGGGACATGCCGTCCACTCAAACCGGTGAGGTGTTGCAGGGGCGTATGTGGTTTTTGATACGCGGAGGATAGGTGCCGTCTCGTAGGATCGGGCCTATGCGAGTGCTGATTGTCGAGGACGAACCCCTGCTGGCGGAGGCGGTCCGTGACGGGCTGCGCCTGGAGGCTATCGCGGCGGATATCGCCGGGGACGGGCACTCGGCCCTGGAGCTGCTCAGCGTCAACGCCTATGACGTGGCGATCCTGGACCGGGACATTCCCGGCCCAAACGGTGACGAGATTGCGAACCGGATTGTCGGCTCCGGCAGCGGCCTGCCGATCCTCATGCTCACCGCCGCCGACCGGATAGACGACAAGGCCACCGGCTTCGAACTCGGCGCCGACGACTACCTCACCAAACCCTTCGAATTCCGCGAACTGGTGCTGCGCCTCCGGGCCCTGTACCGGCGCCGGGCCCACACCCGCCCTCCGGTCAGCGAGATCGCCGGTCTCCGGCTGGACCCCTTCCGCCGGGAAGTCTTCCGCGAGGGCCGCTACGTGGCACTGACCCGGAAGCAGTTCGCCGTGCTGGAAATCCTGGTGGCGGCCAACGGGGGAGTGGTCAGCGCCGAGGAGCTGCTGGCGAAGGCCTGGGATGAGAACGCGGACCCCTTCACCAACGCCGTGCGCATCACCATTTCCGCGCTGCGCAAACGGCTGGGCGAGCCTGGAATCATCGAGACCGTTCCCGGCGTCGGCTATCGGATCGCTGACCCACTAGGCCCGAAAGCGGAGGCGCGTGTATAGGCGCCGGGGGCTCAGTGTCCGGATGCGGCTGGCGCTCAGCTACGCGGCCGTCATTGTGATGACCGGTGCGCTGCTCCTCGCCGTCGTGCTGGTTTTTATGCTGCGGTACGTTCCGGAGAAAGCGATCATGATCCCCGGAGATTACCGGGAGGGCTACCCCTACGTTGCGCCAACCTTCGTGCCGGGACAGATGGACATCTGGGTGACCTTCGCACCCAGGGCGGCGCTGGCGATGGGTTTCCTGCTCGTCGTGGGGGCCGGCGGGGGCTGGCTCCTCGCCGGCCGAATGCTGGCTCCGCTCCGGAAAATCCAGGCCGTCACCCACACGGCCATGGACGGCACACTGTCCCAGCGCGTCGCACTGAAGGGTCCTCGGGACGAGTTCCGCGACCTGGCGGACAGCTTCGACGAGATGCTGGAACGGCTGGAAGCGCACGTGGCCGAACAGCGGCGCTTCGCCGCAAACGCCTCCCACGAGCTGCGCACGCCGCTGGCGATTTCGCAGACCCTCCTGGAAGTGGGCCGGAATGACCCGGACCGGGACGTGGACGATCTCCTGGACCGGCTCCACTCCGTCAACGTCCGCGCCATCGATCTCACCGAGGCCTTGCTGATGCTCAGCCGCGCGGACCAGAAGTCCTTCACCAGCGAACCGGTTGATCTGTCCCTGCTGCTGGACGAGGCAGCTGAAACTCTGCTGCCCCTCGCGGAAAAACGCCAGGTCGCCGTCCGCACCTACGGCGGTGTGGCCGACGTCGTCGGTTCCCGGGCGCTGCTGCTGCAGCTGACCACCAACCTCCTGCACAACGCGATCATCCACAACAGGTCCGAGGACGGCGTGGTGTGGGCGCGGACCGAAGCGGGCGCCGGGAGAGTGGAACTCATCGTGGAGAACACCGGCGAAAAACTGGCCCCGGAACTGGTCCCGACGCTTACCGAGCCGTTCCAGCGCGGCACGGACCGGGTGCGCTCGGATCACGCCGGCGCAGGTCTGGGACTGGCCATCGTCAAGAGCATTGTCCAGGCCCACGACGGCACGCTCACCGTCACGGCAAGGCCCGACGGCGGCCTCCGGGTTTCCGCGGTTTTGCCCGCCGGGGTGGGCGGAGTGGACTGAACTTGAATGGTAGTCAGCGACTCGCGGACACTTCCCTCATTCGTTTCCTCACGAGGGATGAAGCGAGTTTTCCTCTTCAAGGGCCACGGCTACCTTCCGGGACCGTGCAGTGCGCATGATCCCGAGAACTACACACCCGATGAACAGGACCGGTCCAATCACTGGTATGGCGCCCAAAAGCCCGCCCACCAGAACGCCAAGGATGATTGCCGCGACTCCTGCTAATCGGTGAGTTCGTGGATTGTATCGCCGGTCCTTATCGGTGATGCGGAAGGCACCTCGAGCAGGTTTTGAAGCATTCTCAGATCGACTAGTTGAATTGCGGTCAGATCGTTCTGTTTTCGCTTTTTCCACGAAAGCAGGAGGGACCGCGTAGGACGCTGCCTCGTCGACCAACGCTGGGAAAGTCGGCATGGAGTTCAGCCATGAATCATCCAGTTCAGTCGCTCTTGCCCCTTGGACGACGAGTTCGGCTGCTAGACCGGAGCCCCTGATTCTCGCCCATACCCCCAGAGTCTTATCAACATCTGTGGCATGCGAAATAGACGGAAGGAAGTGGGCGGAAGAAGCGGTAGTCATCTGGCCCACCCGCTCGCCGTCGAGCCTGACTTCAACCAGTTTTCGTTGTGCGCCGTTCTTCGGAGTGTGCGTGACCTCGTGCATTGTCAGAATGACGAGCCCGTCCCCGCCCCTAGGGACGTAGTTGAAGAGATGATCGAAGTGCTCATCCTCGCCGGTGACTTGGAGCGCGGCACCCCAAGGAAGGACCGCGACGTTCGTTTGCGTTCGCGAGTTGAGCGGGAGAATCTCATGTGCTCCGGGTAGACAAATCCGGATGTTGGAAAAGAAACGCGGCGGAGTGGAGTTATCCCACGACGTACGACGTACTGCCCAGATGCGGGCTACCGTGGTCGCTACCATTCCACTTGCCGTAATGCGGTGAATGACCGGACGATACACTGCTGCTGCTTCTCGGGGAAGGTAACCAACTACCTGTCCCCGCACCCTTACAGAAATGGCATTAGGGTCGTATGGATTGTCGGGTTCCGGCACTAGCTGGGCCTCGTGCGTCGCCTCGACTTCTTCATCCAGCTTTAGTGCTTTGCCGAGAGCAGCGGTGATCTGCGCCTCTCGATACGATTCCCCCACAACCTCAAAGTTTTGCCAGGTGCCTTTTCCTGGCAGGAAATACTGTTCCATCTAATCCCCCGAAACGGTGCTGATTCGCTGCGCCGCTATTGGTCCAATGTCTGTATGGGACGAATAGCGGCGCTTCGACCATAGTCTGGCACGGATGCATGGAGTTGGAAGCCATGCCATGAGACGCATCGGAAGGGGCTAATCACCTCCCGGCACCGGTTCGAAGTGCCCGGTCCTATCCGGCGCCCCGCAGGACGGTTAGCGTGGAAAACATGACGGAGATCCGGATCACCGAACACCCCGACCAGGCAACCGCTGTCATTCGCGCACAGGTGCCGATGGCCGGGCTGGCAGACTTCTTCTCAGATGCCTTCTCAGACATCATGGCGGTTCTGAAAAAACAGGGCGTGCAGCCGGTGGGCCCGCCGTTCGGCAAGTACTACGGGCAGCCCGGAACGCAGGTCGATGTGGAAGCAGGGTTTCCGGTGCCCGGGGCCATCGAACCGGCCGGGAATGTTGTGCCGGGAGATCTGCCCGCCGCCAGGATTGTTGAGGCGACGCACGTTGGCACGTTCGATACCCTGGCCAACACCTACGCGGATATTGAAACCTTTTTTGCCGAGCACAAGCTCAAGCCCAGTGCGGTGATGTGGGAAAACTATCTGGCCGATCCGGAGACCGAGCAGAGCCCGGAGAATGCCCGCACGCAGATCTGCTGGCCGGTCGAGTAATACGGACGCCGGCTAAACACGGTTGCCGCGGCGCGGGGCCGAAGCAGCAGGACTACCCAAAGGACGGGAACGGCTGCGCGAAGAGCGGACTTCATTGTTCCTCTTGGCCTGTCGTGGCTGTCCGGCCACCCTAGACGGCGAAGGAGCAGACCTCAAACGGCGCATGCTTCTGCCTGCGTGTTCGCGCCTACCGCCTGCCATACTCCACGGATGACCGTTTTCTTCGAGTGCACCACCCGAACCCGCCTGCCTAGGCTCGAGCTGTTCGACCGTGCACGAAGCATCGATGCCCACAAGGACTCCATGGCCCGGTCCCGGGAACAGGCGGTCGCGGGCGTGACGACGGGGCTCATTTCCTTGGGCGAAGACGTCACCTGGCGGGCCTGGCACTTCGGCGTCCCGCTCAGGATGACGAGCCGCATCACTGCCATGAAAGTTCCTGACTTCTTCATCGATGAACAGGTTAAAGGACCGTTCCGGCGGTTCCGGCACGTGCACGAGTTCGCAGAGGACACCGACGGCACGGTCATGATCGACCGCGTTGTATTCGAGGCACCCTTCGGGCCGCTCGGCCGGCTGGTGGAGAAGCTCGTGCTGGGCCGATACCTGCGGAACCTCGTCGAGTCTCGTAACCGGTTCCTAGTTATGGGCCCGGATCAAAATCAAACTCCGGCGCCATAGGAAATCGACGGCGGCTCGCAGATATCGGGTAGCCTTCCTTTCAAATCGACCGGTCCGCCCTAAAACAGCGGCCAGGGCACCGCAGGCATCCCGCCGCGCGGGCCGGGGAACACCGCCGTCGAGCGCAGCCGCGCACAGCGCGCGGCGAGTGCCTCGATCTCCTCGGCGGTCAGCAGCCCGGCCAGCTTCTCGCCCAGCTCGCCGTCCAACCCGGCGAGAACCCGGTCAATTCCCTCCAGCTCCCCAGCGCTCAACGGTTCGCCGATCCACCCCCACAGCACGGTGCGCAGCTTGTGCTCGGCATGGAAGGTGAGCCCGTGGTCCACACCGAAACGGTGCCCGCCGGGCATTGAAAGCACGTGGTCGCCTTTGCGGTCGGCATTGTTGACGACGACGTCGAACACCGCCATCCGCCGCAGCGCCGCGGAGTCTTCATGAATGAGGGCGACGATCCGCCCGGCCGGGTCCTCACCTTCAAGTACGAGCTTCACCCCGGACTCCGGCACGTCTTCCAGCGGCACCAGATCAACGGCTGCCTGCTCCGGATCGGTTTCCTGCCACAGCTGGACCATGCCCTCGCCGGCCGGACCGTCCCGCAGCCAGGTACGCGGCACGATGTTCCAGCCCAGTGTCTCGGAGACCAGATAGGCGGCCACTTCGCGGTGCGCCAGGCACCCGTCGGGGAAGTCCCACAGCGGTTTCTCGCCCGCAATGGGTTTATACACAACCGCCGCGTCGCCGATGCTGCCCAGGAACGTGGCGTTGGACGCCGTCGTTATCCGCCCGGTGAGGGTCAGCTCATCGGTGAGCAGGTCCGGCGCCGGCATTAGTTCTCGGGCAGGGCGCAGGTGTGGCCGTCGTCGTCGATCGGCTGGCCGCAGATCACACAGATGGGACGCCCGGCGCCCACCACTTCCCGCGTCCGCTTCGCGAAGGCACGGGCGGTGCCCACCGGCATCCGCACCCGCAGCACCTCGGAAGCATCGGCGTCGTCATCATCGCCTTCGTCGAGGAGGCCGTCGTCGTCCTCATCAACTTCCTCGATGGGGTAGGCCTCAATGACCACCTGGGCGGTGGTGGGGTCCCAGCCCAGGCTCATCACGCCGGCGCGGAACTGTTCCTCCACAGTGTCCAGGTCGTCGTTGTCCACGAGTTCCAGGGGAGTGTTCGCGGGAACGGAGAAGGGATTGCCGTCGATGGTCATCAGCTGGTCGAGGATCTCATCGATCTTCTCCGCCAGCTGGTCAGCCTGCAGCTTCTCCATTGCAATGCTGATGAGCTCTTTGCCCGCCCGCGCCTGCAGGTAGAACGTGCGCTGGCCGGGGACGCCGACGGTGCCGACTACTACGCGGTCCGGCCAGTCGAAATCATGAACGGTTGTAGGCATAGGACTACTCTAGGCTCCTTGCGCGGGAGGCGCTGCGTGTCCCGCGCCACCTCCCACCGGCGCATCGTCCTGCCCGTGGACGGCGGCCAGCCAGGAGAGGTCTCCGGAATCGGTATTCGTGGCATGCACGGTGGGCCGTCCCGGACCGTAGCGGACGATCGAGAGGGACGCCGGCCCGACGTCGATGCGCTGGAACATGTCCAGGTGCATGCCGAGCGCGTCGGCCAGGACGGACTTGATGATGTCCCCGTGGCTCACCGCGGCCCAGACGGCACCCGGGCCGTGCTCGGCCTCGAACGCGGCATCGTGGCGGCGGATCGCGGCGACCGAACGCGCCTGCATCGCCGCCACGGATTCACCGCCCGGGAAAGTCACGGCGGACGGCTGCGACTGCACCACCTTCCACAGGTCCTCCTTGGCGAGGTCGGCGAGGGTCTGGCCCTGCCACTGGCCATAGTCACATTCGGTGAGGTCGTCGTCGACCGGGGCGTGCGGGGCGGTTTTCTGGCGGTCCAGGATGAACTGCGCGGTCTGCCGGCAGCGCTCGAGCGGGCTGGACACCACACCCACCAGGGGCACGACGGCGAGCCGCTCGCCCGCCGCTGCGGCCTGCGCCCGGCCGGTGTCATCCAGGCTGACGCCGGGGGTGCGGCCAGCCAGCAGGCCGGAGGCATTCGCTGTGGTGCGGCCGTGCCGCACGAGGATTACTGTCGCCATGCCCCCAGCCTAGTTCGCTGCCCGCTTAGAGACAGGCACGGGAAACGCAGACGCATTGTTTCGGTCAGCTGCCCTCTGGCCCTGCCCCGGCCGCATCCCTAGACTGATGCCTCCGTCTGCGTCCCCAACTGAGGAGCACCATGGCCACCATCGCAGAGAACATCGTCCAGACCCTCGCAGCCAACGGGATCCAGCGGATCTGGGGCGTCCCGGGGGATTCCCTGAACGCGGTGACGGATGCCATCCGCCGGGAGAAGGACATCGAGTGGCTGCTCACCCGGCACGAGGAAGAGGCCGCGTTCGCCGCCGCCGGAGAGGCCGCAGTGACAGGGGACCTGGCGGTCTGCGCGGGCAGCTGCGGACCCGGCAACATGCACCTGATCAACGGGCTCTACGACGCGCACCGCAGCCGCGTTCCCGTGCTCGCGATCGCCGCGCACATTCCCACCGAGGAGATCGGCAGCCAGTACTTCCAGGAGACCCGGCCCACGGAGCTGTTCCGGGACTGCGCCGTGTTCTGTGAAATGGTGCTCAGCCCGGAGCAGATGCCGCGGCTGCTGGAGATCGCCATGCGCACTGCCATCGAAAAGCGGGGCGTCGCCGTCCTCGTGCTCACGGGCGACACCGCGTCGCAGGACGCCGTCAGCGACCGGACACCCATGGTCCGCCGCTCCAGCCCGGTGACCGTTCCCTCGCCGGCAGAGCTCCAGGAGGCAGCGGACACGCTGAACTCCTGCGGCAACGTCACGATCCTCGCGGGCGGCGGCGTCGAAGGCGCACGCGAGGAGGTCCTCGCGCTCGCGGACGCACTCGGGGCGCCGATCGTGCACGCCCTGCGCGGCAAGGAATTCATCGAATGGGACAACCCGTACGACGTCGGCATGACCGGCCTGCTCGGGTTCGCCTCCGGATACCGGGCGATGGAAAGCTGCGACGCACTGCTGATGCTCGGTACGGATTTCCCGTACCAGCAGTTCTATCCGGAGAAAGCGAAGATCCTCCAGATCGATATCCGCGGTGAACAGCTGGGCCGCCGGGCGCCGCTCACCCAGGGCATGGTGGGCGGAGTGCGGGAGGCCGCAGCGGCGCTGCTTCCGCTGCTCGAACGGAAGCAGGACCGCACCCATCTGGATAAGTCGCTGGACCACTACCGGCGCACCCGCGCCCAGCTCGACGACCTGGAGAAACAGGGGCCGGGCCCCATCCACCCGCAGTACCTCACGCACGTGATCGACCAGCTGGCGGACGACGACGCCGTCTTCCTGCCCGACGTCGGCACACCGGTGATCTGGGCCTGCCGCCACCTGCATATTGGCGCCCGACGGCGGCTGATCGGCTCGTTCTGGCACGGCACCATGGCCGCGGCGACCCCCCTGGGCCTCGGCGTGCAGGCGGTGGACCGGAACCGGCAGGTGGTGGTCCTCGCCGGCGACGGCGGCCTCGCCATGATGCTCGGCGAGCTGCTGACTGCCGTGCAGCACAAGCTGCCGATCAAGATTGTGGTCTTCAACAACTCAGCGCTCAGCTTCGTGGAGGTGGAAATGAAGGCCGCGGGAATCGTCAACTTCGGCACCGGACTCGAGAACCCGGACTTCGGTGCCCTCGCGCAGGCGGTGGGGATGCACGGCGAGAGCGTGACGCGGCCGGAGGACCTCGAGGGCGCCCTGCAACGCGCGTTCGCTTACGACGGGCCGGCTCTCGTCTCGGTTGCAGTGGACCGGCAGGAACTCTCCATGCCGCCGAAGATCGACGCGAAGCAGGCCACCGGTTTTGCGCTCTACGCGCTGCGCACCGTGATCGCCGGCAACGGCCGCGAACTCATTGACCTGGCCAAAGCGAACGCACGCCAGCTGCTCTGAGCCAGGCGCCGGCGTCGCTCCTTAGCCCGCGTGCGTGCGGTCTTCGCGCTTGCGCCGTGCCCGGGCCGCGAGGAACAGCACCGACCCGACCGCCACGTAGGCGGCGGAGCCAAGCCAGATGGGCCCGGTCTGCTGGGTCAGCAGCACAATGCTCGCAATGATCGCGAGGACCGGCACGAACCTCGGCGCCGAGAAATGGTCGTGGTCCACCTTGTCCTTCTTCAGGACGAGCACGCTGACGTTGGCGGAGAGGAACACCAGCAGCAGGAGCAGCACGGTGGTCTCGGCCAGGGAGGCAACATTCCCGGTCAGGGTGAGGATGATGGTCAGTCCGGCAATGACCACAATGGAAACCCACGGCGTGCGGCGGCCCGGCAGCACGCGGCTGAACGCCCGGGGAAGCAGTTCCGCTTCCGCCAGTCCGTAGCCGACGCGGCTGGCCATGACCATAAACAGCAGGGCACCGTTGGCGATCGCGATCAGCGCGATGAGGCTGAACAGCCACGGCGGGATGCCGACGCCGCTGGCCGCGACGACGTCGAGCAGCGGTCCGCTGGACTCAGCCAGGTCCTCCGGGGGCACCACAATCACCGCGCCGAGGGCGATCAGGAGGTAGACGAGTCCCGCAGTGCCGATCGCGCCGAACAGTGCGCGGGGATAGGACTTGGAGGGCTTGCGCACTTCCTCGGCCATGTTCGCCGCGGCCTCGAACCCGAGGAACGAGAAGAACGCCACGATGGAGGCGGCAAAGGCGCCTTCGAGCGGAGGCACATCCGGGGCGAACTCGAGGAGCCGTGAAGGCTCCCCGTTGCCCGACGTGAAGACCACGCCAGCAACGAAGATAACGATGACCAGGCCGCTCACCTCGATGATCGAGGCAACGAGGTTGGCGGTGAGGGATTCCCGGACGCCGCGCAGGTTGATCAGGGTCAGCACGATGATGAACGCGACAGCTGCCGGGGCGGCCGGCACATCGATGATCGCGGTCAGATAATCGCCCGCGAACGCGTTAGCCAGCGCAGCGGCCGTGGTGATGCCTGAGGCCATCATCAGGAACCCGACAATGAAGGACAGGTAGGGAATGCCGAAGGCCCGGTCGACGTAGCGAGCGGCACCGCCGGCATGCGGGTATTTGGTGATCAGCTCCGCGTAAGTTGCCGCAGTAAGCAGAGCGACCACCAGCGCGATAAGCAGCGGCAGCCAGATTGCGCCGCCGACATCGGCGGCCATGGTGCCCACCAGGGTGTAGATGCCGGCGCCGAGGGTGTCTCCCACGATGAACGCGAACAGCAGCGGCGTTCCCACTGCCCGCTTCAACCCGGTTTGCGGTTCCGCGGGAGCCTTGCCCGCATCCTTTGTCATTGGGCTATTGGAATTCGTCCGCTGCTCCAGTGCAAGAGAATTTTCAACCTTTCGGCACGGGATTGCCGGTGCAGGAAGCGCCCTCCGCCGTATGCCGCTCTTTTGGGAAAGCCGTTGAGCGGTGTGATGCAGGCCATCTAAGATTCTGCGGGGCGGCCCGGTCATGCCTGAACTCGCAAAAGGGATGATTCAAATGGTCGACTTCTTTACGGCTGAACCCGGCGAAACGGCGGCTCCACTGCCACCGGGGCCAATCCTGTGCACCGGCACGGCGGGCATGCGGCGCATTCACCGCTTTTTCCTCTGGGCGTACGACGAAGCGCCCGGTCTGGTCCGGTCAGCCGCCGACGGCGATACCGAACGTGCAGCCTACGTCGGGGAGGTGCTCGGACACTTTGACCGAACGCTTCACATCCACCACGAGGGCGAAGACCTGCTCATGTATCCCCAGCTGGAAGGCCGGGCACCCGCGTGTGCGCTGCACGTAGCCCAGATGCTGGAGCACCACCGGCAGGTGACGGAGCGCCTGGGGCACATCGAACCGGTTCGGCTGCGCTGGATGGAAACGGCAGACGCAGCCGACAGGGAGGAACTCGCCCAACGCTACGAGGAACTGTCCGCTCAGCTGAAAGTGCACCTGCGCCGGGAGGTCACGGAGGTGATGCCGGTGGTGGACAGGGTCCTGAACGAAAAGGAAATGAGTGCGGTCGGCCAGCACGGGATCGACCAGTTGGATAAGAAGTTCCTGGTGAGCTACCTCGGCATGGTGCTCGCCACGAATCCTCCCCAGGACCGGAAAGAACTGTTCAAGGAGATCCCCGTACCGGTTCGGCTGGCCTACCGCGTCGTCGGCCGCCGAATGTACCGGCGGCAGTACTCGACGCTCTTTCCCGGGCGAGAGATTCCGGCCACGCTCTAGCTGGGCTGCAGCCATCCAGGAACCCGGACGCCTGCCCCCAGCGTCGTCCGTTCCCCGATGGCACTGCGCCATCTGGCATGATGGGGGCGTGCGACGAGCGCGGCCCCTGTTCCGGCGGGCCTTCCGCACAGACCGAACCAGGACCTATCCATGACCCCGCCCGTTCCCTCCGTAGAACTCCATGCCCTCCCCGGCGACTACGTCATCGCGAAGCTGCCCCCGTCATCACAGCTGCCTGCCGACGTCCTGTTCCCTGCAAACCTGGACGGATTCGTGTCCTTGACCCGGACTCCGGAGGAACTGTCGGTTGTCTGTCCGGCCGCGCTGGCTCCAGACGGCGCGGAAACCGACGGGCCGTGGGCGGCCTTCTATGCCTCGGGGCCTATGCCGTTCGGGCTGACGGGAGTGGTGGCGTCGCTGGTCGCGCCGCTTTCCTCGGCAGGGTGTCCCGTGTTTGTGACCTCGACTTTCGACGGAGATGTTCTGATGGTCCCGGCGGCGAAGTATGACCAGGCCCGTGGACTGCTGACGGCGGCGGGACACACCCTTCACTAACCGCTTACCGGAGATTCGGGTTTGAGGACGGCGGAGGAGCGGTGCCGCGTTTCCGCCCGCAGCCCCAGATATGTTCCGCCGATGATGAGGGCGGCGCCTGCGAATCCCAGCAGGCCCAGCGACTCCTGCCCGATGCCGATTCCGATAAGAACGGCCCAGATGGGCTCGGTTCCCATCAGCAGGCTGGCCCGGGAACCCGAGGTCTGCTGGATGGCCCAGGTCTGGACGAGGAACGCGAAGACACTGCACGCCAGGCCGAGGTAGAGCACGCCAAGCCATTCGCCGGCGCCAAAGCCCAGCACAGCCCGGTAGACGTCCCGGACATCGGCGGCGCTGTAGAGGACTGCGCAGACCACACTCTGAATCAGTGTCAGGTTCAGGGCGCTGAAGCTGCGGCCCCGGGTCAGGGCGGACACCGCCGTGACGTGGACGGAACGCACGGCCGCCGCGGCAAGCACGAGCAGATCACCCGCGCCGGGAGCGGCAAACCCCTCCTGCGAAACCAGCAGGCAGACACCCACGACGGCGATGACCCCGGCAACGAAGAGCGGGCGCGGCAGTTTTACCCGAAACGCAATGCTCTCGGTGACGGGGGTGAACACCACGACGAGGCTGATGATCAGCCCGGCATTCGTGGCACTCGTGCCCGCGATTCCATAGGTTTCGAGGATCAGCACTGCCGCCTGCGTGAAGCCCAGAACGATGCCGGTGGCTGCCTCGCGGCGCGTCGTTCGGCGGCGGTTCCAGACCAGCCAGATTCCTGCCAGGGCCACCGCGGTGATGAGGAAGCGCAGGGACAAAATGGTGGTAACGCTGACCGTGCCGGTAAGGGTTTTTGCGGCGAGGTAGCTGCTGCCCCAAACGACGGCGACCAGGAGGAGCAGCAGGTCCACCTTGCGTGCGCCAAGCAGTGAGGCGGCCAGGCGGCGTCGTTCACTGTTCCGGAGGGAGGGCGGTTTCAAAGTTGTTGAGGGCACTCCCTCAGTCTTGAGGGAAACAGATTCGTAAGACCAGAGGCCAAATCCTGAAATGTCGGTTTAGTCTTGCTTATGGATCTTTACCAGCTGCGCCTGCTGAGGGAACTTGGCGACCGCGGCAGCATCGCCGCCGTCGCCCGCGCTTCCCACGTATCGGCATCGGCGGTTTCCCAGCAGCTCAGTGCGCTGCAGCGCCGGGTGGGAGTGCCGCTCACGGAACGCCGGGGACGGAACCTTGTCCTGACCGGGGCCGGCCGGGCCCTGGCCAGTGCGGCGGTGGATATCAGCGCTGCCCTGACTTCTGCGGAACAGGCCGTGGCCGGATACCTGGAGGATCCCCGGGCGACGGTAAGTATTTCCGCGTTCAACAGTGCCGGTTTTACCTTCTTCCGTCCACTGCTTTCCGCCCTGGCCGGCGACGGAAATCCGCAGCTGCTCTGCTCCGACCGGGACGTTGGACAGGACGCCTTCCCGGCCCTGGCAGCCGACTATGACCTGGTGATTGCGCACCGCCTCCAGCACAGCACGCCGTGGCCGGAAGAGATCAGGGTGCTTCCCCTGCTGCGGGAGCCGCTCGATGTTGCCATGTCCAGCCGGCACCGCCTGGCCGGGGAGGCCAGCGTCAGTGTGCGGGACCTCGCAGGGGAAGACTGGGTGTCAGTCCAGGACGGATTCCCGCTGATGTCGGCACTGCAGGCCGTGGCCGTTCACGCGGGACAGCCCCTGAACATCACGCATCAGATCAATGAGTTCTTTATCGCGGCCGAAATCGTCGCCGCGGGAAACACCGTCGCGCTGATGCCCCGGCACACCGCTTCCCCGCCCCCGGGCAGCGGACTGCTCCTCAAACCGATCCGTGACCTGCCGCTCGCCAGGCATGTGGACGTCCTCTGCCGCCCCGAGGCGCTCCAGCGGATCGCGGTCCAGCGGGTGGTGGCGGCGCTCCGTGAGGTGGTGGCCGCTCAGACCGCCTAGCCGGCCGAGCCGTCAAATTTCCTCCACCCGCCTTCGAAAACCACCTCGACGGCACCGCCGGCCACTCCACAAAAGAATCCCCGACCCGCGGCGTCAGCACCATGCTCCCGGCACTGACCCCCACCCAGACAGTCTCCGGCAGGGCCGGCAGCAGGCCCGCCAGCACGGACTTCCGGACCCAGTGGCACAGGTAAGCCGCGTCGCCGCCGTCGGCCAGGAGAGCATCTGCCTCCCGGACCCAGGGGACCCGCCGGTCCCTGCCGGTGGAGGGCAGCGCCGTCAGTTCAAGGAGACCGCAGGATCCCCAGCCGAGGCCGGCCAGGTGCCGGGAGCCGGGCCCCATCGCACGCGCGACCGACGCCTGACCACACATGGGGTGCCCCCACTGCGCCGTGGGGATGAGCAGGGCATGGGACTCAGAGACCGCGGAGATAATGTGCCTGCAGTCCGCGGCCGAGAAGTTTCGGGAGCGTATGGACCAGGGAAGCGTTCCGTGGTCCACTGACCCTGCGGCCCGAGCACAGCGACGGCGTGAAGCTCGCCCCACCGGCTCGGCATCCGGACCGATCCGAAGGAGTCGACATGTGCCGGTGGCTAGCGTATTCAGGTTCCCCCGTCCGGCTGGATGACCTTCTCTATAAGCCGGTCAACTCTTTGGTGATGCAAAGCAGGCATTCGCGGTTAGGGGTGGAAACCACCAACGGAGACGGGTTTGGCGTCGGCTGGTACGGCACCGAACCGACTCCCGGCGTCTTCCGCAGTACCGAACCTGCGTGGCATGACCGCAACCTGCATGAACTCGCGCGGCAGGCGTCTGCACGCCGCGTCTTCGCCCATATCCGGGCCACCACCGGCACAGCGATCCAGCAGACAAACTGCCATCCGTTCCGGCACGGCAAATGGCTGTGGATGCACAACGGTGTGCTGGCGGACTTCCCAAAGGTGAAGCGGGACCTTGCCATGGCCGTTGACCCGGCCCTTTACCGGGAGATCGAAGGGTCAACGGACTCGGAGGTGTTCTTCTACCTCGCGCTGACCTTCGGGCTGGAAAGTGATCCCCGCGCGGCGGTCGCCGAGGCGGTGGGCTTTGTCGAGGACACCGGGCGGCGGCACGGCATTGAGCATCCGGTCCAGATGACTGTCGCAACGACCGACGGCGAGACAACGTGGGCGTTCCGGTACTCCAGTGAGCGGAACTCTCGGACGCTCTTCGTCAGCAGCAACGTCGGCGCACTGCAGGCGCAGTATCCGGAGCATGAGCTGCTCGGCAAGCTCACCGACGATTCCCGTCTGGTGGTCAGTGAGCCGCTGGGCGACCTGGAAGGTGCGTGGCAGGAAGTGCCCGAGGCGTCGTGCGTCGTGGTCCGCGGCGGTGACCAGGAGCAGTATCCGTTTGAGCCGGCCGCTCCGGCCATAGCCGCCGTGTGACCAATGCCCGACGGCGGCGCGGAGCCGAGGGGCAGTACGGCTACCGCAGGCCGGTCAGAGCAGGACCCCGCCGGAGACCTCGAGGCGCTCGCCGGTGGCCCAGCCCCGGCCGGCCTAGCTGCCGTACTGCGGGCAGCCGCCGAAGAACTCCCGCATTTTGGCAGGATCACCAGCCTGGGCCGGAGCGATGACGCTCGCCGCAAAGTCTTCCGGGTTGCCATGGTTCGCCTGGACCGCCGGCAGCTGGGTGTACTTGTCCAGATAGGCCATGCTGTTCGCCTGCTCGGGAGAGTCACCGCTGTCCACCGCCTGCAGATAGGACTCCATCCAGGCGCACAGCCAGTTCTCCGCGACCGTGACGTCCTGAACCCCATCCATGATCACCGGCACTTCAAGTGACGGATTCTCTTTCGGATCAAAGTAGTTGATGGTTTCGAACTGCCACTCCACGCCTGCGGGCAGCGGTTCCGGGAACTCTTCGATGGCTTCCACCAGCGCCTGGTCGTAACAGTCCGGCTTGATGGACTGGACGGTGCCGGACGGGTCTGTCTGCAGAATTTCGCCGCCGGGACAGGGCCGCGGGTTCCAGGGCGTTGGTGCCGGATTGGCCTTCGCGTCTTCGACTGCCAGTGCCTCGTTGACCTCGTCGTCGGTCGCGCCGCAGCCTGCCAGTGCCGTACCCAGCAGCAGTGCCGCTGCTGCCCCGGCGATTCGTGTCCCCGTGTGCATTAATCCCCCCGATTGTCTGCTGGCCACTGTAACCGACGCGGATACGGCGTGCACTTGGGGCATGATGGGCGGGTGGAATCCCAGCCCGTACACCAGCCCGACCAGGACGCCGCCCTTCAAATGTGGCAGGACTACGCCGCCGCACATCCGGAGGCGGTGGCTGCCTGCCCGGACTACACCGTGGAACATTTCGGAGACTCCCGGAGGCTGGCGGACGAGCTCCTTGCCCACGTGCTCAGCGGACGGAAACGGGCGACGTCGGAACTCGTTGCAGACTTCCTCGCCCGGGGAGACGCGGTGCCCCGGATCGGATCCCACTGGATCGTGTGCGACGGCGCAGGTACACCCCGGCTCATTCTCCGCACCACTGAACTGCGCCTGGGCTCCTTCTCCAGCGCTGATGCCGCTTTCGCCCGCGATGAAGGCGAAGACGACCTCAGCATGGAGAGCTGGCAGCGCGAGCACCGCCGCTACTGGACGCGCGTCTCAGCGGCCCAGGGCCGTGAATGGTCCGAAACCGATGAAATCGTGTTCGAGCGCTTCACCGTGGTGTGGCCGCCCCAGGAACAATCCGCCAGGGAGGCCAGGAACGAATCTGTCGCGGCGACATCGGCCGGGTCGTAGGCGCTGACGCTGGCCATCAGCTCGGACGCGCCGGTCCGTTTCAGCAGCGCCGCCAGCCCTTCGGCTGCCTGGTCAGGGGTGCCTACGACGGCGGAGTCCGGCCAGTTCCGCACAGCGGCTGCCTTGCGCGGACTGGCAGTCTCCAACAGCCGCTGCACTTCCTGCACCGGACGCAAGGGCCGGAACTCGCCCACCTCACGCGAGTCCGCGTGCGCCCAGGCCTCAGGCAGCAGCAGCTCGCGGGCCCGCCCGGCGCTTTCCGCCACCATGACCTCGACTGAGGCAATCAAATACGGTTCCGGCGCCTCAGGGGTTGGCTGATAACCGCGGAAGTAGCCGTCGACGGCAGCGTCGTCGTTGAGCAGCGGCCCGCCCACTACAGCCGGCAGGCCCAGCCGGGCCGCCAGGGAGAGCCCGTCCTTGATGGCCAGCAGGAACATCGGCGGCGGAGCGGTTCGCGGCCGGGCGGTGATCGCCGCCCGGCCGGACAGGAAGTCCCGGACTTCGCTGACCTCCGCAGCGTATTCACCGTCCCGCAGAAGCCGGCGCCCCAGTGCCTCGCGCACCGCAGGGGTGAAACCCAGTGAGCCGCCCAGGCCCAGATCGATCCGGTCCGGGTACAGGGATTCGAGCAGAAGTGCCTGTTCCGCCACGATCAACGGCCGGTGATTGGGGAGCATGATCCCGCCGCTGCCGAGCCGGATGCGCTGGGTGCGGGCGCCGATGGCCGCCATCATCACGGCCGGAGCGGAAGCGGCGATGCCCGGCACTCCATGGTGCTCGGCGGTCCAAAACCGGTGGAATCCGAGCGACTCCGCCCGCACGGCCCGCTCGACGGTGCCGGCGACGGTTTCAGCGTCGGTTGCGCCCGCCCGGCTGCGAGACCGGTCGAGCAGCGATACGCGCATTAACGCGTCCACACGGATCGGGGGCTGGTGGCCACTGTGCCTGCGGTGCCCGGAGGGACAGTGGTTTGGGGGAGTGCGGCCGGGCTCGTCATACTCGGGGCAACATAGCGCAGGCTGGGAGCATTCCCGGTGCCGTCGTTCTCCGGGCTGGTGTCAGTCCGCCGGGGCCCCGGTCGCTGCGGAAATCCGGCCCGCAAACCCGGCCATCGCATCGATGAACGGATCCGGTCCCAGGACCGTGAACGGTGCGTCGAAACGTACGGCCCAGGACAGCACTCCCGCCCAGGACAGCACTCCCGCCCAGGACCAGGACCCCACCCGGACGCGGCAGGCCGTCGCCGAGACCTGCTCCAGTTCTCCGTCACCCAGCCACGGCGCAATCCTGGAGGCCGGCAGCTGGAGAAGAAGTTCACCCCTGCACGGCCACACATCGCCGCGGTCGGATCCCTTGAGCCGTGAGGAGAGAAAAACGCCCGCGCTGCCGCCGGGGATCGTCCGGGGCATAAAAGCTGCGCCCGCCGGCGGCTTGGGGGTCATCCGGTCCAGCCGGTAAATCCGCCAGTCCGCCTTATCAAGGTCCCAGGCCACCAGGTACCACCGGCCGCGCACGGCGATCACGGCATACGGTTCAACCCGTTTTGGCGGCACTGACCAATCCTCGCCCCCGTTCTCTCCGTAACCGAACCGGAGAATCCGGTGATCCCGGGTGGCAGCGCTGACCTCCCCGAGAACAGCCGGATCTACCCGGGTGGAACCACCGGTGTCGGTGAACTGGAAGCCTTCCACAAGGTGCCGCAGCCGTGAGGGCATCACCTGCTTTACCGTCGTCAGTGCCCGGGCTGCGGCTTCATCCAGATCCACCCCGCTGGACGGGGTGCTTTGGAGCGCGACGGCGATCGCCACCGCCTGCTCATCGTCGAACAGCAGCGGCGGAAGTTCCGTACCGGGAGCCAGCCGGTAACCGCCGTCGGGTCCCTTGACCGCCGCAATCGAATAGCCCAGCTCGCGCAGCCGGTCCACGTCCCGCCGGACGGTTCGCACTGTCACGTCCAACCGCTCAGCGAGCACCTGCCCCGGCCAGTCCCGCCGGGACTGCAGCAGCGAGAGCAGCGTGAGCATTCGCGAGGAGGTTCCGGGCATGGTTTGAGTATCTCCCCAAAAGAGGACACATCCTGTCCGCTACCCGGTTCAGTCTGGATACAGCGGCACAAACCGTGCCGAACGAAAGGACAAAACCGATGAGTATCACCACCACAACCCACTTGAACTTCCGCGGCACGGCAGGCCAGGCACTGGAGTTTTACCGGTCTGTCTTTGGGGGTTCCGTGACGGCAGCGACGTACGGCGACTTCGGGATGCCGAAGGCGGCTCCGGGCGCGGAGAAGATCGTCTTCGGCCAGCTGGAGACGCCTGACGGTTTCCGGCTGATGGCCTATGACATTCCCGGCCAGGACAGCACCGATACCGGCGGAACGGCAGGGACCACCCGGCGTGAAAACGGCATCACCGTTACGGACCGGACGTTCTTCCAGTCCCTGCGCGGGCAGAGCCTGGCTGAAGTGCAGTCGCTCTGGGACGGGCTGGCCGACGGGGCGGAGATCATCGAACCCATTGCTGCCTCCGCCTGGAGCCCAGGGTTTGGCATGCTGACTGATCGATTCGGCGTCACGTGGGTGATAGACGTCGAGGCCTCCTACAACGGGTAGCACCTCCTAGACGCGCTGGACCCGCGTGACCCGCTCAGCGCGGTCCCGGATGCCGCGGAGCATGCGTTCGGACATGAGGAAACTGATCATCTCCACCGGTTCCACCAGCGCGCCCGCCCACGCCGTCCGGTAGGCGTAGCGTTCGCGGGCCACGAGACGGGTGGATCCGCCGGGCTGCGGTAGGAGAACGAACGCCCAGGTGAAGTCGTAAGGGGCTCCGCGTCCGGTTCCGGCCCCGCGTCCGGTTCCGGCGCCGGCGGACGAACCGATGTCACGAGGTTTAGTCCCGATACCGCCGGGGCCACCGTCGGGCCCCGAACCGCCCGGGCCGACTCCGCCGCCGAGTACGAGGGAACGTTCGGCGTCGAGCCGGACCACAGAGAGCCCGGCGCCCGGGGCCAGATCAATGGTGTCGCCGGGTTCTTGGACCTGAAGTTCGGACTGGATCGTCTCTGCGCTGTGGATGTTCAGGCCGAGGAGGTTTTCGAGCCAGTCATAGCTGTAGAAGCCGCCGCGGTTCTGCCCGAGCTGCGTCAGCCAGGGCCAGACTTTCGACGGCGGCGCAGCGATCGAAATGGCGCGGGTGGCCACGAGGTTCGGGGCGGGAAGCAGCTCATCACCCGGCAGGTTCATGGCAACTTCGGACTCCGTGGCACCCCACCGCAGTGATGCGCGGCGCAGCGCCAAGACGGCGGCCGCCGCACCCGCAGCGGCTGCGGCTATTCCTGCCACACGCCGTAGCCATCGCATGCGTCCCAATATTGCACCGGTGCGGGGCCAGGGCAATGCAGAACGGGACCGGTGCGTTTGCAGAACGGGTTAGGGCTCCTGCGCTCCGGCCGTTACCCGGGAGAAGGTCCCGGCCGCACTGGACCCGGGAAATCGGTACGCATGCTTCGTCGGGTAGGGTCGTGGCATCGCCGGGGGGTGCCTCTATGGTTTTGGTCAAGCGGCTGAGGGCAGATTCTTAGGCGCCGGGTCTTCATAAAGGGTTCCGTCGCGAAGCAT
>JBELYP010000046.1:0-24353 GCA_040273995.1 Arthrobacter sp.
GTCGAAGGTGACCTCAACCTGCGGGACACCGCGCGGAGCCGGCGCAATGCCGGTCAGCTCGAAGGTGCCCAGCGGCTTGTTGTCCCGGGTGAACTCACGCTCGCCCTGGAAGACCTGGATGGCCACGGACGGCTGGTTGTCATCAGCGGTGGTGAAGGTTTCGCTGCGCTTGGTGGGGATGGCCGTGTTGCGCTCAATCAGCTTGGTCATCACGCCGCCCTTGGTCTCGATGCCCAGGGAAAGCGGGGTGACGTCGATCAGCAGCACGTCCTTGCGCTCGCCCTTCAGGACACCGGCCTGCAGCGCTGCACCAACGGCCACAACCTCATCCGGGTTCACGCCCTTGTTCGGCTCCTGGCCGCCGGCCAGTTCCTTGACCAGCTCGGAGACGGCAGGCATACGGGTGGAGCCGCCAACCAGGATGATGTGGTCGATGTCCGAGACCTTGATGCCGGCTTCGGAGATGACGTCGTGGAACGGCTTCTTGGTGCGGTCCAGCAGGTCCTTGGTCAGGTCCTGGAACTTGGCCCGGGAGAGGTGCTCGTCCAGGTGGACGGGCCCTTCGGGGGTCACCGAGAGGTACTGCAGGGAAATGTTGGTGGAGGTAGCCGAGGAGAGTTCCTTCTTGGCCTGCTCCGCTGCTTCCTTCAGGCGCTGGAGGGCGATCTTGTCCTTGGACAGGTCTGCGCCCTTGGCCTTGGCCTGGCTCAGCAGGTAGTCAACAATGCGCTGGTCCCAGTCGTCGCCGCCGAGGCGGTTGTCGCCGGCAGTGGCGCGGACCTGGATGGTGGAGAAATCGTCTTCGTCCTTGCCGACTTCCAGCAGGGAAACGTCAAAGGTACCGCCGCCGAGGTCGAAGACCAGGATGAGTTCGTCTTCCTTGCCCTTGTCCAGGCCGTAGGCCAGTGCTGCGGCGGTGGGCTCGTTGACGATGCGCAGGACGTTCAGCCCGGCAATCTCGCCGGCTTCCTTGGTGGCCTGGCGCTCGGCATCGTTGAAGTAAGCCGGGACGGTCACAACGGCGTCGGTGACCTTCTCACCGAGGTAGGCCTCGGCGTCGGCCTTCAGCTTCTGCAGGATGCGGGCGGAGATTTCCTGGGCGGTGTACTTCTTGCCGTCAATGTCCACACTCCAGTCGGTGCCCATGTGGCGCTTGACCGAGGAAATGGTGCGGTCGATGTTGTTGACCGCCTGGCGCTTGGCGATCTCGCCAACCAGGACCTCACCGGACTTCGCGAAAGCAACAACCGACGGGGTGGTCCGGCCGCCTTCGGCGTTGGCGATGACTGTGGGCTCGCCGCCTTCCAGGACGGAGACAACGGAGTTGGTGGTTCCGAGGTCGATACCTACTGCACGTGACATATTTGCTTCCTCTTTCCTTGGAAATCAGTGGCCGCCGCAACCGGGTTCCAGCCTTCAAGCTGCCGGACCCCTACCGGTGCCACCCGTAGCGCATATTGAGCGTTCTACACTCAACTTTAGCGCTGGCTCGCAATTTGTCAACAAAGTTGAGTGCACTGCACTCAACTATTCCAAAGGTTCAGCGCCCTACTGCGTGGAGCAGCGAGCGGGCCCAGAACTCCGCCTTTTCAACTTCACCGTCCTGCAGCGGCCCCTCGGTCCCCTTGACGTAGAAGGGCTGCGGTGCAGAGATGATCTCGGCTCCCCGCGATCCGAGCTCTTTCGAGAGTTTCCCGGCCGCATCTCCGTGAATGAACAACCGCACCCTCGTGTCGAAGGCTGCCGCCCTGATGCCGCGGAGCTGCTCCCGGTCCAGCGCCTCAAGTGCCGCCGAAATAATCGGGGTGGGCCGCCAGCCGTTAATCGGGCTCCCCACCACCAGCAGGTCGCCGGGCTCCAGGGCCTCCGGAGAGAACTCCGGCACCTGCACGGCTTCGGCGTCCATGCCTTCAAGCGAGGCGGCAATCGCCTCGGCTATACGGCGTGTGTTGCCGTAGGCAGAGTCGTAGAGGACAACGGCCTTCATCCGCGGGTTCCTTCCTGCGCGGGTCCCGATTCTATCAAGGCACCGCAGCGGGGCGGCGCACAAGGGGTTCCGGTGAATCCGCGGTGCCGGACAAGCATCCCCTGATATGACACAGCATGACTTCCGAAGCTTCCTCCGCAGCCAAACAGGACCGGATCCGCGTATCGTCCTGCTATGGCTCAGGACACCTATTCGCATGGACACCACCGCAGCGTAGTGAGCGCGCATGCCACCCGCAGCGCCGCGGATTCAGCCGCCTACCTCCTTCCGCACCTGCGGCCGGGACTGCGTGTGCTGGACGTAGGCTGCGGCCCCGGCAGCATCACCGTGGATTTGGCGGAGCTGGCCGCACCCGGACTGGTCACGGGACTGGACCGCTCGGAGGACGTCCTGGTGCAGGCCCGGGCGCTGGCGGACGAGCGCGGTGCCGCCAATGTGGAGTTCCAGCCCGGCAACGTTTACGACCTCGATTTCCCGGACGATACCTTCGATGTGGTGCACGCCCACCAGGTCCTGCAGCATCTGACCGATCCGGTTGCAGCCCTGCACGAGATGCGCCGCGTCACCCGTCCCGGCGGACTGGTTGCGGTCCGTGACGCCGACTACCGCGCCATGAGCTGGTACCCGGAAGTCCCGGAGCTTCAGGAATGGATGCAGACCTACCAGCAGATCGCCCGCGGCAACCGGGCCGAGCCCGACGCCGGCCGCCGGCTGATCTCCTGGGCACTGGAAGCGGGATTCACCGAGCTGGTTCCCTCGTCGTCGAACTGGCTCTACGCCACCGATGAGCGCCGCCGCTGGCATGCCGGCGCCTGGGCTGAGCGGGTGCTGCATTCCGCCTACGCCGAACAGGCCCTGGAACGCGGTCTGGCCTCAAAGGAAGATCTCACCCGGATCGCGGACGGTTGGAAACGCTGGGCCGAGGCACCGGACGGCTGGTTCCTGATGCCGAACGGGGAGCTGCTGGCCCGCGCCTGAACCTGCTGCGTTCCCGGGAAGGCCGGCGGCCGAAGCTGGGTAGGCTGGAAAGATGTACCGCATCATTACCGTGTGCACCGGCAACATCTGCCGCTCCCCCATGGCCCAGTTCAGCATTGCGCGTGCCCTGTCCGACGCCGGGCTGCAGGCGCGGACCGAGGTGGATTCCGCAGGAGTGACGGGCTGGGAGGCGGGTCGCCCCATGGACCCCCGCGCCGCCGACAAGCTGCTCCGGCATAATTACCCGGAAGCCGCCGTCGCCGGCTTCCGCGCCCGCGCCTTCGAAGCGGACTGGTACGGTTCCCGGGACCTGATCCTGGCACTGGACCACGGGCACCTGACCCACCTCCAGGCCGAAGCGCCCGGCCAGTACCGGGACAGGATCCGGATGCTGCGCAGCTTTGACCCTGCGGCCGCCCACCTTCCGGCCAGCGAGCAGGGCATCGAGGACCCCTGGTACGGGGACATGTCCGACTTTGACTCCTCCTACGCGCTGATCCAGGCGGCTGTGCCCGGCGTGGTGGACTTTGTCCGCGCCGCCCTGGCGGACCGCGCCCGATGACCGCTGCAGCCGGACGCCCGCTGCTGATCGGCGTCGACGGTTTTTCCGGCGCCGGAAAAACCAGCCTCGCTCTGGAGCTGGCTGCCGCACTGCGGGTCCACCGTTCCGTTGCCCTGTTCCATCTGGAGGATGTCTATCCCGGCTGGGACGGACTCCAGGAGGGAATGGAGTACTACCGGCGCGAGGTCCTGGCACCGCTCTCCGCCGGCCGGACTGCACACTGGCGGGCATGGGACTGGACAGCCGGGCACTACGGCCCAGCACGGCAGAGCGAACCGGCGGAGATCGTCATTTTTGAAGGTGTGGGCGCCGGGCATCTCGCCGCCCGCAGCCTGCTGGAC
Organism: Arthrobacter sp.; assembly: GCA_040273995.1. Taxonomy (GTDB): domain Bacteria; phylum Actinomycetota; class Actinomycetes; order Actinomycetales; family Micrococcaceae; genus Arthrobacter_B. The sequence continues at coordinate 3,869 of JBELYP010000046.1, forward strand.
GCCGTGGTGTGGGTGCAGGCGCCCGAGCCGCTGCGTAAGGAACGTGCCCTGAACCGCGACGGCGAGGTCTACGCCCCCTACTGGGACCGCTGGGCCGCGCAGGAAGCAGCCTGGGCTGCGGCCGATCCGGTGGCGAACGAAGCTGACGTCATACTTTCCAGCGGCCCGGCTCCCTTCCCGCTGCACCGTTACGTGCTGCGCGCACTCGCCTCGCTTCACCTCCCTGCCCCCGGCCTTGGCCTGCCGCCGGCCGGCCTGGAACTCTCCGTCGAAACGCTGCCCGGCACACCGGATGCGGAGGCACTGTTCAGCGCACTCTGCGGCTCCAGCACATCCTCAGTGTGGCTGGACAGTTCCGACGCCGGGTCCGCGGGCACCAGCGGCAGCCCCGCCGAGCGCAGCCGGTTCAGCATTATGGCCGACGGCGGCGGACCGCTGGGCAGGCACGCCGTCCACAGCGCCGGCAGCACCCGGGTGGCCTGGGGGCCGGTGGAGGCACGTATTCCGGGGCCGTTCTTCCGCTGGCTGGAAGCGGAATGGGGCATCCCCCGGGTCACGCCGCCGCAGGACTATCCCTGCCCGTTCGCCCTTGGCTGGACCGGAGCCCTGGGGTACGGACTCAAACAGGAAACCGGAGCCGCAGCGCACGCTTTCGCCACCGAACCCGGCCCGGAAACGGAGCCCGCGGCGGCCGACGCAGCCCTGGTGTTCGCGGCCCGTGCTGTGGTGCTGGATCACCTGCTGGGCAGGGTCCACTTGCTGGAGCTGCGGGATCCGGAGCTGGAAGAAACCGGCGCCGGAACGCCCTGGCTGGAAGAGGCCCGGCACGTGCTCGACGGCGTTCCGCCTGGTACGTCCCGCAGCCCTGCCGGGGCGCGGGGCGGTGCTGCGCCGGCCATCCAGCCCGGGTTCACGTTTCGGGACAGCCGTGCCGGCTACCTGACCAAGGTGCGCCGGGCCCAGGACGAAATCCGGGACGGCAACAGCTACGAAATCTGCCTGACCACGGCGTTGGACGGGTCTCTCCCCGGCGCGTTGCCTCCGCAGCAGGTGCTGGCGCTTTACGGTGCCCTGCGGCAGCACAGCCCGGCGCCCTTCGCTTCGCTTCTGCGGGTCGGCAGCCTGGCCCTGCTGGGAACCTCCCCCGAACGGTTCCTGCGGGTCAGCGCCGGGGGCGCACTGCGCGCCGAGCCGATCAAGGGCACCCGGCCACGCGGGGCAACTCCCGCCGAGGACGCTGCATTGCGTCAGGACCTGCTGGAGAGCATCAAGGACCGCGCGGAGAACATCATGATCGTGGATCTGATGCGCAACGACCTCTCCCGGCTCGCGGTTCCAGGGTCAGTCACGGTGCCTCGGCTGTGCGTCACGGAAAGCTACGCGACGGTCCATCAGCTGGTCAGCACCGTCGACGCGCAGCTCGCTCCCGGCGCCAGCCGTGCCGAGGCCGTGGCCGCGGCCTTCCCGGCGGGGTCAATGACCGGCGCACCGAAAGTCAGCACCATGGCCATCCTGGACCGCCTCGAAGCGGCGCCCCGCGGGTTCTATTCCGGGGCGGTCGGCTACTTTTCGCTGACCGGTGCCGCGGATCTCTCCGTCGTCATCCGCACTCTGGTGATTCAGCCGGACGGGGCCGGTGGCACTTCCCTGAGCCTCGGCGTCGGCGGCGCGGTAACTTCCGGCTCCGATCCCGAAGCCGAATGGGAAGAGGTCCGGACCAAGTCCCGCGGGGTGCTGGGCGCATTGGGCCTGGAAGTCCCCGCCGGCTAGGACTACTGCAGGGTGGCAGTCAGGCGGGCAACGTTGTCCACGTAGCGCTGCCACACGGGGCGTGTGCGCCATTCCTCCAGGACCAGTTCCTTCGACAGGTTCCGGTAGGTGTCCTCGATCTGGCGCATCTTCTCCACGATGTTCCCGCCGAACATCATCATGGAGACTTCCAGGTTCAGCGAAAAGGAGCGCATGTCCATGTTGGAGGACCCCAGGACGGCCACTTCGTTGTCCACGGTGAAGTGTTTTGCATGCAGGACCAGCGGGGCCGGGTACTGCCAGATCCGGATGCCGGCTTCCATCAGTGCCTCGTAGTAGGAACGCTGGGCATGGTCCACCAGGAACTGGTCGCCGCGTTCAGAAACGAAAAGCTCCACCTGCACACCCCGCTGGGCGGCGGTGGTGATGGCGTAAAGCAGGGAGTCGTCCGGGACGAAGTAGGGGCTGGTGATGGAGATGCGTTCGGAGGCGGAGTACAGCAGCGAGGTGAACAGGCGCAGGTTGTTCTCCGTCGTGAAACCGGGGCCGGAGGGAACCACCTGGCAGGTGATGTCCCCGGGCTTGGACGCTCCCTCGTACAGGCTCAGTTCCTGTTCCAGGTTCTCGTCCGTCTCCATGTTCCAGTCGGTGGCAAAGACCACGTTGATTTCATCCACCACGGGACCTTCGAGCCGGCTCATCAGCTCAACCCATTTGCGGCCCATCCGGTGGTTGCCGGGCTTGCGGTAGCCCGGCTCAACAAGGTTCTGCGAGCCGGTGAAGCCGATTACGCCGTCAACCACCAGGATCTTGCGGTGGTTGCGCAGGTCCGGCCGCCGCCAGTGGCCGCGCAGCGGCTGGATTGGCAGCATCGGGTGCCAGTGGATCCGGCTGGACTTCAGCTCCTTGAGCAGCTGCCGGTAGCCCTTTACCCGCAGGGTGCCAATGTGGTCGAACAGCAGCCGGACGGTAACTCCCCGGTCCGCCGCATCCCGCAGGGCGCTGAAGAACTCCCTGGTGACGGCGTCGTAGCTCATGATGTAGAACTCGACGTGCACGTATTTGGTGGCGCCGCGGACCGCTTCGGTCATTTGGCGGATGGATTCCTCGTAGTCCCGCTGGAGTTCAACCTTGTTGCCGTCCAGGCTGGGCAGCGATCCGAGCCGGCGGTTCAGCTCCACTGCGGAGAGCACCCACTCGGGGCCCTGATAGGAGGAGGACTCGGCTTCGAGCTCGCGGGTGTTTTCGCGGACTCTTTTGTTGATCATGGTCTGGCGTTCCACCCGCTGTTCGGACAGCCGGTGGTTGCCGAACAGCGCGAACACGATAATCCCGGGAACAGGAAGGAAGAAGATTGCCAGCAGCCATGCCATGGCGGTGGTGGGACGCCGGTTACCGGGCACCACGCCCAGGGCGATGATCCGGATTGCGAAGTCGAGGATCGTCAGGCTCGTCGCAAGCCAGTTTGGAGCAGTAACCGTCCACCACACGTGCGTTTGTCCCTCCGACCACCCAACCGTCCCTTCAGCCTAGCGCCCGGATTCACGGGCGGCCGCCATTAGGCTTGCTGTATGACTGTTTTGGTTTTCCTGGACCCCGCATTTCCCGCAGGGCGTACGGCGGATGCGTCCGTGCCCCAGCTGATGGCCACGGACCAGGGCGTGACCCGGGGCGACGGCGTTTTCGAATCGATGCTGGCGGTGGATGGGCAGCCCCGGAAGCTGGACATGCATCTGGAGCGAATGGCCTCTTCCGCGGCTGCCCTGCAGCTGGACTTTCCTGCAGCAGAGGTGTGGAAGCCTGCAATTGCGACGGCGATGGCCGAGTTTGCCCGTATCCACGGCTCAGGGCCCGCAGTGGTGAAGCTGATGCTGACCCGCGGACCCGAGGGTGCCGGGAGCCCGACGGCTTGGGTCGCGGCGTCGCCCGTACCGGAATCCAGTGCCCGGCAGCGGGAGGAAGGCCTGGCTGTGCTGCTGCTGGACCGGGGCTACGACTCCTCCGTGGCCGAGCGCGCTCCCTGGCTGCTCCTTGGCTCGAAGACGCTCTCCTATGCAGTGAACATGGCGGCAATCAGGTTCGCCAAGCAGCACGGCGCCGATGACGTGATCTTCACCTCCTCCGACGGCAAGGTCCTGGAAGGCCCCACCTCCACCGTGGTGCTGGCTGTGGTTGAAGACGGCGTGAAGACGCTGCTCACCCCGGAGCTTGAAAGCGGTATTCTGCCCGGGACCACGCAGAGCGCGCTGTTTGCGGCGGCGGAAAAGGCCGGCTGGCAGCTCGGCTACGGCCCGCTGGAGCCCTCGCACCTGATGCAGGCCGACGGCGTGTGGCTGATTTCGAGCATCCGCCTGCTCGCGCCGGTGAAATCCGTTGACGGCAAGCCGCTTCCGGTCTCCCGTGAGCTTACAGACGAGCTGGCAGCGCTGGTCGAGACAGTCCTGTAGCGCTTCGCTTCGCCCCGGGCAGAGCAGCCGGCCGGCCGCTCTGCCCGGGGCGAAGGACTGCTAGGACAGGATGAAGTTGAACGTCCCGGCTGCTGCGGCGGCCCACACCGCCGCTGCTGCCAGCCCTACGCCGTAGGCCAGAACCCACAGATCGGTCCGGCTGAAGGTGGACGCCCGGGCCCAGCTGCGTTCCCCGCTGCCAAAACCGCGCGCCTCCATGGCTACGGCCAGCCTCGTGGCGCGCCGGATGGCCTGGATCAGCAGGGCAAGCCCCTGGCCGAGGAAGTTGTGGAACTTCCCCAGCGGGGAGGCAGCGGCGTCGGCCCCGCGGGCGTGCCGCGCCAGTCCCAGCGTGCGCCATTCCTGGACCAGCAGGCCCACCAGCCGCATCGCGGCCAGTGCCCCAAGGACAAACCGGGAAGGCAGCCGCAGCCGCTGGGCCAGCGCGTCCGCCAGGTCCGTCGCATCAACGGTGACCAGCAGGAAAATGCCCGGCAGCGCGATCGCCAGTCCGCGCAGCCCAATCGCAATTCCGGCGGCCACCGAGTCGGTAGTGAACAGCAGCGGTCCCGCGTCCAGCAGCACCTCGCCGGTTTTCTCCGCGAGCAGGGCAGTACCGTAGGCGCCGATGGCGGCAGCAACCAGCAGCGGCCAGATCCGTTTCACCAGAGTCAGCGGATTGATCCGGAGCAGGGGCAGCAGAGCCAGTTCCCCGGCCAGCACCACGGTGGCACTGACCCAGTCCACCGTCAGCAGCACCGCAATGGTGACGGCTACGGCGGCGCCGAGGATGGAGAGCGGGTTCGCCGCCGCGAGCCGGGACTGCCGCGGTTCCGGAACGGTTTCCGGTAAGGGAGCCCGGACAGCCGCCGCGCTCATGCCGCGGTCCCTGCTGCCGGTTCTGCCGGGCGCAGGCGGGCGGTGCCGTCCTGCACCTGAAGGACCCGGCCGCCAAGCGCGGCAACGAACTCCCGGTCGTGCGTCACCGAGACGACGGCGCAGCCGGAGTTCCGGCGCTGTTCATCCAGCAGGGCGACCAGTTCCCGCCACGTGTTCGCGTCCTGGCCGAAGGTGGGTTCGTCCAGGAGCAGGATATCCGGCGAGGTGGCGAGCATGGTGGCAACGGAGAGGCGGCGTTTTTCACCCCCGGAGAGCGTGAAGGGGTTCACCTGGAGCAGCCCGGTCAGCCGCAGCCGGTGGGCCAGTGCTTCCACGGTCTCCTGGACTTTGGTGTCGCCGAGCCCGGCCCGGCGCGGCCCGAAGGACAGTTCGTCCCGCACGGACCCGGTGAGGAACTGGTGTTCCGGTTCCTGGAACACGGTCCCAATCCGGGTCACCAGCTGTGCGGACTTCCACTTGGACGGAATACTTCCGGCCTCCCCGGCCAGCGCCGGGGACGCGGTGAGCTTCCCGCCGCGGGGACTCAGCAGTCCGCCCAGCGTCAACGCCAGGGTGGACTTCCCGGCACCGTTGGGCCCGGTGATTCCCAGTGCGTCACCAGCCCTGAGGGTCAGGCCGACTCCGGAGAGCACGGCCGGGCCCCGGCGCGTGCGTGCCACTTCAAGTCCCTCCGCGGCCAGCAGTCCCGGTACACCGGGGTCCTCGGGAAACGGCGGCGGAACACCGGGTGCGTCTCCGGGGAGCCAGACCCCCGCTTCGGCCAGCCGGGCTCGCGTGCCCTCGGCCGTGAGCACTTCCCCGGGCGGGCCGTCAGCGAGCAGCCCGCCGCCGGCGTCGAGCACTATCACCCGGTCCACCAGGTCAGCCCAGGCGGCAACGCGGTGTTCCACCACAATCAGCGTGGCTCCCGTTGCATCCAGGACCCGTTCCACCGAATCCCGGATTTCCAGGACGCCGTCCGGGTCGAGATTCGCGGTGGGTTCGTCCAGCAGGAGCAGTCCCGGAGACATCGCCAGAATGGATGCCAGCGCCAGGCGCTGCTTCTGGCCGCCGGAGAGCGCCGCAGTTGAATGTCCCAGCGGCACCCGCAGCCCCACGGCGTTCAGCGCCGCGGAGACCCGTTCCCAGATCTCCGCCCGGGGAACACCGAGGTTCTCGGCGCCGAAAGCGACCTCGTCTCCCACCCGGGAGAGCACAATCTGCGACTCAGGGTCCTGCAGCAGCAGACCGGCCCGGCCGCGGGCCGCCTGCGGATGGGTTCCGTCAAGGCTCAGCGTTCCGGTTTCGGTACCGCCGGTGTCCTCGCCTAGCACTCCTGCCAGCGCGTGCAGCAGTGTGGACTTCCCTGCCCCGGAGGCACCCAGGAGGAGCACCCGCTCCCCCGGATGAATATCGAAGGAAACGCCGGCAACCGCCTGGGCCTTACGCCCGGCGTGCCGCCATCCCCAGTCCCGGGCACTGACCGCAACCGGATCAGCAGCCATGGCCTAGACGTCCGCTGTGCGGCCGGAGGCGAACGCCGAAAGCACGCCGGTGCGCGCCAGCGCCCGCACGGCCAGCCAGGAAAGCAGGCCGGCCAGCACCAGCCCGGACACCATGGCGAAGACCGTATAAAGCGCCTGCCACTGGAACGCCCATTCGGGCATGTACAGGATCGATTCGCTCACGCCGAGGAAAAGCCCGGAGCCGAGGCCTGCGAGCAGCGCCACCGGCAGGGTGAACTTACGGTACAGGAAGAGCAGGAACACCAGTTCGGCGCCCAGGCCCTGGATGGCGCCGGAGAGCAGTACGGAGAGACCGAACTGGGTTCCCAGCACGCCGGAGACGGCGGAAGCGAGCACTTCGCAGTAGAGCGCGGCGCCGGGTTTGCGGATGATCAGTGCGCCCAGGACACCGGCGATCAGCCAGCCGCCCGTGTAGAGCCCGGCCAGCGGCGGGAACGCAACGAATGCGGCGGCGACGCCGCCGTAGGCCAGGGACCAGGCCCAGAACACTACGCCGGTGGCGACGGCAAGGACGGATGCGACGACGATGTCCACTACCCGCCAGGATGAGCGGACGGGCCTTATGGTTTGGGTTTGCTGCATGAAATGTTCCTCCTGGAATCAGGAGGGGAGGGAAAACCGCCGTCGGCGGTGCACCCCTGAGATCTCGACTCCCTTCGCCGGTACTAACCGGAGCAGGTTCGAGGGTCTGCGGCTTGTTCCGCACTCTCAGCGCCCGAAAACCGGCTTCGGGATTACCCTGGAGCCGAGAAGCGGCGCTCCCCTGTCGTGTGTATGCGTGGTCCACTGTACACGCAGTGCCGCGTGTAATCCGGGAACGGCAGGTAGCGTAGGGACAAATACCAACGCACACGACCAAGGAGCACTTATGAACCTGATCCTGAAACTGCTGGGTACCGGTGTCAGCATTGGCGCGGGGCTGGCCTCGGCAAAGATCCTGGACTTCGTCTGGACCAAGGCCACCGGCAACGAGCCGCCCAAGGACAAGGACGGCGCGCTGGACGCGAGCCTGCGCTCGGCAGTCATCTTTGCCCTGGTCTCCGGTGCGGTCAGCCAGGTAATCCGCGTTCTGACAAACCGCGGCACGCAGCGCGCCATTGCCCGCTACAACCGCACCCCCGAGGTCGTGTAGCCCGGTCCCCTAAGCGAGATGACAGAAACTGCCCGCTCATGCGGGCAGTTTCTGTTCTCTCAATGGGGAAGGCGGGGTCAGCCTTCGCGGCTGCGCCCGGGCGGACGGCCGGCTTCCGTTTCGGACCGGGTGCGTGCCAGTTCCTCGTCGCTGAGCTCACCTGTGTAGTACGTGCCGTCCGGCTCCTGTCCGGGGTCGTCGTCGACCTTCGGATCCGATTCGGACCCTTCTTCCGCCTTTTCCTGGCTGGCTTCGAACATCAGCTGCTGCGCACGCTCGACGACGTCATCCAGCTCATCGATGGTCAGCAGCTCGGGACGCAGGTGCTTGGTGCGGTAGCCGGCCCGGCCGACCATGTGTGCGGAGACCGGGGCCGTGAGCAGCATGAAGATCCAGCCCAGGGCCAGGACCGGCAGAAGGGCCCAGCTGCGGAACTCAACCGCCATGGCCAGCAGGAAGAACAGCAGCCCCAGCACCTGCGGCTTGGAGGCGGCGTGCATCCGGCTCATCAGGTCCGGGAAACGGGTGAGGCCAATCGCCGCTGCCAGGGACATGGTGGCACCGCCTATGAGCAGGGCCGCCACAATTACGTCAATCACGGTTTGGTTCATGGCTACCTCCGGTCCGTCACGAAACGGGCAACAGTCACGGAGCCAATGAAGCCGATCAGCGAAATCGCGATCAGCAGGGCCAGATAATCCAGGTTCCGGTTCACAACCATGTCCACCACCAGGGCACCGCCCACGATCGCCAGGAGGACGTCCGCGGCAAGCACACGGTCAAGGATGGAAGGTCCGCGGACAATACGGAAAATGGCACCGGCCGCGGCAACGGCGAGCATGATGGACACGATGATGATGGCGACAGTCATCGGCTGACCTCCCCTTCGCGCAGTTCCCTGAGGTCTTTCTGCTCCGCCCGGACAAGAGCCAGATCCTCCCGGGTCCCCATCATGCGGATCAGCCAGGATTCGGTGGCCCGCACGTCGTCACGGACCTTCTCGGCCGCCTTCTGGCTGTCTACCCCCAAGCAGTGCAGGTAGAGGGTGGAAGTAGAACGGTCCACCTCCACCACAAGCGAGCCCGGGATCAGGGAGAGCGCATGGCCGGTGGCCGTAACAAGCAGGTCCGAGTGGCTGCGCAGCTTCACCGCCACCACCGCGTTCTTGATCCGCGGCCCCTGGACGACGGCGAGCCACAGGACATGGAAGCTCGCGATCACCAGCTTGGACAGAAACCGAAATGCGAAGCCCGCGGCATAGAAGACGTTGAACCGGCCGGACAAATCCACCGGAGGCAGGTAGAACACGTTGGTGACAACAAACGCGATGATTGCGCCGAACACCAGGTTGCCCAGGCTGAAATCCTGCCAGAGCGCTCCCCAGAGCAGCACCAGCCAGATGATCAGCGGCAGTTCCTTCAGCAGCGGAATCCGGGGATGGTTGCGCATGCGTGCTTTCTTAGTCACGGTGCGCTCCCTTCTCCGAGGACTGCCTCAATGTACGGCGTGCGGTCCAGCAGGTCCTGGGCGGCGTCGTCGCTTAGTGAGAACAGCGGACCGGCCAGGATGGTTAGGGATACTCCCAGGGCCACCAGGCCCACTGTGGGGTAGACCATCGAGTTCGGCAGCAGGTTCACTGCTGCGCGGCCGCCGAAGCGTCCGCTGCTGTGCCCGCTCACGTTGCCGGAGTTACGGACGGTGCTGCCGTCCGGCGTCGTGGCCAGCAGGATCGGGTCCGGATGGACTGCGTCCTCCGGGGTGCGCCAGAATGCGCGGTTCCAGACCCGTGCCATCACCAGCAGGGTGAGCAGCGAGGTCAGTACTGAAGCCGCGACCAGCACGTAGGCCAGCGGCGTGCCCAGTTCCACTCCGGCCTGCATCAGGCCAAGCTTGCCCAGGAAACCGGAGAATGGCGGGATGCCGGCCAGGTTGATCGCGGGAATGAAGTACAGCACGGCCAGCAGCGGAGAGAGCCGGGCCAATCCACCGAGGCGGTCCATGTTGGCGGTTCCGCCGCGGCGCTCGATCAGGCCGGTTACCAGGAACAGGCTGGTCTGGACGGTGATGTGGTGGACCACGTAGAACACTGCCGCACCGATGCCAACAATGGATGAAACGGCGAGGCCGAACACCATGTAGCCGATGTGGCTTACCAGCGTGAAGGACAGCATTCGCTTGATGTCCGTCTGCGCCAGCGCACCCAGGATGCCCACCAGCATGGTCAGGCCGGCCACCACCATCAGCAGCGTGTTGATCCGGTCTCCCGGGAACAACAGCGTCTCGGTTCGGACCATGGCGTACACGCCAACCTTGGTCAGCAGGCCGGCGAACACCGCGGTGACCGGTGCAGGGGCGGTGGGATAGGAGTCGGGCAGCCAGAAGGAAAGCGGGAAGACAGCGGCCTTGATGCCGAAGGCCACCAGCAGCATCAGGTGCAGCATCATCTGCGTTCCCGGGTCCAGTTCGCCCAGTTTGATGGCCAGGTCCGCCATATTCACGGTGCCGGTAGCGGCGTAGATCATGCCGATTGCGGTAAGGAACAGGACAGAGGAAATGACACTGACGACGACGTAGGTCACGCCGGCGCGGATGCGCGGCGTCGTGCCGCCCAGCGTCATCAGCACGTAGCTGGCGGTCAGCAGGATCTCGAAACCGACGTAGAGGTTGAAGAGATCACCGGCCAGGAAGGCGTTGGAAACGCCGGCCACCAGGATCAGGTAAGTCGGATGGAAGATCGAAATGGGTCCGTCTTCATCGCCGTCGGCCATGCCCTGGCCGGTGGCGTAAATAAGCACCGCAAGGCTAATGGCAGTGGAGACCACCAGCATCATGGCGGAGAACTGGTCCACAACCATGGTGATGCCGAACGGCGGCAGCCATCCGCCCAGGTTCACGGCCTGAGCCCCGGTCTCCCATACTGCAGCGAGCAGGAAGCACTCAAGTGCCAGGGTCAGCGTGAGCATGCTGATGGAAACGATGCGCTGGGAGCGCTGGTGCCGGATAAGCAGGAAGGCCAGCGCCGCGCCAAAGAACGGCAGAACGACGGCGAGCGGGGCAAGACTGGAAGCGTTCATCGTTCTGCCCCTCCTGTGGATCCGGTGCCTGCGCCGCGCTGCGAGCCGGGTGCTTCTTCGGCTTCCTCAGCCGGCGTGAACTCGGTCGTGTCCTCGGGGACATCGGCGTCGTCTTCCGCGTCGTAACTGCTCTGGCTGGCCACGCGGCGGTCTTCAATATCGTCCTGGACCTCGTCCTGGCGCCCGAGCACCCAGGAGCGGTAAATGATGCCGAGCATAAATGCCGTCACGGAGAAAGAGATGACGATTGACGTGAGGATGAAGGCCTGCGGCAGCGGATCGTTGTAGTCTTCCGGCGGAATCTCGGAGCTGAACAGCGGAGCCAGCCCTGCGAAACCGCCGGTGGCCAGCAGCAGCAGGTTGGTCGCGTTGGTCATCATGGCCAGGCCCAGCACCACCCGGGTGAGGCTGCGTTCCAGCACCAGGTAGATACCGGCTGCGTAGAGGGCGCCCATGATGAGCAGCAGCGTGATGTTGACGCTCATCGGGACACTCCTTCCGTTTCAAGTATTTCGGGTTCGGGTTCCACCAGGTCCTCGTCGTCGTCATCGGACCCGCCTTCGGAACGTTCGTCAATCTCTGAGCCGAGGCTGCGCAGGACGTCGAGCACCAGGCCAACCACCACCAGGTACACGCCGATGTCGAAGATGGTCGAGGTGACGAACTTGATGTCACCGAAGATCGGCCAGGTGAACTCGATGATGGCGCTCTGCAGTACCTGTCCGCCGAAGAACAGCGGTGCTGCGGCGGAGAGCGCAGCCAGGCCCAGGCCTCCGCCGAGCAGCGCACCGGCACTGACGGGCGTGGCCTCAGCAAGTTCGAAGCGTCCGCCTGCCAGGTAGCGGATGGTCAGCGCCAGGCCGGCCATCAGGCCACCGGCGAAGCCGCCGCCCGGCGAATTGTGGCCCGCGATGAGCAGGTAGATGGAGAAGATGATCACCGAGTGGAACAGCAGGCGGGTAACCACTTCGAAGATGATGGAGCGGCGCTCGGGAGCCAGGGTACGCCCGGCAACGAGCCACGCCTCGCGGGCCACCGAGGAGAATTTCCGGGCCAGGGCGAGGGTCGCCGCTTCCCGCTCGGACGAAGCGAAGTGCTCCCGGCCGCGGTCCACCGAGCCGGTGGCTACTTCGTTGGCACGGCGGCGCTTGTCGCCGCGTCCGCGGATGAAGATCAGGGACGCAACACCGGTAGCTGCCATCGCCAGGACGGAGATTTCGCCGAAGGTGTCCCAGGCGCGGATATCCACCAGGGTCACGTTGACGATGTTCAGTCCGCCGCCGCCCTTGTAGGCGAGTTCGGGGTAGGACAGTGAAATGGGTTCGGCCACCCGGGACGCCATGGCCGTCATGGCGAAGAACACCATGGCCCCACCGAAGGCTATGCCCAGACCCGCCCGCAGAAGGCGCTGGCCCGTCGGTTCGCGTTTCCACAGCCGGGCCGGCAGGGAACGCAGCGCCAGCACAAAGGCCACCAGGACGATGGTTTCCACCAGCATCTGGGTCAGGGCCAGGTCAGGGGCGCCCTGCAGGGCGAAGATCAGGGCGAGTCCGTAACCGCTGACGCTGACCATGATCACGGCCAGGAAGCGCTTGTTTGCGCGGGCCGCGCCCAGGGCGCCGATCACCACCGCAGCGCCGATCACGGCCTGCAGCGGGTTGTCGAACCAGTGGAACTGCTCGGGCAGCGGCGCTCCGCGGAGCAGGACGACCGTCAGCGGCGTGACGATCGCCATGCTCAGGATGACGAACAGATAGAAGGTCAGCGAACCGCGCTGCGTGCGGCCGGTTACCCACACGGCCACGTCGTCCAGGATGCCGATCAGGCCGCGGTAAGAGCGCTCCGCGTCGAGCGGGCTGGCCATGCGGGCCTGGATCTTCTCTACCCGGGAGCGCTGGAAGAACAGCAGGGTTCCGGCGGCGATCGTCACGGCGGTCAGGCCCAGTGCAAGGGTAAATCCGTGCCAGAGCGCCAGATGGGTGGCCTCGCCCTCCAGCGGGTACAGGTCCGCGTACGGGCTGATGATCGTATCCAGCGGCTTGGGCCAGAGGCCGAAGAAGACAGTAACGGCGGCCAGGATGGCAGGAGGCGCCAGGAACGGCCACGGAATGGCCTTGAATTCCGTCGGCTTGCAGGATTCCTTCGTGGCGAAACCGCCCCAGACGAAGCGGCAGCTGTACGCGAAGGTCAGGATGGCCCCGGCAACAACGCCCACCAGCAGCACGATTGCCGTGGCGGTGCCCTGTTCCTCGGCGAAGTGGACGTACGTCTCGTAGACGGACTCCTTGGCCACGAACCCCAGCAGGGGCGGCAGGCCGGCCATGGAGGCGGCGCCGATTGCAGCCACCACGGCCAGGACGGGAGCTGAACGTCCGACGCCGGAGAGCTTGCGGATGTCACGGGTTCCGGCCTGGTGGTCAATGATGCCCACCACCAGGAACAGCGTGGCCTTGAAAAAGCCGTGGGCAACGAGCAGGCCCAGGCCTGCCAGCGCTGCCTCGCGGTTGCCCAGCCCCACCACCAGTGTGAGGAACCCGAGCTGGCTGACGGTGCCGTAGGCCAGCATCAGCTTCAGGTCATGCTGGCGCAGCGCGCGCCAGCCGCCGAGCAGCAGGGTGGCCAGGCCCAGCACGGTGATGAGAGGGCTCCAGTACGTGGTTTCCCAGAAGCCGGGGGCCAGGCGTGCCACCAGGTAGATGCCCGCCTTCACCATGGCCGCGGCGTGCAGGTAGGCGCTGACCGGGGTGGGTGCGGCCATGGCGGCGGGCAGCCAGAAGTGGAAGGGGAACAGCGCCGACTTGGATACCGCGCCGAGCAGCAGCAGGACAACAGCGACGTCGACTATGACGCCCTGCGAGACCAGCTCCGGTGCCATGGCCATGATTTCGGAGATGCGGTAGGTGCCGGCTGCTGAACCGAGCATGATCATGCCCACCAGCATTGCCAGACCGCCGAAGGTGGTGACGATCAGCGCCTGCAGAGCTGCCCGGCGGGCCGAAAGGCGGTGCGCCGCGTAGCCGATCAGCAGGTAGGACAGGATGGTGGTCAGTTCCCAGAAGATGAACAGCAGGATCAGGTCATCAGCGGTGACCAAACCGAACATCGCCGCGGCAAAGGCCAGCAGCTGGGCACCGAAGCTGCCCATTTTCGGGTCTTCCGGGCGGAAGTAACGGGCACAGTAGAACAGGACCAGGGAGCCGACGCCCAGGATGAGGATCGCGAGAACTGCCGAGAGCGCATCCATGCGGAAAGCCAGTTCAACGCGCAGGTCCGGAACCCACGGGATGATGACCGACGGAGGAGCATTGGGAGCTCCGGAGGAAAGCGACTGCCCGGACGCGATGTACCGCGGGTACGTTGCCATCAGCCAGATGAAGGCACCGGCTGGAACTGCCGCCAGAAGATAGAAAGCGGACCTGCCAATCCGGCGGAAGAATAAGGGCGCCACTAGTGCCACCGCAAATAGAACGGTTAGCACAAATAGCACGTAGATCTCCCGGTTCTCTCAAAGGGCCTTGCAGGTCAGAACACAGCTTCAGTTATCAACGTCGGATCGAGGAGCTTCGTTTATTCTAACGGAGGCATACGCACGGGTCACATTCGATACAACAGCAAACGCGGCCGCGTCCGATCGCCGTCCGCACGGTTTTCCCCGCTAGCATCTGGAGCATGGCTTCGATGACGCACGCATCTTCCGGACACTCCGGGCCCCCCGCTCAGGCGAGACGGCGGGAGGTTTGGGCGTGGGCCTGCTGGGACTGGGGATCAGCGTCCTTCAATGCCGTTATGACCACTTTCGTCTTTACGGTGTACCTGACTTCCGAGTCATTTGGTGGCGAAGATCACGCTTCAGCGGTTCTGGGAGCGGGACTGGCCCTCGGCGGCTTACTGATTGCCGGACTGGCACCGGTTGCCGGCCAGCGTTCCGACGCCGGGGGGCGGCGCAAACTCTGGCTGGCGGTCAACACCATCATTGTGTGCATCGCTACCGGGCTCTGCTTCTTCGTGTATCCCAGCGAGAACTTCCTGCTGCTCGGTGTCGCCCTCATTGCCCTGGCCAACGTGTTCTTTGAGTTCGCCAACGTGAACTACTTCGCCATGCTCAAGCAGGTCTCTACTCCCGGAACCATCGGCAAGGTCAGCGGTTTCGGCTGGGCCATGGGGTACGTCGGCGGCATCGCAGCCCTGGCACTGGTGCTGGTGGGGTTCATCAACCCCGATGTCGGCTGGTTCGGGGTCACTTCGGAGAACGGACAAAACATCCGCGCCGTGGCGGTTTTCTCTGCGGTGTGGTTCCTGGTCTTCTCGCTTCCCATCTTCTTCACCGTTCCGGAGGTCCCGCGGACACGCGCCGCGAAGATCGGCTTCTTCGCTTCCTACGGGCTGCTGTTCCGGCGGATCAAAGCCATTTACAAGACCAGCCCGCACACCATCTTCTTTCTCCTGGCCAGCGCGGTGTTCCGGGACGGCTTGGCCGCGGTGTTCACCTTCGGCGGGGTTATTGCGGCCGGAACATTCGGCTGGGAGCTTTCCCAGGTGATCATGTTTGCCATCTTCGGCAACATCGTGGCAGCGGCGGGTTCCTTCGCGGGCGGGTTCCTGGATGACCGGATTGGTCCCAAGCCGGTGATCGTCGGGGCGCTGACCGGCCTGCTGCTGGCAGGTACGGTCATTGCAGTCCTGGGTGCGGGCGAGGTTAGCCTCTTCGGCCTCGAATGGAGCGGGGACACCACGTTCTGGGTCTTCGGCCTTGCCCTGTGCCTGTTCGTGGGTCCTGCCCAGTCAGCCTCCCGCGCCTTCCTGGCGCGGCTGGCACCGGATGGCGAAGAGTCTGAGTTGTTCGGACTCTACGCAACCACCGGCCGCGCCGTCAGTTTCCTGGCGCCGTCGCTGTTTGCGGGCTTCATCGCCATTTTCGGCGCGCAGCGGTACGGCATCATCGGCATCCTGCTGGTGCTGCTGCTTGGCCTGCTCGCGCTGCTTCCGGTCCGTGCCCCGGACCGTACGCCGAAGGCCGTGGTCCCGGAGGTTTAGCGGCTACTCCAGCTGGGCGACCCATTGGCGGACGACGTCGGTGAAATCGTCCATCGCTGCCTCGGCTGCGGCGCGGCTGGAGAAGGTAACCACTCCCCTGTTCCGCCCGGCCATCCGCAGGACCTTCCGCGGATCAGTGACAGTGATCTCGCGGTGCTCGGGCTTTGGCCTGGCGCCGGTATGGAGAACCACCTGGATATTCTGCGGACGCCGCAGGCTGAAGGTGGCGAAGTCATCACGCAGGGCGAAGTTCGGGGCGCCCCATTTGATGTTCTCGCGGATGCGGGGATCCACGGAGAGAATGGCCGCACGAAGGTGCCGCACTACGGAGGACATCGGGTGGTCCAGGGCTGCAAGGTAATCCGTCAGCTCTTCTGGTTCTGCGGGTTCCATCCGCACAATCTGGCACCGTCCCCGGCCGGTGTCCACAGTATGGCAGCGCCGGGGGTGCGCAGGGACCTAGATGCTGGTGCGGTGGAAGTTCTGGTAACTGCGCGACGCCGTCGGGCCCCGCTGGCCCTGGTACCGGTTGCCGTAGGCGCCGGAACCGTAGGCATGCTCCGCCGGCGAGGTGAGCCGGAAGAAGCACAGCTGGCCAATCTTCGATCCCGGCCAGAGCTTGATCGGCAGGGTTGCCATGTTGGACAGCTCGAGAGTGACATGGCCGGAGAATCCGGGGTCGATAAAGCCGGCAGTGGAGTGCGTCAGCAGGCCCAGCCGGCCCAGCGAAGACTTTCCTTCAAGCCGGGCAGCGATGTCATCCGGGAGGGTGACCTGCTCATACGTGGAGCCAAGGACGAATTCGCCCGGGTGCAGGATGAACGGCTCATCCGGGTCCACCTCAACCAGGCGGGTCAGGTCCGGTTGGTCCAGGGACGGGTCAATGTGCGCGTACTTGTGGTTGTCGAAAAGACGGAAGTAGCGGTCGATCCGCACGTCGACGCTGGAGGGCTGGACCATGGCCGGGTCATAGGGATCGAGAATGATCCGCTCGTCTGCAATTTCGGCTCGGATGTCGCGGTCAGATATCAGCACCTTCTAAAAATAGCGCATCCTCATGCCTGCCTGATCTCTGTCCGCACGGCGTAGAGCTCAGGAAAAAACGTCAGGTCCAGCGCACTGCGCAGGAAGTGGGCACCCGAAGATCCACCGGATCCCCGCTTCATGCCTATGGTCCGCTGGACCGTGAGCAGGTGGCGGAAGCGCCACAGCTGGAAGTTGTCCTCCAGGTCCACCAGCTCCTCGCACGCCTCGTAGATGTCCCAGTTCTCGGACGGGTTTTCATAGACGTGGCGGAATATGCCCATCAGGCCCGCGTTGAACACGTGTGCCTGCGTGACGTCACGCTCCAGCAGC
This sequence comes from Arthrobacter sp., assembly GCA_040273995.1. Classification (GTDB taxonomy): domain Bacteria; phylum Actinomycetota; class Actinomycetes; order Actinomycetales; family Micrococcaceae; genus Arthrobacter_B. Next base: position 21,066 of record JBELYP010000046.1, read on the forward strand.
TCGTCCGGCACCGGGTAACCGCGCCGGTTCAGCGCCGCGATGAACTCGTCGTAGACGCTGGTGGCGGCCAGGAGCTCCGCGAGCAGATCCTGGGCCTGCCGGTCGGAGCGGAACACCTCCAGCATGGCGGCGTTCTTGTTGCCCAGGAGGAACTCAACGGCCCGGTACTGGTATGACTGGAATCCCGAGGATGCTCCCAGCTCGCCCCGGAACTCCGCATATTCGGACGGAGTCAGTGTGGCCAGTACGGACCACTGCTCTGTCAGCGAGCGCTGGATGTGCTTGATGCGCGCGATCCCCTTCATGGCGGCACGCAGGTTGTCCGCCATGAGCCGGGCCCGGACACCGCGCAGTTCGTGCAGCACCAGCTTCAGCCACAGCTCCGAGGTCTGGTGCTGGATGATGAACAGCATTTCGTCGTGGTGGCTGCTGACCGGATGCTGGGCGGAGAGCAGCTCGTCAAGGCCCAGGTAGGAGCCGTAGCTCATCTTCCGGCTGAAGTCCCGCTCGATTCCAGGCTCAAGGTCCCTGGTGTTCCGGTCTACGCTCATCGCTGCTCCGTTGGTTACTGGCTGGTTTCCTGTGCCCTCGCGTACCGATCCTGCTCCAGCGGCGGGCCGCTGGCAGCACCGTGGTTCCTACCAGCTTCACGGTAGCCGGGGCGCCGCGCCAACGGCTTCTGCGCCACGGGCAGGCTGTGGAAGACTGGCCGTTTATGCATCCGACCCTCCGGAGGAGGTCCCCTTGGACAACGGTACCGAGAACAGCACCAACGGCATTGAAGACGACCGCCAGGACACCGGCACCCAGGCAGGCCCCCAGTCCGGGTCGCCCGAACCTGACACGGAACTGGAGCAGGTCATTGTGGCGGGCCAGGCCGGTACGGCCAGCAGCAAGGAAGTCATCACGGCCATCTGGAACTCGGAACTGCTCAGCGTCGGCCGCCTGACTGTGGAGGACGACCCTGCGAGTTTCCAGGCACTTGTCCTGAAGTCCCCCGAAGGAGCGGCGCCGGTCGCGGCTACCTTCACGGATGCCCGGCGCATTCCCCCGCGCATCCGCGACACCGCCCCGATTATGGTCAAGGCATCCGGCGAGGCGACGCTGCGCAGCATCGCTCCGGGTTATGGGCTGGCCATCAACCCCGGTAATCCGCTGGGTCTCGAACTCGGCCCGGAAGGTGTTGAGGCCGTAGTGGCAGCCTTTGGCGGCGCGCAGGCTGCTGGCCCGGACTCCTCCGCCGGCTAGCTCACCGGTGCCCTCCGCACCGGCTCCAAGCCGCCGTTTTGGTTGCCCTTTGGCTAACACGGGCCGGTTTTGTCTGCCGCGGCCTTGCTGTGGGGGTGGCGGCGCGTAGTCTGGCGAAACTCACTACAGATGGAGGGCTGTAAAGTGACCTGTTTCCCAGCTTCCCCAATGCACTGCTCGATCGTTCCGCCGTATCTGCTTTCCCGGATCGCCGAACGTCCCGACAGGCTGGCCGCAGCGGCCGAGGCTGCCCGGCGCACGCTGATGGAGTTCAACTCCGTGGCCGAAACCCGGCAGCTCGGCCGCACCGCCAAGGCGCCGTCGTCCGGTACCGCTTTTAGTCCGAAGCTCCGCCGAACGGTGTTTGACGCCCTGCAGCGGCAGGAGCTTCCCGGAACCGAAGTCCGGGCCGAAGGCGCTCCTCCCACCGGTGATCCGGCGGTGGACGAAGCCTATGACGGCCTGGGTGCCACCTATGACCTCTTCGAGGACGCATACGGGCGGTCCTCCGTTGACGGTGCGGGGCAGCCGCTGCTGGCCACCGTCCACTACGGCCGCGACTATGACAACGCGTTCTGGGACGGAGCCCAGATGGTCCTCGGCGACGGTGACGGTGAAGTCTTCGAACGGTTCAGCAAGTCCCTGACGGTGATCGGGCACGAACTGGCTCACGGCGTCATCCAGTACACGGCCAAGCTGGTGTACCAGGACCAGGCAGGTGCCCTGAACGAATCGGTAGCTGATGTCTTTGGCAGCCTGGTGGAGCAGAAGCTCCTGGGTCAGTCCGTCGAGGAAGCGTCCTGGCTGATCGGCGACGGTTTGTTCACCCCGGAAGTCAGCGGATCCGCGCTTCGGTCCATGGCCGCTCCCGGAACGGCTTACGACGACGACGTACTCGGCAAGGACCCGCAGCCGGCGAACATGTCCGGCTATGTGGAGACCGCCTCGGACAACGGCGGGGTGCACCTGAATTCCGGCATCCCCAACCATGCCTTCTACCTGGCCGCCATGCGGCTCGGCGGGTATGCCTGGGAACGCGCAGGCCAGATCTGGTATGACACCATAACGGAGCCCAATTTCCCGGCAGACTGCACGTTCCCGCTCTTCGCTGCGGCCACTATCACGGCGGCGGAAAAACGCTACGGTGCCGGAAGCGAGGAAAGTTTTGCTGTGCAGGCTGCATGGCAAGAGGTTAATGTCATGGTATGAGACTGGTTGTGGTGCGTACCGGAGGTATGGCTGGCATGCGACGCACATGGAGCAGTGAAGTGAGTTCCGAGGAAGCCGAGGAACGCTGGCTTCCTCTGCTCCAGGACCCGCCGCAGCAGCCCGCGGACGGTCAGGACCGGTTTACCTACGAGATCAGCGTTGGCCAGCAGGCCGTCACCATTCCCGAGACCTCGCTCAAAGGACGGTGGCGGGAGCTGGTGGACCGCGCCCGGGACGGCGAAGAGGCGCGCCGCGCCTAGGCTCACCGCCGGACAACCACCGGCGGGGCGAGGCTGCAACAGGTTTATGCTGCTGGTGCCAAAGACATGTAAAGTGGTCTCCGGTGCCGGAGGATTCACCGGCTCCTGCGGGCGTAGCTCAATGGTAGAGCGCTAGCTTCCCAAGCTCGATACGCGGGTTCGATTCCCGTCGCCCGCTCCAGCAGTGTTTGCAGCACCCCCGGCCCTCGGACCGGGGGTGCTTTTTTGTCCGGCAGCCGGGCCGGAGGGCGGGCGTACACTGGAACACGCTATGAACCGGAAAATGTTTAAGTCCAAGATCCACCGGGCCACCGTTACCCATTCAAACCTCCACTACGTGGGATCCGTGACCGTGGATGAGGATCTGCTTGAGGCCGCTGACATCCTGCCTGGCGAGCTGGTTGCCATCGTGGACGTGGACAACGGTTCACGTCTGGAGACCTATACCATCGCCGGTGAACGCGGCTCAGGGGTCATTGGCATCAACGGTGCGGCTGCGCACCTGGTGAATATCGGCGACAAGGTCATCCTGATCACCTATGCAGACATGACTACCGAGGAAGCCCGTTCC
>JBELYP010000047.1:0-17888 GCA_040273995.1 Arthrobacter sp.
GAAGGTTTCGCGCAGGCCGTCGCCCTGGCGCTTCATGACGAAGCCCTGGAAGACCTGAACACGGGTGTTCTTGCCTTCAACGATGTTGACGTGAACCTTAACCGTGTCACCGGCGCGGAACTCGGGGATGTCCGAACGCAGCGAAGCTGCATCGAGGGAATCTAGGATGTGCATTGTTTCTCACTCCTGGTGAACGCCACAGGTCATCCACTTTGGTCACGGCGGCAAGGATGCACCTCAATGGTGCACAGATGCTGCCGAAGCTATGAAACCGGCGTTCCGGGAATCGGTTGCCGGTGTGCCTTGCCTGTTGGCCTCGCTCCCCCTGTGGCAGGTGCGGACCCAGATGACACAACTACCCATTGTGCCACAGAGCTGCGGGGGCCTCCCAATCCGGAACCGGTTCAGGCCTGCGGCAGGACGGCTTCTGCTGACACTGTCCAGCCCAGGGCTGCCAGGGCTGCTTTGTCTGCCTTGTCCAGGCCGGCCGGATCAAGCTTGGCGATAAGGTCCGGGCGCCGCTCGGACGTGCGCCGCAGCTGCTCGTCGCGGCGGAAGCGGGCGATTCTGGCGTGGTTGCCGCTGAGCAGCACCTCCGGGATCGGCCGGTCACGCCACTGCGAGGGTTTGGTGTAGACGGGGTATTCCAGCAGGCCGTCGGAGTGTGACTCCTCGATCAGGGATTCAGGATTCCCGACGACGCCGGGCACCAGCCTGCCAATGGCTTCGACCATGGCCAGCACCGCGACTTCACCGCCGTTCAGGACGTAGTCACCCAGGCTCATTGGCCGGACGTCAAAGTGCTCCCCCGCCCATTCCAGCACCCGTTCGTCAATGCCTTCGTACCGGCCGCAGGCAAAGACCAGGTGGTCTTCGGCCGCCAGTTCGTACGCGGTCTTCTGAGTGAAGACCTCCCCGGCCGGTGAGGGAACAATCAGGGTGGGCCGCGCACCGTCCTCCAGGGCGCCGTCGAGCGCCGTAGCCAGGGCCTGCGCCCAGGGCTCGGGCTTCATGACCATCCCGGCACCGCCGCCGTAGGGCGTGTCATCGACGGTACGGTGCCGGTCCGTGGTGAATTCACGCAGGTCCTTCACACGGACGTCCAGGAGTCCGTCCTGCCGGGCCTTGCCGATCAGGGACAGCTCGAGCGCGGCCAGGTACTCCGGGAAAATCGAGAAAACGTCAACGCGCACTTAGCGCCCGTCCTTACCGGCGTCGGGCAGGTTCAGTTCAAACAGTCCGGCCGGCGGGGTCAGCAGGACGTACCCCTCTTCGGTGTTGACCTCAGGGACAATCGCTTCGACGAACGGCACCAGGATTTCCTGGCCCTTGGCGTCTTCGACGATCAGCAGGTCCTGGACCGTGAGGGTGCGCAGCGCGGTGACGGTGCCGACGACGTCGTTGCCCACCTTGGCCTTCAGGCCCACCAGCTCGTGCTCGTACCAGCCCTCGCCGCCGTCTTCGTCGTCGGCTTCCTCGGTGTCGATGAACAGTTTGGCACCGCGCAGTTCCTCAGCCCCGTTGCGGTCCGCCACTTCCTCGAAGCCGAGCAGCAGGATGTCCTTGTTCCAGCGGGCACTGAGAACGGTCAGCGGCCCCTTGGCGGCCGGCTCCACGGTCAGCACGGCTCCGGGCGCAAACCTGTCCTCCGGGGCATCGGTCAGCACCTGGACTGTTACCTCACCCCGGATACCGTGAGGCTTGCCGATGCGTGCCACCTGTAACTGCATGGATTCTCCTTGGTCTTTGTGGGCGCGGCGGAAATAGCCGGAGCCGAAAAAACATCCGGCCCCATCACCATTATCTGGTGCCGGGGCCGGATGTTAGGAACTGCTGTGTACTGCTTGGAATTGCTGGTGCGTCAGCGGCGGCGGTCGGTGTCGACGACGTCGACGCGGACAGCTTCGCTGCCGGCCAGGGCGGAAATCACCGTGCGCAGTGCGCGGGCGGTGCGTCCCTGACGGCCGATAACCCGGCCAAGATCATCCTGGTGAACACGAACCTCGAGGGTTTCCCCGCGGCGGTTGTTCTTGGCGGAAACCTTGACGTCCTCAGGGGAGTCAACGATTCCGCGCACGAGGTGCTCCAGCGCTTCGGCCAGCAATCTACTCAGCCTCAGCCTCGGTGGAAGCGGCTTCTGCCTCTTCCTTCTTGGCCTTCGGGGTGATTGCCTCGGGGACGATCACGGACTTCTTCTCGGGAGCTACGAAGGGCTCCTTCGGGGCCTTGGTACGCAGGGTACCTTCCTGGCCGTCGATGTTCTTGAACTTCTGCCAGTCACCGGTGATCTTCAGCAGTGCTGCGACCTGCTCGGTCGGCTGGGCGCCGACGCCGAGCCAGTACTGCGCACGGTCGGACTTGATGTCGATGTACGACGGCTCCTCGGTCGGACGGTACAGTCCGATTTCTTCGATGGCACGGCCATCGCGCTTGGCACGGGAATCCATGACAACAACGCGGTAGTGTGCTGAGAACTTCTTGCCGAGGCGCTTAAGGCGAATCTTTACGGCCACTTTTGTGGTCACTCCTGATCTGAAATGGGGCGAACCCTTACTTCTGCTCCCGTGGGGCGGGCCATAACGTTGGGGGTTCAAAAGGACAAGATGCTGCACGGAGAGAGGGGCCACGCAGATCGAGTACCTGTCCATTGTGCCAGATGACTCTGCGTTTTGCGACTCGCGGCACGGGCTGGTGGAGCACTGCCTGCGCAGCTGCTGCGTTAGCCGCGCCCGTCAGGCTGCCGCCACGCGCAGGCGGTTGCGCCAGGGGTCCTCGAAACGCAGTTCGGCGCCGGTGTGGTGGCTGGCAATGCCGGCGGACTTCAGCCGGTCTGCGAGGGCTCCGACGTCGTCCGTTCCGGGGACCGTAATCAGGACTTCACCCAGCCCCAGAGTGTCGCGGCGGGGCCCTGCCCCGCGGCTGTTCCACACGTTCATGGCCATGTGGTGGTGGTACCCGCCGGCCGCAACGAACAGGGCCTGGCCATGGAAGTCCGCTGTGCGTTCAAATCCGAGCGTATCCACATAGAACGCGGCCGCCGTGGCGGTGTCTCCAACCTGCAGGTGGACGTGCCCGACGCCGGCACCCGCAGTTCGCGTGCGGGCCACCGCTTCCTCGCTGAGGTGGGTCCGGAAGTACTGCTGCGGGGGAAGGGCGAGGGAGGCCATCTGCACGGTGCGCCCGCCAGGGGTGTCATCCCAGGCCCAGTCTTCGCGGGGCCGGTCCCAGTACAGCTCAATGCCGTTGCCCTCGGGGTCGGTGAAGTAGAACGCTTCGCTGACCAGGTGGTCTGCACTGCCGACGTAGGCGGACGGGTCGAACTGTGCTGCCAGTGCCACCGTGGCGGCCAGGTCTGCCTGGGTGTCGAAAAGGATGGCGGTATGGAACAGTCCGGCCTCGCCGCGGGAGGGGACCTGAAGTCCGGCAGCCGGAGCCAGGTGCACCAGGGGCACGGTGCCGCGGCCAAGGTAGATGCCGCCGTCGGCTTCCGCCACGGTCTGCAGGCCCAATGCCTGCCGGTAGTAGGTGGAGACTTTGTCCATATCCCCCACCTTGAGCATGACGGTCCCCATGGAGAGATCACCCGGCAGCAGATCCTGAGCATTTACTTGAAGGTTCATGCATTCAACTTTACTTGAAGCTTCAGCTAAATTCCAGTGCTGTTTACGGATCCCCGGGCATAGCAGCTTTCCCTGCCCGCGCAAGGAACTCAGTGATTGCCCCCTGTCCTGCCGGGGTGTCCTGTGGGCGGTGATTCCCGCCTACCGGACGGTGTTCAGCTCCTGTTGAAACCAGGAAGGCAGCAACTTCTTCATAAAGCGGCTCCCACTCCCCTGTCAGTACGAGGGTGGGCACTCCGGGCACAATATCCAGTGGGGCATCCCACGGCGGGGACTGCATCCGCTGCCGGCCGGCGGCATGCGGATCATTCCCCGGGTCCGGCGCTGATTCGGCGGAGACAACCAGCCTGGCGTATTCGCGCCGGTATTCCTCGTCTGTCAGTTCCGCGGCGGCCCGGAAGAGCGGATCCAGCAGCGCCCGGCGGGCGGCGGTTGCGGGAAGCCCGCGTGTGAGGGAGAAAACGGCCGGTTCGCACAGGATCAGGGAGCGGACCCGTACCGGATCGCTGACGGCCGCCATCATCGCGGACACCGCGCCCTCAGCGTGGGCAACTACGTGGCCGCCGGTGCCCAGCGCCGCAAGGATCGCTTCGGCATCCGAGGCATGGTCCGTCGGGGACGGGGCTACGTTGAGCCCGTAGCCCGCGCGGCGCAGGAACAGGCAGTCGTAACTGCGGGTCAGCGCATGCTGGCCCGGCCAGGCCGCGGCACCGAACCGGCCCGCACCGTGCACAAAGACAATTCGCTGCTGAGCCATCAAACCACCCTACCGCCGGGCACTCCGGCAGACGCGTACGGCCGGCCCGGGGAAACCCGGACCGGCCGTACGAATGTGCGTGTTACTTGCCGAGGAACTTCTCGAAGCCCTTGGGCAGGTTCAGCGAGGACGGATCGAAGTCCCCTCCCTGCTGGCCGAAGGCGGAACCGGTGGGAAGCGCCTTGGCTGCTCCTGCACGCCGCGCTTCAGCCTCGGCGCGCTCCTGCGCGGCCTTTGCCGGGTTGCCCGAACGTGCCTTCTTCTTGCCCTTGGCAGCCTGCTGCTTCTTGCGTGAACCGCCGAAGCCACCTGGGCCCGCCACACCGGGCATGCCCGGGATGCCTCCGCCGGATGCCATTTTCTTCATCATCTTCTGTGCCTGGGTGAAGCGCTCCAGCAGGGCGTTCACCTCGGAAACGTGGACACCGGAACCGCGGGCAATGCGCGCACGGCGGGAGCCGTTGATGATCTTCGGGGCCACCCGCTCGTGCGGGGTCATGGAGCGGACCATCGCCTCGACGCGGTCAATCTCGCGTTCGTCGAAGTTCTCCAGCTGCTCGCGCATGCCGGCGGCGCCGGGCATCATCATGAGCATCTTCTTCATGGAACCCATGTTGCGCAGCTGCTGCATCTGGGCCAGGAAGTCTTCGAAGGTGAAGTCTTCCTGGTCGACGAACTTCTTGGCCATGCGGGCCGCTTCGTCCTTGTCCCAGGACTTCTCCGCCTGCTCAATGAGCGTGAGGATGTCGCCCATGTCCAGGATGCGGCTGGCCATGCGGTCCGGGTGGAAGACTTCGAAGTCCTTCAGGCCCTCGCCGGTGGAAGCAAACATGACCGGCTTGCCGGTCACCGAGGCGACGGACAATGCGGCACCGCCGCGGGCATCGCCGTCGAGCTTCGTGAGGACGACGCCGGTGAAGTTCACTCCTTCGTTGAACGCCTGGGCCGTGGCGACGGCGTCCTGGCCGATCATGGCGTCGATGACGAAGAGGACTTCATCCGGGGTGATGGCGGCGCGGATGTCCGCTGCCTGCTGCATCAGTTCCGCGTCAACGCCCAGGCGGCCGGCGGTGTCCACGATGACGACGTCGTGCAGCTTGGTGCGTGCCTCTTCGACACCCTGGCGGGCTACGGCAACCGGATCGCCGGTGGCTGCCTCGAACTCGGAGCTGACGCCGGGGTGCGGAGCGTAGACCGGAACGCCGGCACGCTCACCGTTAACCTGGAGCTGCTTGACGGCGTTGGGACGCTGCAGGTCGGCGGCGACGAGCAGGGGGCTGTGGCCCTGGTCCTTGAGGTAGCGGGAGAGCTTGCCGGCCAGGGTGGTCTTACCGGCACCCTGCAGGCCGGCGAGCATGATGACCGTGGGCGGATTCTTCGCCAGGTTCAGGCGCCGGGTCTGGCCGCCGAGGATCCCCACGAGTTCCTCGTTGACGATCTTGACGACCTGCTGGCCCGGGTTCAGGGCCTGGGAGACCTCGGAGCCTAGGGCGCGTTCCTTGACGGAAGCGGTGAAGGCACGGACCACGGGAACGGCAACGTCCGCGTCGAGCAGTGCACGCCGGATTTCCCGCACTGTGGCATCGACGTCGGCTTCGCTCAGACGCCCCTTGCCACGCAGGTTCTTGAACGTGGAAGTCAACCGGTCAGACAGTGAATTGAACACGCGCTGCGCACTTCTTTCGTCGGGTAGTTCGCCATGTTTGCCAGGCCCAGCTGTTAAGGGTACCAAGCGCGGGTGGGTATTGGCCGCACGAACCCTATGCCGCCGCAGCCCTCGGTGGGACGCTGGAACCATGGGTGCTAACCGAACGCGGGAGTCCCGCGTGAAGACGCTGCTGATCCTGGGCGGCACCGGGGACCTCTCCCACCGGCTGCTGCTGCCCGGGCTCGCCCGCCTGATCGCCCGCGGGCGTGCCCCCGGGCTGGTGGTGGTCGGGTCCGGGTCCCGGGACTGGAGCCAGCAGGAGTGGCAGCAGCGGGTGCAGGATTCCTTTGCCGCGGAGTACGACGGCGCCGGCAGGCAGGCGCGCCGGGAGCTGGACAGCGCGGTCCAGCGGAGTTCCTACCGGCGTCTGGACCTGGACGCGCCGAGCAGCCTGGCGGCTGGACTCGAGGGGCTGGAGCCGCCGCTGGCGGTTTACTTTGCGCTCCCGCCAAAGCTGACCATGGCCGCGGTGGGAGCCCTGAAGGCCGGGGACCTGCCCGCGGATACCCAGCTGGTGCTGGAGAAGCCTTTTGGAACCAACCAGGCCTCAGCCCGGGAGCTGAATGAGGCGCTGGCCGCGCTGGTTCCCGAGGAGGACATTTTCCGGGTGGACCATTTCCTGGGCATGACCACCGTCATGAACATTGTGGGGATGCGCTTTTCGAACCGGCTGCTGGAACCAATCTGGAACTCGCTTCACATCGAGAAAATGGAAATCGTCTTTGACGAACAGCTCGCGCTGGAAGGCCGGGCGAAGTACTACGACGCGTCCGGCGCCCTCGAGGACATGATCCAGAGCCATCTGCTGCACACCATGGCGTTCATGGCGATCGGCCCTCCGGCCTCCCTCGGCGAGCGCGACCTGCGGGATCTGGTGGCCGCAGTGCTGCGGGCCGCATCGGTTCCTGCGGACTACGCCAGGAGTACCCGGCGGGCGCGCTACACGGCCGGGGTGATCGATGGCAGGGAAGTTGAGGCCTATGTTGACTCCCCCGGGGTGGACCCCGGACGCGGCACGGAAACCCTGGCCGAGATCGAGATTGCGATTAACAACGACCGCTGGGCCGGGGTGCCCTTCATTCTCCGCTCGGGCAAAGCCGAGTCCCGTACCCGCAAGGAAGCCGTGGTGACGTTCCGGAAGGTGAACCACCTGCCGGACGGCTTCACCGGTTCAACAGCGTCACCCTCCCGCCTGCGGATCTCTTTCAACCCGGCCTTCCTGGAGCTGGAGCTGAATGTCAACGGACCGGCAGACATCTTCCGGCTGGACCGCAGCACGCTCACGGCCCAGCTCCACACATCCCAGCTCACCGCCTACGGTGAAGTCCTTGAAGCCGTCATAGAGGGCATGCGTCTGCTCTCCGTCCGCGGAGACATCGCCGAGGAATGCTGGCGCATCGTGGACCCGGTGCTTGCTGCCTGGCGTGCGGATGAGGTTCCCATGGACAGCTACGCCGCCGGTACGCAGGGTCCCTCCGGCTGGTCGACCAGCCGCAGCACCCTCTGACCCACTCCATCGAGATGACAGAAAGTGCACGTATGGGCGTTCATACGGGCAGTTTCTGCCATCTCGATTGGGGGTGGGCGGCACGTGCAAAGCCGCCCGGCCGGGTTCCTCCGGGAAGAGGTGTCCGGCCGGGCGGATGTGTCAGGAGATGCCCTTTTGGTTCTGTCGTGCTGAAGTTCTGCCTTGCCGGCTAGAGAGCGGAGTCGCCCCGCTCACCCGTACGGACGCGCAGTGCTTCCTCCACGTTGGTCACCCAGACCTTGCCGTCTCCGGCGCGGCCGGTGTTGGCGGTGGAAACGAGGACATCGACGATGTCGCTGACCCACTCATTGGCGGCGAGGACCTCGACGCGGAGCTTCGGCAGCAGATCCACGGTGTACTCAGCGCCTCGGTAAACCTCGGTGTGGCCCCGCTGGCGGCCATAGCCGCTGGCCTGGCTGACGGTGAGTCCCTGGACTCCGTAGCTTTCCAGGGCGCCGCGGATGGCGTCGAACTTTTCCGGCCGGACGATTGCGGTTACGAGTTTCATGAGTTGACGCTCTCCTTGACGGGAATGGTGTGCTCAGCTGCCGGGCGGAAGGAACCGCCGACGCCGATGCCGCCCAGTTCGTACGCGGTCTCAGCGTGCTCGCTGAGGTCCACGCCGTTGATTTCCTCTTCCTCGGTGACCCGGAAGCCCATGGTCTTGTGAATGGCCAGGCCGATGATGAGTGTCATGACTGCGGAGAAGACAATGGCTACGACGGTTGCCACAATCTGGGCGCCGAGCTGTGCGAAGCCACCGCCGTAGAAGAGGCCGCCGCCTTCGCCGTCGACAGGCAGTGCGATGAAGCCGATTGCCACCGTGCCGACCAGGCCGGCCACCAGGTGGACGCCGACGACGTCGAGTGAATCGTCATAGCCGAGCTTGTACTTCAGGCCCACGGCCAGCGCGGCCAGGATGCCGGCAACCAGTCCGAGGCCAAGCGCGCCCACCGGGGAGATGCTGGCGCAGGCCGGGGTGATGGCCACCAGGCCGGCGACGATGCCCGAGGCTGCTCCCAGCGAGGTGGGGCGGCCGTCGCGGATGCGTTCGGTGATCAGCCAGCCAACCATCGCGGCAGCCGGAGCAGCCAGGGTGTTGACCCAGATCAGGCCCGCTTCTTCGGCTGTGCCGGCGGCTCCGCCGTTGAAGCCGAACCAGCCGAACCAGAGCAGCGCGGCACCGAGCATAACGAACGGAATGTTGTGCGGCCGGTGGCTCGGATCCGAGCCGAAGCCGCGGCGCTTGCCGATGATCAGTGCCAGCACCAGGGCGGCCACACCTGCGTTGATGTGCACCACGGTACCGCCGGCAAAGTCGATGGCTTCTCCAACAACGGAGCCGATTGCGCCTTCTTCACCCAGCAGGCCGCCGCCCCAGACCATAAAGGCCAGCGGGCAGTAGACCAGGGTGACCCAGACGGGAACAAATACGGCCCAGGCGCCGAACTTGGCGCGGTCGGCGATGGCGCCGCTGATCAGCGCTACCGTGATGATCGCGAAGGTGGCTCCGAAGCCGGCGCTGATCATGTCTTCGGTGCCGATCATGCCTTCGAGGCCGAAGGATGCGAAGGGGCTGGCGAAGAGACCGGCGATGCCGTCACCACCGGTCATGGAGTAGCCCCAGAGGACCCAGACCACGCCCACGAGCCCGATTGATACGAAGCTCATCATCATCATGTTCAGGGCTGCCTTGGCCCTGGTCATGCCGCCGTAAAAGAATGCCAGGCCGGGGGTCATAAGCAGCACCAGTGCCGCCGATACCATCACCCAGACGTGACCTGCTGACAGATCCATCTTTATGTCCTTCCACGCTTAGCGGGCATCTCCCGCGCTACGAAGAACATTGCCGGGGGGAAGTTTCGGTATTCGGCCGGGGGTATTGCCGGAAGATTACAAACTTCCGAGCTGGGTAAAAGTGCGGTGTCCGCTGCGTTTCCGGCACGTTACCGGCTGCCGGGAACCCGCTGTGAGTGTTGCAGGGGACCTTCGAGTACCGCTAGCTCGGCCGTCCCGGCAGACAAAAAGGAAGCTCCCCGCACCTTGAGTGCGGGGAGCTTCCTTTTGAACTGAACCGGTGTACTGAACCGGACGCCGTTTCCGCTAGGACAGCAGTGCGTCCACGAAGCCTTCGGCGTCGAACGGCGCCAGGTCATCCGGGCCTTCACCGAGTCCCACCAGCTTGACCGGCACACCGAGGGTGCGCTGGATCGCGACGACGATTCCGCCCTTGGCAGTTCCGTCCAGCTTGGTGAGGACAATGCCGGTGATGTTCACTACCTCGGCGAACACCTTCGCCTGGGTGAGGCCGTTCTGCCCGGTGGTGGCGTCCAGGACCAGCAGCACCTCGTCAACCTCGGCCTGCTTTTCAATGACGCGCTTGACCTTGCCCAGCTCGTCCATCAGGCCTACCTTGTTCTGCAGGCGGCCGGCGGTGTCAATGAGGACGGTGTCCACTTCGCCGTCGATTCCAGCCTTTACGGCTTCGAAGGCAACCGATGCGGGATCCGCGCCGTCGACGTCGGAGCGCACGGTGGGCACGCCCACGCGCTGGCCCCAGGTGGCGAGCTGTTCGGCCGCAGCGGCACGGAAGGTGTCTGCCGCACCGAGCAGAACGTCCTTGTCTTCGGCCACCAGTACACGGGCCAGCTTGCCCACGGTGGTGGTCTTGCCGACGCCGTTTACGCCTACCACCATGACGACGGCGGGCTTGTCCGCGTGCCGTTCAACGGCCAGCGAACGGTCCATCGTGGGATCCACCAGCTTGATGAGTTCCTCGCGCAGCATCGCGTGGACTTCCTGCGGATCACGGCTGCCGGAGATGCGCACCCGCTCTCGCAGCGCGTCAACCAGCTCGGTGGTCGGTTCGGTACCGAGGTCTGCCAGGAGCAGGGTTTCCTCGATCTCGTCCCAGACGTCCTCGTCGATCTTGTCGCTGGAGAGCAGCGCCAGCAGCGCCTTGCCCAGGGCATTGTTGGACTTGGCCAGCCGGGCCCGCAGCCGGGCCAGGCGGCCCTGCACCGGTTCCGGTTTCTCCAGCGCGGGAGCTTCGGGCTCAGCAGGAGCCTCTTCCAGGTCCCGCAGGTCGTCCGGAACGGTGAGCGTGGAATCAGCTTCCGGCTCGGCAGTTCCGGGACGGTCCAGGACGGAAGTGGCTCCGCTGCCGCCGGGCAGGTCGTCTGCGTCACGCTTGGTGGGGTACATCCCCTTGGGCGTGCGGCGGGTGCGGACCAGCAGGGCTGCCAGCGAACCAACAACAGCCAGCCCAATGACCACATAGATCACAATTGAAAGAGTCTCATTCACGCTTTCCAGCATGTCATACGGGGCCGCCGGCAGACACCCGTGGCCCGGGGCCTGGGGTACTGCGGTCCCCGGGACAGAACCGCCCCCGGATCTGCAAGAATCAAAGCATCATGGCCAGTTCACCCCGGGTTCCCATCCCCCGCGAAATCAAAGTCCTCATTGCCGCAGCTTTCCTCATCGCCCTGGGCTTTGGCCTTGTGGCCCCGGTACTGCCGCAGTTCGCCCAGAGTTTCAATGTGGGTGTGGCTGCTTCTTCCGTAGTGGTCAGCGCGTTCGCCTTCACCCGGCTCGTCTTTGCCCCCGCCGGCGGCGCCCTGCTGGAGAAACTCGGCGAGCGCCCCGTGTACGTGATGGGCCTGCTGATTGTTGCCCTCTCCACCGCCGCGTGTGCGTTCGCGCAAAGCTACTGGCAGCTGCTGGTGTTCCGCGGGCTCGGAGGCATCGGGTCGACCATGTTCACCATCTCCGCCATGGCACTGATCATCCGGCTGGCCCCGCCTGCCATCCGCGGCCGGATTTCCGGCGCCTATGCCTCATCCTTCCTGCTGGGCAACATCGGCGGTCCGCTGCTCGGAGGCCTGCTGGCCGGGTTTGGACTGCGCGTTCCTTTCCTGGTCTACGCGGCTGCCCTGCTGGTGGCCGCCGTCGTCGTCGCGTATCTGCTGCGGGAGGCCCGCGGCAGCGGGGCCGTGAAGGAAAAGCCAGCCGGACGGGTGCACCTCACAGTCCGTGAGGCGCTCTCCGACTCTGCATACCGCGCGGCAATGGTGTCCTCTTTCGCCAATGGCTGGTCATCCTTCGGCGTGCGCAACTCGCTGCTGCCGCTCTTCGCCGCGGCTGTACTTTCCGCCGGGCCGGAGATCGCAGGCATCTCACTGACCGCGTTCGCGGCCGGAACCGCACTGGCACTCACCTTCTCCGGGAGACTGGCGGATTCGTGGGGACGCAAGCCCCTGGTCATCACCGGCCTTGCGGTGAACGGTGCCGCGACGGCGGCGATTGGGTTCTCCGGGTCGGTGACCATGTTCCTGGTGGTCTCCGCAATCGCCGGCATGGGTACGGGCATGCTGAATCCCGCGCAGCAGGCGGCAGTGGCGGACGTCGTCGGTTCGGAACGCAGCGGCGGAAAGGTGCTGGCGGCTTTCCAGATGTCCGCTGATACCGGGGCGATCATCGGCCCCATCCTGGCGGGCGTCCTGGCCGACACGCTTGGCTATACCTGGGCCTTTGCCGTCACCGGGGCAACCGCACTCGTGGCGCTGCTGATCTGGCTCACCGCACGGGAAACGCTGGCACCGGAGCAGCGTGTGGCCAGGATGCGCCGGCGCAGCACTACCATCGAGGAATGAAGCCCTTCCTGCTCCTGGCCACCCGCGCCGAAGACGGCGCTGCCGAGGAGGAATACGAGTCCTACCTGCACTTCGGCGGGCTGGAACCTGCCCAGCTGCACCGTGTCCGGATGGAGGCAGCTCCCCTGCCTTCCATAGAGCTGGCGAACTACAGCGGGATCATTGTGGGCGGCAGCCCGTTCAACTCCTCGGACCCCCAGGAGAGCAAATCCGCGCTGCAGCTGCGGGTTGAGAAGGAACTCGCTGACCTGCTGGACACCGTGGTGGCAGAGGATTTTCCGTTCCTTGGGGCCTGCTACGGCGTAGGCACCCTGGGCCGGCACCAGGGCGCCGTCGTCAACCGGACCTACGGCGAGGCGATCGGCGCCGTCCCGGTGACCCTCACGGCCGAGGGACGGCGGGATCCGCTGCTGGACGGGCTGCCGGACACCTTCGACGCCTTCGTGGGCCACAAGGAGGCCGTCTTCTCTCTGCCCCCGCACGCGGTGAACCTGGCCGGTTCCCCAACCTGCCCGGTGCAGATGTTCCGGGTCCGACAGAATCTCTATGCCACCCAGTTCCATCCGGAGCTGGACGTTGCCGGGCTGCTGACCCGCATCTCGGTCTACCGCAATGCCGGCTACTTCCCGCCCGAGGAAGCTGACACCGTGATGGATTCGGTCCGCCCCGCTCAGGTCACGGCCCCGCCGCTGATCCTGCGCAACTTCACCGCCCGCTACGCCCGCTAACGGGGCCCCGCGGTGTTCTGCCTAGTCCCGCCCAGCCGCTGGCTAATCACCGCGGACACACCGTCTCCGCGCATGGACACGCCGTACAGCGCATCAGCCACTTCCATGGTCCGCTTCTGGTGCGTAATGACAATGAGCTGGCTGGATTCGCGCAACTCCTCGAAAATGGTGATGAGCCGGCTCAGGTTGGTGTCATCCAGGGCTGCCTCCACTTCGTCCATCACGTAGAAGGGTGAGGGGCGGGCCTTGAAAATGGCCACCAGCAGCGCAACCGCGGTCAGCGAACGTTCCCCGCCGGAAAGCAGGGACAGCCGCTTGATCTTTTTGCCGGCCGGCCGTGCCTCCACCTCAATGCCGGTGGTGAGCATGTCCTGCGGATCAGTGAGGACCAGGCGTCCCTCACCGCCGGGGAAGAGCCGGCCGAAGACCCGCTCGAACTGGGCGGCGGTGTCATGGAACGCAGCGGTGAAGACTTCCTCCACCCGCTGGTCAACCTCCCGGATGATGTCCAGCAGGTCCTTCCGGGTGGCCTTGAGGTCCTCCAGCTGGGTGCTGAGGAAGGAGTGCCGCTCCTCCAGGGCAGCGAACTCCTCCAGGGCCAGCGGGTTCACCTTGCCCAGGGCGGCCAGATCCCGCTGGGCCCGCTTGAGGCGCTTCTCCTGCTCGGTCCGGTTGTAGGGGACACCCTCGGTGATGGGATTGCCTTCCTCATCCACCGCTACGTGCAGGGCAGCCGACTTGCCGGCGCCCTCTGCTGCCTCGGCCGGAACCGGAACCAGCTGGTCCGGACCGTACTCGGCCACAAGATTGTCCGCGGTGATGCCTAGTTCCTCCGCCGCACGCGTCTCGAGCGCCTCGATCCGCAGCCGCTTTTCCGCACGCAGCAGTTCATCCCGGTGCACGGAATCCGTCAGTTTTGCCAGCTCGGCCACGGCCACAGCGTTCGCTGCCCGCACGGCAGTGAGTTCGGCGTCGAATTCCGCCCGTACGGCCTCAGCTTCATCCCGCTCGGCGGCGGCAGCCTCCAGCGACACTTCCGCCCAGCGCCCGGCCTGCAGGGCGGCCTTAGCCACGGCCTGCGCGCGGGCGGCCTGGGCGGCACGGACGCGGGCGCGTTCGGCCGCTGCAGCACGCGCCCGGCGCTCGGCGGCTGCCGCCCGCTCCAGGGATTCTGCCCGGCCGGAAACGGCGGCCAGCTGCTCCTGGGCGGACCGCAGAGAGAGCCTCGCATCCATCTCCGCCTGCCGTGCCTGGGCCGCCGCGAGCGCAAGCGCGTCACGCCGGTCGGACGCGGGTTCAGCTGAATCCGCGGGACTCTCCTGCGCCGCAGTGAGCCGCTGCACGGCGTCGGCCAGTTTCTCCTGTTCCCCTGCCAGGTTGGCTTCTGCTGCCTGCGCGAGCCGGGTCAGCCGCTCGGCTTCTCCGCCGGCGGAGCGCAGGGCTGAGTTCAGCGCGCCGAGCCGCTCGCCCACCGCGGCCAGCCGAGCATCGGATTCATGGAGGACGGCGAGCGCGGCGTCCGCGCGCTGCCGGGCAGCATCGCGTTCGGTCCGCGCGGCGGCGATCGCGAAGCGGGCCTTCTCCGCGCGTGCCGCTGCCTCGTCCAAACGGTTCTGGGTCTCCTCGACGGCGGCCTGGATCTCGATCAGTCCGGGAGCCGAGTCTGAACCGCCGGCGGCGGTCAAGGCCGTGAGCAGATCCCCCTCGGCGGTAACCGCCGTCAGACCGGGATGCTCCGTAAGCACCGCAGCGGCCTGGTCCAGTGACTGGACAACGACGACGGCGCCCAGCAGGGATCCCACCGCGGCAGCTGCGTCCGGGGCTGACTGCACCAGGTCCGCGGCGTACACACAGCCCGCGGGGAGCTCCGGCCGGTCCGCAGGCGGAGCGGTGTTCCCAGGGCCTGCGCCCAGCACGAGATTGACCTGCCCGGAGCCGGACTCCCTGAGGTGCTGCAGTGCCTGCACGGCACTGCCGGCATCCCGGACGGCCAGTGCCTCCGCTGCCGGCCCCAGTGCAGCGCTGACCGCACGTTCGTAGCCCGGCGCCACGGTGAGCAGGTCCGCCAGCGGGGAAAGCACGCCGTCGAGCCCTGCCTCCAGCAGTGCCTTGGACCCGTCACGCCGGTCCAGGCCAACGGCAAGCGCGTCCCGCCGCGCCGTCAGCGTCTCGCGGTCCCGGACCGCCTGGCGTTCCTCTTCCATGAGATCCGCCAGCCGGGACTCTGCGTCCTCGAGGGCCTGGGTGGCTTCCTCATATGCGGCGTCCAGTCCCTCCTCCCCGGATTCCGCACCAGCTGCTTCCAATTCCAGGGCGGCAAAATCCGCCTCCGCGGTACGGCGGCGTTCCTCCGCCTGCGCAATGGAGGCGCGCAGGCGTCCCAGTTCAGCTTCTGCGGCTTCCACCCGGGAGCGGGCGGCTGCGACTGATCCGGAGAGCCGGGCCAGGCCTTCCCTGCGGTCCGCGGCCGCGCGCAGCAGAGCAGCCAGGCGGCGCTCCTCGGCGGCCGCTTCCTCTTCGGCGGCGGCCCGCACCTCCACGGCATCTTCCAGCATGCCTTCGCGTTCTTCAGCTTCGGCGGCCAGCTGCTCTGCCTCGGCCCGGACGCGCTGTGCCTGGGCCTGCAGCTTTTCCGGGTCCCGTCCGGGATTGGCCGCCGGCTCCGCGGAACCGAGCAGACGGCTCCGTTCCTCCGCGAGCGCGGCCAGGGAACGCAGCCTTTCGCGGGTGGAGGAGAGCGCGTACCAGGCCTCCCGTGCCGCGTTCACGCGGGGTGTCGCCTGGGCGGCGAGGCGTTCCAGTTCGGCCAGCCGCGCGCCCTGGGCCGCTGCGTCCTGCTCCACCTGGGCCCGCCGCGCGCGCAGGCTGGCCTCCGCCGCGGTGTCCTGCTCGACGGCGGCGGCTAGCGTCACAATGTCATCGGCCAGCAGCCGGGCACGGGCATCACGGACGTCCAGCTGGACCTGCTTGGCCCGCCGTGCAACGGCGGCCTGTTTCCCCAGCGGCCCCAGCTGGCGCCGCAGCTCCGCGGTGAGGTCCGTCAACCGGGCCAGGTTCGCCTGCATCGCATCGAGTTTGCGCACGGTTTTCTCCCGGCGGCGGCGGTGCTTGAGAATTCCGGCGGCTTCCTCGATGAACCCGCGGCGGTCTTCCGGCGATGCATGCAGCACCTTGTCCAGCTGCCCCTGGCCAACGATTACGTGCATTTCCCGGCCCAGGCCCGAGTCGGAGAGCAGTTCCTGGATGTCCAGCAGCCGGCAGGGCGCACCGTTGATGGCGTACTCCGAGGCGCCGGCCCGGAACAGGGTGCGGGAGATGGTGACTTCGGAGTAGTCGATCGGCAGGGCGCCGTCGGAATTGTCGATGGTCAGGGAGACCTGCGCCCGGCCAAGGGGCGCCCGGCCGGACGTGCCGGCAAAGATCACATCTTCCATCTTTCCGCCGCGCAGGGTTTTGGCCCCCTGCTCCCCCATCACCCAGGCCAGGGCGTCCACCACATTGGACTTGCCTGAGCCGTTGGGACCGACAACTGCGGTCACTCCCGGCTCAAACTCGAAGGTGGTAGCCGATGCGAAGGACTTGAAGCCCCGCATCGTCAGGGTTTTTAAGTGCACTGGCCGCTGTCTCTCGTTGGTGGAAGATTCCCTAAAGCCCGGTGGTACTCCACACTTAAGCGCAGTACTCGCAGAGCGTAATCCGTGATTTCGCGCGTTCCAGGCCTGGCAGGAAAGTAGGCTTCTTAGAGAATCATATGGTTCGACGGCGCCGTTACGGGTTGACCGGGCCCGGACCGCGATCTTTTTTGGCAGCAGACAAGGCAGGCATTTTGAGCGGGAACTTCAACTTCCACCACACCAACACCGCACTCCTGAGCGTCAAGAGCGTAGAAGCGCCCGTTGTTGTCAGTTCTCACGAGTTTGACGAGCGGCTCTCGCCGTCGTTGAAACGGCTGCGGCTGTCCAAGGGTCTGCTGGAGAGGGTGGCCGGTGTCAGTGAGCGCCGATGGTGGGCGCCCGGCTCAACTTTCGAGGACGGTGCCATCGAGGCAGGAGCCAAGGCCATGGCCGAGGCCGGCGTCGAGCCGTCCCAGATTGGGCTGCTGATCAATACCTCGGTGACGCGCAAGAACCTCGAGCCCTCCGTAGCCGTGAAGATCCACCACAATCTTGGCCTGACCTCCTCCGCCTTGAACTTCGATCTCGCGAACGCCTGCCTCGGCTTCGTCAACGGCATCACAATGGCCTCGAACATGATCGAATCCGGCCAGATCGACTACGCCCTGATCGTGGCCGGGGAGGATTCCCAGGGGGTCCAGGAGGCAACCTTCGGGCGCCTGAACCGTGAGGACTCCACCCGCCAGGATTATCTGCGCGAATTCGCCACCCTGACGCTGGGCAGCGGCGCCGCAGCAGCCGTGATCGGCCGTGCCGGGGACCACCCGGGGTCCCACCGCATCCTCGGCGGCGTCTCGCGTGCCGGCACCGAACACCACGAACTGTGCGTGGGCGGCGAAGGCGGCATGTATACCGACACCAAGGGACTGCTCGAGGGCGGACTGGACCTGGTGGTTACCGCGTGGCACGAGGCGCAGGAAAACGGCTGGGACTGGAAAGGCATGGACCGCTACGTCACCCACCAGGTCTCCAACTCCTACACCAACGCCATCATCAAGGCCGTGGACCTGGACAAGGAACGCGTTCCCATCACCTTCCCCCGCTGGGGCAATGTGGGGCCGGCGTCCTTGCCGATGACGCTGGCGCAGGAAGCGCGCACCCTGCATCCCGGGGACCGGGTGCTGTGCATGGGGGTGGGCTCCGGCCTGAACACCACCATGATGGAAATCGCGTGGTAGCTGAAGCCTGGCCCGGAGTTCCGGCCGCGTGGTCCCGCCG
>JBELYP010000047.1:17896-24115 GCA_040273995.1 Arthrobacter sp.
TCCGGCCTGAACACCACCATGATGGAAATCGCGTGGTAGCTGAAGCCTGGCCCGGAGTTCCGGCCGCGTGGTCCCGCCGTGTCCAGGTTCCCTCCAGTGCCGCCGCCGATGCCCCCGGAACCGTCCACACCTGGCACCTGCTTGATAACGCCCCGGACCTCGCGGCCCGCGGCGTGGAACCGGCAGGGACGCTGCTGTGCGTCCACGGCAATCCCACCTGGTCCTACCTCTGGCGCAGCCTTGCGGCTGCCGGCAGCGCTGCGGAGCGGCCCTGGCGCGTGGTCGCGGTGGACCAGCTGGACATGGGTTTCTCCGACCGCACCGGCACGTTCCGCCGGCTCGCGGACCGGATCACCGATCTGGGTGACCTGACCCGGACGCTGGAACTCACCGGCCCGGTGGTCAGCGTGGGACACGACTGGGGCGGCATCATCTCCCTCGGCTGGGCCCTTGCCCACCGGCAGCAGCTTACCGCCGTGGTGCTGACCAACACCGCAGTGCACCCGGCCGGGTTCTCCCTGCCGCCGGCGCTCAAGCTGGCGCTGCACCCGGCGGTGCACAGCTGGGGCACCAAGAGCACGGACGCTTTCCTGCGCGTTACGCATTCGCTGGCCCGTCCGGCGCTGCGTCCCGAAATCCGGCAGGCCTACACCGAGCCGTACCGCACCGCTGCCCGGCGCACCGGCGTCGGCAATTTCGTTGCGGACATCCCGGCGGACGAGACCCATCCGAGCTACCGCACACTCACCCGGGTAGCCGAGGGCATCCGGGACCTGGACGTTCCGGCGCTGGCACTCTGGGGCCCGAAAGACCCGGTCTTCTCCGACAGGTACCTGCGGGATCTGATCGGTCGGCTGCCGCAGGCCGATGTGCACCGCTTTGAAGGTGCCGGGCATCTGGTTGCCGAGGACCGGGACATTGCCACGCCGGTCTTCTCCTGGCTGCAAGACGTGACAGCGCCCGCAGCTGCCAAGCTTTCCGCCAACGCACAGCCGTCCGGCTTCCGCCCCATGCTGGCCGAACTCGATGAGCGCCGCGATGACCATTCACCTGCAGTCGTGGACATGGCGCCGGCGGCATCCGGGAAGGATCCCGCTGTGCTGTCCTGGGCCCGGCTGCACGGCCGGGTGAACGCCCTGGCCGCCGGGCTGGCCGGCATCGGCGTACGCCCGGGCCACCGGGTAAACCTCCTGGTGCCGCCCGGCAGCGAACTGACCACGCTCATATACGCCTGCCTGCGCCTGGGCGCCGTGGTGGTGGTTGCCGACGCCGGTCTGGGCACCAGGGGCCTCAGCCGTGCCATCAAGGGCGCCGGACCGGACTTCATCGTCGGGATTGAACGCGGCCTCACCGGAGCCCGGCTCTTCGGCTGGCCCGGCACCCGTGTACTGGCCGGCGAGGCATCCCCCGCCCGGCGCCGTCTGCTGGGGGCATCGCATACCGTGGCGGAGCTGACCGCCTCCGGTGCCGGAAAGCCGCTTCCCGGCTGGCAGGTGGATCCCGACGCCGACGCCGCAGTGCTGTTCACCTCCGGCTCCACCGGCCCGGCCAAGGGTGCGGTCTACACCCATCGCCGGCTGGCGGCCATGCGGGACACCCTGCGCAGCACCTACGACCTCAAGGCCGGTTCCTCCCTGGTGGCAGGCTTCGCGCCGTTCGCGCTGCTGGGACCGGCCCTGGGCGCCACGTCGGTGACTCCGGACATGGACGTCACCGCGCCGCGAACGCTCAGTGCCGCTGCGCTGGCCGACGCCGCGGCTGCCGTCCAGGCCACCACGGTGTTCGCTTCCCCTGCGGCGCTCACCAATGTGCTGGCCACCGCCGGGGAGCTGAATGCTGCCCAGCGCAGCGCCCTGGCCCGGGTGGAACTGCTGCTTTCCGCGGGTGCTCCCATCCCGGAAGCCCTCCTGACCCGGGTCCAGGACCTGGTTCCGGCCGCCGCCCTGCACACCCCCTACGGCATGACCGAAGCACTGCCGGTAACGGACATTCACCTGGAACAGATCCGCAAGGCAGGCACGGGCAACGGCGTCTGTGTGGGCACGGCCGTGGACGGTGCCCGGGTGGCATTGGCTCCGCTGGCCGCCGACGGGACCGCCGGCAGCCAGATCTCCGAAGCCACCGGCATCACGGGCGAGATCCTGGTGAGTGCACCGCATGTGAAGGACCGGTATGACCGGCTGTGGATCACCGAGTCGCAGAGCAGTTCGCTGCCGGGCTGGCACCGCACCGGGGACGTGGGCCATTTCGACGCCGACGGCCGCCTCTGGGTAGAGGGCCGCCTGGGGCACGTGCTCACCACCCCTGCCGGGCCGGTGACCCCCGTCGCGGCGGAGCAGGCTGCCGAGTCCGTACCCGAGGTTCGGCTGGCTGCGCTCGTGGGCGTGGGACCGGCCGGCACACAGGTCCCGGTGGCCGTCGTGGAAACCATCGACGGCGTCCGCCGGCCCGGACCGGCACCGGATTCCCTGGCAGCCGCTGTGCGCGCCGCCGTCGCGGAACGCTGTGGACTGGATCTGGCCGCCGTGCTGGTGCTGCCGCACATGCCCACGGACATCCGCCATAATTCGAAAATAGACCGCGCTGCGCTGGGCTCCTGGGCCGCGAAGGTCCTGGCCGGCGGCCGGATCCCCGCACCGGGAGTACGCCGATGAGCCGCCGGATCCTGGTCACCGGTGCCAGCGGGCTGCTTGGCGGTGCCGTCGCCGGCCTGTTGGCCGGGCAGGGGCATCGCGTGCGCACCCTGCAGCGGCGTCCGGCAGCGGTTCCGCGCCTGGAGTCCGTCTCGGGTTCCATCACGGACCGCGCAGCCGTGGAAGCGGCGGTGGCCGGAATGGACGCCGTCGTGCACCTCGCGGCCAAAGTGTCCTTTACCGGCGCCTGGTCCGAGTTCCAGGCCACGAATATTGAGGGCACCCGCACCGTCCTGGACGCAGCCCGTGCGGCGGGCGTTCGGGACGTCGTCTTTGTCTCCTCCCCGTCGGTGGCCCACTTCGGTGAGCCGATTGCCGGTGCCGGAGCCGGCACCGCGGACCCCGAGCGGGCGCGGGGACACTACGCCAGGTCCAAGGCTGCAGCTGAACTGCTGGCGCTGGCTGAGGACTCCCCCGGCTTCCGGGTGGCCGCGATCCGCCCGCATATCGTCTGGGGCCCCGGGGACACGCAGCTGGTGGAACGGGTGATGGCCCGTGCCCGGTCAGGCCGGCTGCCGCTGCTCGACGGCGGTGCGGCCCTCATCGACACCACGTACCTGGACAACGCGGCGGCCGCCATTGCCCGGACCCTGCCGCGCATGGACCATGCCCACGGACAGGCGCTGGTGGTCACCAACGGCCAGCCGCGCATGGTCCGGGAAATGATCAGCGGTATCTGCGCTGCCGCGGGCATCCCGGCGCCGTCGCTCAGCGTTCCGGGATGGCTGGCCCGCGGTGCCGGCAGCGTCATCGAAAAAGCGTGGCTTGCTGCCGGGGCCCGCGGGCTTGTGGAGGACGAGCCTCCCATGACCCGGTTCCTCGCCGAACAGCTCTCCACCTCCCACTGGTTCGACCAGCGCCGCACCCGGGAAATCCTGGACTGGGAGCCGGAGGTCTCCGTCGAGGAGGGCATGGCCCGGCTGGCCCAGCACTACGCCGCATAGGATGGCAGCGATGAACACTCTCGAACAGACCCAGTCCTGGCCCGCCGACAATGTTTCCGCCGCCGTCGTCGCTGCGGACGGAACCGTTCTCGGAACCGCCGGAGACCAGCAGAAACGCTATGCTCTGGCCTCGGTCACCAAGCTCCTGACCGCCTACGCGTTCCAGGTGGCGCTCGAAGAGGAAGCTCTGGCACTGGAGGATCCGGCCGGACCGGACGGGTCAACCGTCCGGCACCTGCTCGCCCACACCGGCGGCTACGACTTCGGCGACCGCACCGTCCGCTACGAGCCCGGAACCCGCCGGCTGTACTCCAACGCGGGCTTCGAGGTCCTGGGCGAGTATCTCGAACAGGCCACCGGCATCGCGTTCGCGGACTACCTCGCTGAGGCTGTCCTGGCACCGCTGGGCATGACGGACACGTCCCTGGACGGATCCCCCGCCGCCGGGGCCGTCTCCACCGCCGCCGACCTGGCCCGCTTCGCTGCCGAGCTGCAGGCACCCCGGCTGATTGCCGCCGAGTCGCTGGCCGCCGCAACGTCCGTTGTGTTTCCCGGCCTGGCCGGAGTACTCCCCGGTTTTGGCCGGCAGAAGGAGAACGACTGGGGGCTGGGGTTCGAGATCCGCAACGGGAAAGCCCCGCACTGGACCGGTTCGTCCAACTCACCGCGCACCTTTGGGCACTTCGGCCAGTCCGGAACGTTCCTGTGGGTGGACCCTGTACTCAATACCGCTGCCGTTGCCCTGACGGACCGGGATTTTGGCCCCTGGGCGGCCGAAACGTGGCCGGCGTTCAACGATTCCCTGGTTGAGGCCCTTCGGGGAGGCTGATTACCAGCGGCCGTTACGCGGACGCTTCTGGCACACCGGGCAGGAGTAGGACGAACGGTTCATGAACGAATCGCGCCGGATCAGCGTGGGAAGGCCTGCTGTCTCGCACCGCGGGCATGGCTGGCCTTCCCGCCCGTACGCGTTCAGGGACCGGGCAAAGTAGCCCGAGGCTCCGTTGACGTTGACGTAGAGCGAATCGAAGCTGGTTCCGCCGGCTTCCAGGGCGCGGAGCATCACGTCCCGGGCGGCTTCGACCAGGCGGAAGGCATCGGCACGCCGCATCGTGTCAGTGGGCCGCGCAAAGTGCAGCTTGGCCGCCCAGAGCGCTTCGTCAGCGTAGATGTTGCCGACGCCGGATATGAGCCCCTGGTCCAGGAGCGCGCGCTTGATGCCGGTGCGGCGGGCTCGAAGCCGCCGGTAGAAATCCTCAAAGGAGAACGCCGGATCCAGCGGATCGCGGGCAATGTGCGCTGCCTCCGCAGGCACCAGGGGAAGGCCGGTTTCGGAGAGGCCCCCGGGTTCCCCGTCCGGAGTGGGCAGCAGGTCGGCCAGGAACACGCCGCCGAAGATCCGCTGGTCCACGAACCGGAGCTCATCCGGCATGGGCGCGCCGTCGTCGTCCGCGGCGGGACTGAGCGTGAACCGGACCTTCAGGTGCTTCTCGTCCGGCAGGTCCGGGGTTTCCATGAGCAGCTGTCCGCTCATGCCCAGATGAGCCATCAGCGCGAACGGGGGTGCGGCGTCAGGCGCTGCGGCCTCCACCAGCGGCATCCAGAGAAACTTGCCGCGCCGGGCAACGTCCAGGACGCGGGCGCCTTCCAGGTTGCCGCGCAGGTCCTCGGGGCCCGGGACGTGCCGCCGGATGGAGCGGGCGTCGAGGATTTCGACGCCGGTGATGGTGCGGCCGCGCACCCAGCGGGCCAGGCCGCGCCGGACTACCTCAACTTCGGGAAGTTCGGGCATGGCGCGTGTTATGCGCCGGAGGGAGCTGCGGGGCTGCGCAGTGCGTCCTGCTCGCGGAGCAGACGGCAGGTATCGGCTGCGGCTTCTTGTTCTGCGTCCTTCTTGGAGCGGCCGGTTCCCGTGCCGAAGGCACGTCCGCCGATGTGCAGCACGGCGACGAAGCTGCGGGAGTGATCCGGGCCGGAGCCCGTTACCCGGTACTCGATGTCGCCCATTTTCCGTGCGGCGGCGATTTCCTGGATGCTGGTCTTCCAGTCGGTGCCGGCGCCCAGGGCGTCTGCGTCGTGGAGCAGGGGGCCGATCAGGCGCATGACCATGGAGCGCGCGGTTTCAATGCCGTTGCACAGATATACCGCGCCGATGAGCGCTTCAGTGGTGTCGGCCAGGATCGAGGACTTGTCCTTGCCGTTGGTCAGCTTTTCGCCCTGGCCGAGCAGGATGAAATCACCCAGCCGCAGCTGGCGGGCAACAGATGCCAGGGCCTTGGTACTGACCACAGCGGAACGGCGCTTGGCCAGTTCGCCCTCGGAAAGATCGGGGTTGTCCCGGTAGAGCGCATCGGTCACGGAGAAACCCAGGATCGAGTCACCCAGGAATTCGAGGCGTTCGTTGGTGGGAATTCCGCCGTGCTCGTACGCGTAGGAACGGTGGGTGAGCGCAAGACGAAGCGTCTCGGCATCGATGTCGACGCCGAGACGCTTCAGAAGCTCTTCAGTATTTTTCACTTGCTGATTGTGCCCCGAAAAGCAGTGCGCCCCTTCAGCGGCTGCCCGGAAGGCAGACGGCAAAG
>JBELYP010000048.1:0-23294 GCA_040273995.1 Arthrobacter sp.
CCGGATCATGGATGACTGGGGGCAAAAACCATGCCGAAACCGACCGGCCAACACACCCATATCCTGCATCAGGAACGGGCTACGAAAAAGGTAACGGGGGAGGACCTTACCGAATGAAACCGCGCATCGCACCAGCCGCCGCATTGCTGATCCTGCTCACCGCGTGCGCGCCGGCCGGCACGTCGGAAGGCAGCCCCGGCGGCAGCCTTCCCGCTACCGCCGCAGAGTCGGTCCGGCCCACCGAACAGCTGCCCTTCGATGCAGCCGTCTACGTGGGCGAGGCACTGGACCACATTGAGGAACTGGCCCTGTTCGTACCCGACCTCGACTGGTCCGGCGTCCGCGCCGAAACCCTGGACCGGACATCCGGAGCCACAACTCCGGAAGAGACCCACGACGCGCTCGCGGAAGCGCTGGAGCGGGCCGGCGGCAGGCACAGCACCCTGCGCGGACCGGTCAGCGCCGCCGGGTTCAGCTACATCGCCGCCCCGGAGGCCGGCATCGCGGCCCCCGGCATCGCCGTCGTCGACGTTCCCGGCTTCCGCTCTCCGCGGCCCGAACACGTTGAAGAGTACGCGCGCCGGGGAAACGAGCAGATCCTGGCCGCGGCCCCGGATGCGTCCTGCGGCTGGATTGTGGACCTGCGGAAGAACTACGGAGGGAACATGTGGCCCATGCTCGGCGCGCTCAGCCCGCTGCTTCCGGACGGAGAGATCATGCAGTTCATTGACCGGGACGGCAGAACAGAGTGGGCGGTCCTGCACCCGGACGGGGTCTATCTGGACGGGGAGTTCCGGGCACCGGCGGCTGCGGCGAAGAAGACAGGTAAGCCGGTTGCGCTGCTGCAATCGGAGGTGACCTCCAGCTCCGTGGAAGCAGTCCTGCTGTCTTTTGCCGACAAACCGGGGGTCCGCAGTTTCGGAGCGCCCACCGCTGGGCTGGCCACGGGAAACGTGGTCCGGACGCTCACCGACGGCACCGGGCTGCGCATTACCAGCAGCTATATGGCCACGGCGTTGGGCCAGTCCGCCGGCGGCGGGCCGCTGCAGCCGGACGTCCGCACGGAAGATCCACTGGCTGAGGCAACGGAATGGCTGCGCAGCCAGTGCCGTACACCACGGTAAGATTCGGGACCAACTAAATCCGGGAGACTTTCATGCCATGTGACGGCTGCAGTACGGCTTCAAAGCTCGATTTCGATTTCAGCATGGCGTTCCAGCCGATTTACGACGCCATTGAGCAGCGTGTGTGGGGCTACGAGGCACTGGTCCGGGGGAGGAACGGCGAAGGCGCTTTCGAAGTGATGTCCCAGGTCTCCGCGAAGCAGATGTACCGTTTCGACCAGGACTGCAGGGTCAAGGCAATCGAGCTGGCGGCACGGCTTTTCCCTGCGGAAGAAGAGCTGATGCTCTCCATCAACTTCCTGCCGAAAGCCGTCTACGAACCCGCAGCCTGCCTGAAAGCGACGCTGCGCGCGGCCCGGCAGTTCAGCTTTCCCATGTCTTCGATCATGTTCGAGTTCACCGAAAACGAAGAAGTACGGGACACCGCCCACTTCACCAACATCATCACCGAATACCGCAGGCATGGATTCACCACTGCACTGGATGATTTCGGCGCCGGATATGCCGGCCTGGGACTCCTCGCGGATTTCCAGCCGGACCTGATCAAGATCGACATGCAGCTTATCCGCGGCATCGACAGCAGTCCGGCCCGCCGGGCAGTGGTGGACGGCATTCTGGCAATTGCCGGGAAACTCGACATCACGGTACTGGCTGAAGGAATCGAGACGGAGGAGGAATTCCGGATCCTGAAAGAGGCCGGCATTCGGCTGTTCCAGGGGTACTGGTTTGCCCGGCCTGCGTTCGAGGAACTCCCGCAGGTGCGTGCGGAACAGCTGGCAGCCTGAGGTGCGCATGCCGGTAGTGCGGTGACCGCGGTGACTGCTGCCGTGGGGCCGTGACAGCTGCGCACCGGCAGCACGAAGCCGGGCCGCCCCGAACAGGGCGGCCCGGCTCTGATGTTTGTGTGTCAGTTCTGGTCGTCGTCCTTATTTCCGTCGACTGCGTCCTTGATTTTGTCCTTTGCCTGGTCAACCTTCTCCGGGTTGTCCTGGGCAGCTTCCTTCGCCTTGTCTGCCATTCCACCGAGATCAGCCATTGGATGCGCCTTCCTGTTGAGGATCCGGGGATCCGTCCGCCCCGGCCGGTAAGACCCATCGTGCACCCGGCAGGGCGGCCGTACCACCCTTTTCCGGTTCCGGATTCACCAGCCGCCGCGCGTGGGGGTGTGTCCCTTCCGGGCGTTGTCCGGCATGGTCATTTCCGCCCGCAGGCCCAGCAGGCGGATGGGGCGGCCGTCCTCGATCGCTCCGGCGAGATCCAGGGCCCGGGCCAGCACCTCGTCCCGGTCGAAGGTCTCCGGGATCTTCCGGGCGTGGGTCTTGGTGGTGAACGGGGCGTACCGGACTTTCAGCGTCAGCCCGATGACCGGCCGTCCTTCGGCTTCCACGTCCGCCAGAACGTCCGCGGTCAGCTGTTCGACGGCGGCGCGCACCTGGTCCGGTTCAGTGAGGTTGGTCTGGAAGGTAGTCTCGCGGCTGTGCCCGCGCGCCACCCAGGGCGTGTCATCCACGACGGCGGAGCCATCGCCGCGTCCCAGCGTCGCGTACCAGGGGCCCATCTTCGGTCCGAACTCCGGCACCAGTGACTGCGGATCGGCGGCGGCGAGTTCAGCGACGGTGTGAATCCCCAGTTTGGCCAGCCGGGCAGAGATCTTGTTGCCGACGCCCCAGAGCTCCTTCGTGGGTTTGCCGCCCATGACGTCCAGCCAGTTCCCGGCGGTGAGCCGGAAAGTGCCCGCCGGCTTGCCGAAGTCAGTGGCGTTCTTGGCGCGGATCAGCGTGTCACCGATTCCCACGCTGCAGTGCAGTTCCGTCTGTTCCAGAACCGCCGCCTGCAGCCGGCGTGCGTAGGCTTCCGGGTCCTCCGCCTGGATCCCGACGAACGCTTCATCCCAGCCAAGGACCTGCACGACGGCGCCGGGCTGGGCCCGCAGGGTGGCCATCACCGCATCCGAGGCCGCGAGGTACGCCTCGGCATCAACGGGGAGGAAAACGGCGTCGGGCACTTTCCGGGCCGCCACCCGCAGCGGCATTCCCGAGCCCACGCCGAAGGCACGCGCTTCATAGGACGCCGTGGACACCACGGCGCGCTCGGTGGGATCGCCCCGGCCGCCAACTATGACCGGCAGGCCGGCGAGCTCCGGGCGCCTGAGCACCTCGACCGCCGCGATGAACTGGTCGAGATCCACGTGCAGCACCCAGGGGATTGAGCTCACGTGCACCAGTGTGCCGGAAAACCGGCGAACTGGCACCGGGCCGGAGCGGCGGGCCGCATGGGTTCGCCGGATGCAGAGGGGGCCGGAAGGCTAGCGGGCCAGCGCCTCGCCGGCCCAGGCTCCGGCATAGAACCTGCTGGAGTTCGAGTCCAGCAGTTCGGCGTACATTTCCGGCGGCAGGGACTGGGCCGAGCCCGGCGGAATCTGCGTTGCGAAGGCGGAGACGCCCAGTCCGGCCTCGCGGTCCTTCACGGCGAAGCCCGCCGCTTCAAGAATGGTGGGGAACATGCTCAGCTGGTCCACGCCGGGGCGCAGCTCGGCGTCAGCGCCGCCGGGAATCCAGATCCGGTTGAAGATGGTCCGGTTGGGGTGGTAGTCCAGCTGCTCGTGGAAGGCATCGCCGGCGCTCATGTGCTTGAGGTGGTCGCCCATGATGACCACGGCCGTGTCCTCAAGGTAGCCCTGGGCTTCCATGTAGTTCACGAAGTCGGCCACCTGCACCATGGAGCAGTGGAACGCCGAGGTGACCACGTTTTCGGTGTCCACGGTGCAGTAGTCGTAAATGTGCACGGGTTCGTGGGTGTCCAGGGTGAGGACGGAGAGGTTGAACGGCTTCCCGGTCTGCTCCGCGCCGGCGTGCAGCTCATCCACCTTGGCTTTGGCGTTGGCCATCAGCCGCTCGTCGCTGAGGCCCCAGTCGGGACGGAAGTTCTCTTCGGCCTCCCCAGCTGCCCGCCAGTCGGCCAGGCCCAGTACATCGTCATAGCCGTGGCCGGTAAGGAAGGTCTTCTTGGCGGCGAACGTGGAGCTCGCCCCGCCCATAAAGACGCTGGTGTAGCCGTTGTCCTGAAGCACATCGCCCAGGCATGTGGTGCCGCCCAGGTAGGTGTCCACATCGCCGTCGGCCACGTTGCGGGCGTCCTTGCCCGAGCTGCTGCCGCCGCCTCCGCCCAGGCCGCTTCCCTTGAGCGGGATGCCGCACTGGGTGGAAACCAGGCCTGCCATGGTCCAGCCGCCGCCCTTGTACTGCTGGAAGTCCTCAATGCTCTGCCAGCCCTTGTCCGCGCTGGTGGCTTCCTTCAGCGGAACGAACGCGTCCTTTTCGAACAGCTCGTCGTCCGCGAGGGTCTGCTCGCCGGACTCCAGGTAAACCATCACCAGGTTGCGTTTTTCGCCGCCGGCGGTGACGGAGGGGGCGGTGTAGTAGTCACCGACGTCGTACTGGGACATCGCGGCCTTGATGTACTGCGGGAGGCTGACGGTGGTGGCGAATGCGGTGGTGCCGCCCACCACGACGGCCGAGACCACGAAGGTGGCAAGGACGCGCATTGCCCAGTGGGGGCGCGGGGTGCGGAGATGCCCGCCGGATACGCGGCGCCGGCGCCGCCGGTGCTGATGCCACAGCACGGCTGCCAGGGTGAGGAGCACGGGCACGACGCCGATCCACAGGATGGCGGTCCAGACGATTGAGCCGCCGCCGCCGTCGGGCTCTACGGACATCATGTTCAGGAGCATCTGGCCTACGGAAATGCGGCCCCAGTTGTAGTGGATGACGCCGGCAGCGCCGAGCATCGCCAGCCCCGCCCAGAGCAGGACGTACACCAGGACCTGCCCCGCAATAGCGCCGCCGCGGCGGGCAGCAGAAGATAACCGTCCGGCCACGGAAGCACCTCACATTCCAGAATTTGGGTTTTGAGCAAACCTCTTGACAATTGCCCGTTCACGGGTCCATGGCATTTTAGTGCTCTTTCCGTCCTGGTTCAACCAGTGCTACCTCCGTGTTCACCCGCCGTTTACCCGCTGCGGCAGGGGCCCGCACCAAAGTGGCGCGTCAACAACGGCAGAAGGGGGAATAGATCGATGCCCGCACTCCTTGGCATCTCCTATGAAAGCAATCGTCTACTCCGAGTCCGGAGCGTCCTCTGTCCTCTCCCTCGCCGAGCGTGAGGTTGCCGATCCCGGTTCCGGTGAAGTGCGGGTCCGTGTCACCGTGTCCGGGGTGAACCCGACGGACTGGAAAGCCCGCGCAGGCGGTGTCCCGTTTGACGAGGTGGTGCCCAACCAAGACGGCGCCGGCGTGGTGGACGCCGTCGGCGACGGCGTCTCCGGCCTGTCTGTAGGGGACCGGGTGTGGATTTACCTCGCCGCCCACGGCCGGCCCACCGGCACCGCGCAGGAATACACGGTTCTTCCCGCGGACCGCGCGGTTCCGCTGCCGGACGGGATCGGGTTCGACGTCGCCGCGAGCCTGGGCGTCCCGGCCATGACCGCACACCGTGCCCTGACCGTTCACGAGTTCGGCCCGGCACGGCTGGCACCCGGGGCGCTGGAAGGCCGCACCGTCCTGGTACAGGGCGGTGCCGGTGCCGTGGGCCACGCGGCGATTCAGCTGGCCGTTTGGGCCGGAGCCACCGTGATCGCCACGGTCAGCAGCGACGCCAAGGAGGCGCTGGCCCGTGCCGCCGGAGCGCACCACGTAGTGCGCTACCCCGACCCCGCCGAAGCGGACCGGATCCGGGACATCGCGCCCGACGGCGTCGACCACATCGTTGAAGTCTCCCCGGCGCAGAACGCAGCGCTGGACGTCGAGGTGATCGCCAACCACGGCAGCATCGCCTACTACGCCAACAACAACGGGGAGGAATTCACCGCACCGATCGTGGCGAGCTTCGCGAAGAACGTCCGCTGGCAGGGCGTCCTTGTCTATACGGAGGGCGAAGCTGCGCATCAGGCCGCGGTGAAGGACATTACCGAAGCACTGCGCGACGGCGCCCTGCCCGTGGGGGAGGCCGCCGGCCTGCCTCTGACCTGGTTCTCTCTCGAAGAGACCGCTGCCGCGCACGACGCAGTGGAGAACGGCGCGACCGGCAAGGTCCTGATCCGGGTGGCGGACGCCGCCGAATAGCACCGAAGGGTGGAACCGAAGCAATGGGCGGGGCGCAGCAGGCGGCCCGCCCGTTGGCGTAGGGTGGCCCGAACACGCGCCGGACGGTGCTCCGGCTGGAAGCCAAGGGGGAAAGATCATGGCAGCCGCGCGAAGAAACCGGAATCCGCTCAACCCGGACAAGGTTCCGCATCCCCTGCTGAGCCTTTCCTTTTTGGTGTGGGCTGTGCTGACCGCTACGGGCGGTCCGCTTGTCTGGTGGCGGGTGCCGGCGGTCGCAGCGATGGTTTGCCTGTGTATCTTCGGCCTGTACCAGTGGAGCCGGCTGCGGCGTGAAGAGGCTGCCCAGAGGAATCAGGCCGGCTGAACGGCCTGGCGCCGAACTGTGCCTTAACGGGCGTTAACCTGCCTCCCAACCGGTGCTTTGCACAGCGCCGGCAGGATGGCAGGGTTGAGACATGACCCCCACAGCGCCCGGCTCCGCCGATGCCCGCCCTGTCCTGACTCCCGGCATGGCCCGGACACTCCAGCCCAGCGCGGCCGTTGCCTTCACCGTGCTCGGTGCCGCCCTGTGGTGGAGCTGGTTCGCCTGGGACACTGTCGCCGGCACTGATGCGGCGGGGTCCCAGACCGGACCCTACGAGGCCTGGCAGGTGGCGGGGTGTGTACTCAGCTGGATCGTGCTGGCCTGGCTGGGCGTGAGGGTACTCCGGCCGTTCCTGTTAACCGCGGCACTTCCGGTCGGATTCACCGCCGCCTGGATTCTTACCGCCGCGCTGCATGACGACTCCGGACTCTGGGCCGTGGGCGCCATCCTCGTAGCCGGTGGAACGCTGGCCGGAAACGCCGCACTGGTCTGGGTGCTCCGGGCCCTCACCCAGCGGAAGCACCCAGGTAGCGCCGCTCACTAGCCTGCCCCCGCGCTGCGGGGCTACGGTGTCCCCATGCCCAGCAGTACAGCCCAGCACCAGCGGCTGCGGGACCTGGTTGTGCTCCGCCGTGTGCGGGACCGGATCGACCGGGAGTACGCGCAGCCCCTGAACGTTGAGGCGCTTGCCCGCGACGCTCACATGTCCTCCGGACACCTGAGCCGGGAGTTCAAACGGGCCTTCGGCGAAGCGCCCTACTCCTACCTGATGACCCGCCGAATCGAACGGGCCATGGCGCTGCTGCGCCGCGGGGACCTCTCCGTCACCGAGGTGTGCTTCGCCGTCGGCTGTTCCTCACTGGGCACCTTCAGCACCCGGTTCACGGAGCTGGTGGGCGTGCCGCCGAGCACCTACCGGCGCGGACACGGTGACGCGACGAAGGGCATTCCGTCATGCATTGCGAAGAACGTCTCCAAACCAGTCAGGAATCAAGAAGCACCGTCAGCGTCCAGATAACTAGCGTTGGGCGCATGAACCTGAACATAGCCAACAGTTTCCTGCCCCAGACGGACCCTGACGAGTCCCTGGCGTTCTACCGTGACGCGCTCGGCTTCGAGGTGCGCAACGACGTCGGCTACGAGGGAATGCGGTGGATCACCGTAGGCCCGGCGGACCAGCCGGAGGTCTCCGTGGTGCTGTATCCGCCCTCGGCCGATCCCTCCGTCACGGAGGACGAGACGCGGATGATCGCCGAGATGATGGCCAAGGGAACGTTCGCCACCCTGGTGCTATCCTCCACGGATGTGGATGCCGCGTTCGACGCCGTCCAGGCGGCCGGCGCGGAAGTGATCCAGGAGCCCACCGACCAGCCCTACGGCATCCGCGACTGCGCCTTCCGCGACCCGGCCGGCAACCAGATCCGCATCAACGGCGTGTAGCTACCAGGGCAGCACGCCGGACTCATCGGTGAAGGTCCCGGTGGGGCCGTCCACATCCAGTGTGGCCAGGCGCACCACCGCCCGGGCGCTCTCCTCCACCGGGCGGCCGCCTTCCATCTGCGCCGTCATGTCCGTTGCGGTGTAGCCCGGTTCCAGGGCATTGAACTTAACATCCGGGTGGGCCTTGGCGTACTGCACGGTGAGCATGGTGGCCGCGGACTTGGAGGCTGCGTAGAGCGCACCGCTGGTGATGGTGGATTCCGCCCGGTCCGGATTGGTGACGGCCCAAAAGGAACCCATGCTGCTGGTGATGTTGACGACTACCGGGTTGGCCGAGCGCTGCAGCCACGGAAGCGCCGCTTCGGTGACGCGGACAATGCCGACGGCGTTGGTGTCGAAGGAACGCAGCGCCGACGGCCCGTCCGGCACTCCCGCAGCCATGATCCCGGCATTGTTCACCAGCACGTCCAGGGCTCCTTCGGCCCTGCCGATGGTCTCCAGCGCCTGGGCGACCGAGGCGTCGTCCGTGACATCGAGCTGCACGAAGCGCGCACCGAGTTCGGCTGCTGCTTTTTCGCCGCGTTCGGCGTCCCGGGCGCCGATCCAGACGGTGTGGCCCAGAGCAAGCAGCTGGCGGGCTGTTTCAAAACCGATGCCGCGGTTGGCGCCGGTGATCAGGGTGACGGTCATGAAGAATCCTTTCCTAAGGGGGATGGCCCCGAACGGGGCCTTTCCTCGACGCTATGAGCAGCGTCCCGGCGGAGCCAGTGCCCCCTTTTACCCAGGGTGTGACAGGGCCCCCTCAGGATGGGCAGCGGCGTCGTACTGTAAACCCATGACTGAGACGACCAACGCGCTGGGAGCCTACCTGCGGGCCCGCCGCGCACTTGTGACTCCGCAGGAAGCGGGGATTCCCGACGGCGGTGTGCGGCGCGTGCCCGGGCTGCGGCGCGAAGAGGTGGCGATGCTGGCCGGCATCAGCGCGGACTACTACCTGAGGCTCGAGCGCGGACGGGACCGGAATCCGTCCCTGCAGGTTGTCGAGTCACTGGCCCGCGTACTGCGGCTGGATCAGGACCATCTGGCCCATCTGGTGGCCTTGGTGTGCGAGGCACCCGGTCCGCGCCGGCGGAAGGCCCGGGCCGAGGTGCCCCCGCCCGGTGCGCTGAACCTGCTGAACTCCATGACCCAGCCGGCGTTCCTCGAGGGACGCTACTTCGACATCCTGGCCGCCAATCCGCTGGCCAGTGCGCTGTCCCCGCGGCTCTCCGAGGGCAGGAACTACCTACGCGACATGTTCCTGGATCCGGCCGAACAGGACCTGTACCCGGACTGGGAGTTCATGACTGAGTGCTCGGTTGCGAGCCTGCGGCAGGCGGTAGGCAAGGACATCGACGACCCGCGCTTCATCGAACTGACCGGCGAACTCTCGCTGGCCAGTCCGCGGTTTGTCCAGCTCTGGGCCAGGCACGACGTGAAGGGACCGGTGGGCGGCACCATCCGCCTGCACCACCCGGAGGTCGGTGAGCTGACCCTGCACCGGGAGCGGCTGGAAGTTGGCGGAGCGGACGGGATCACGCTGGTGGTCTTCCATCCGGAACAGGGGACTGACGACGCCGGGAAGCTGGCGTTGCTCGCCTCCGCCCACCTGCCTGCCACCGGGGTGTCTCAGTGGGCGGACTCCCGGGTCTCCCGGCGCCCTGAGTCCTACCCCGCAGACTCGCAGGAACCCGCGCTCTGAGCCGGGGAACGGGAACGGGCTGCCCCAGCCCTGTTACCTGTGGTGCAGGTGGGGTCCCATACGGGAACAGCCGTTACGGCGGCTGGGAATCCGTGCGCCGGTTCCTGAGCGCAGTCCGCGTACGCTGGAAGAGTGCGCAAAGAAACCCTGTGGGAAGTAAAGAAACGGCAGAACCCCGAGCACTCGGCCTGGTACATCCAGCGCTTTGAGCAGATGCGTGAAGAGGGAGCGGACCTGGCCGGCGAAGCCCGGCTGGTGGACGCGATGCTTCCGCGTGGAGCCCGGATTCTCGACGCCGGATGCGGCCCGGGACGTGTGGGCGGCGAGCTCGCGCGGCGGGGACACAGCGTCGTCGGCGTTGATGTTGATTCGGAACTGATTGCCGCCGCGCAGAAGGACTTCCCGGACCTGCCGTGGTTCACCATGGACCTGACCGAACTCGACCTGCCGGCTGAAGGCATCACCGAGCCGTTCGACCTGATTGTCAGCGCCGGAAACGTCATGGCATTCCTGGCCCCGGGCACGGCGCCGGACGCCCTGGAACGGATGAAGCAGCATCTTGCGCCGAACGGGCGGATCGTCGTCGGATTCGGTGCGGGACGCGGTTACGGCTTCGGCACGTTCTTTGAGGACGCTTCCTCGGTTGGCCTGACGGTGCAGCAGAAGTTCTCCACCTGGGACCTGCGCCCGTTCGACGTCGAATCCGACTTCCTGGTTGCCGTTCTGGGCCGCCGCTGACCCCTGCTCCTGATCGGGGCCCGAAACGTGGCCCTTGGCGGCGGGAGCAGTCTGTCTGTTGGTGCGATGACGCTGTTTTGAGCCGGACCCAGGTCATCCTTTGGGGAGATACCGCCGTTTTGGGCGGAGTGCCGTCAGCCTTTGGGGAGATACCGCCGTTTTGGGCGGAGTGCCGTCAGCCTTTGGGGAGATAACGTCGCTTTGAGCCCTTCATAGCGACGTTATCTGCCCAAAGGATTCGGGGAAGCCCGCCTAAGCGACGTTATCTCCCCAAGGGTTCAAGTCCAGCCGGCAGCTCCGGCAGGTCAGTCCCGTGGAGGTGAGGCGGGGACCGTCGCCTCGGGCGCCGGCGCTGCCGCGGGAGGTGTACCGGTTGCGGCCGCCGGCGCCGCATCTGCCGCCGCGCCACCCGCCGCACCTGCCGCCGCGCCACCCGCCGCACCTGCCGCCGCGCGACCCGCCGCCGCACCTGCCGCCGCGCCCGCCGCGCCTCCCGCCGCCGGGGGAACCGGCGGGATCACCGCACCGGTCACCGGATCCGTTGCCGGCTTGGCCGGGGTGTCCTCGTCCTTCATCTGCCGGACCTCGGACTTGAAGATCCGCAGCGACTGGCCGACGCTGCGCGCCAGACCGGGAAGCTTGGGAGCTCCGAAGAGAAGAATCGCCAGGACGACGATGATGACAATGTGCCAGCCTTCCAGCCTCATGAGAGTGCACCTTCCGCAGGGGTCGACGAATGAAATGAAGTGCCGTGCAGCGCGCGGACCAGCGCCCGGTCCCGATCGAGCAGGCTCCGGGCGCCCACAAGGGAGTCCGGGCAGTTCAGCTCGAAGCCGTGGTACGCGCCGGGATAAACCAGCAGCTCGGTAGGAACGCCCGCCTGAAGCAGCCGCAGCGCAAAGGAAATGTCCTCATCCCGGAACAGGTCCAGCTCACCGGTTTGAATAAGCGCAGGGGGCAGCCCCGAAACGTCTTCCGCCAGCGCTGGCGCCGCGTACGGCGGCACGTCAGCAACCCCGTCCAGATAACAGCCCCACGCGAACTCACTGTGCGCCCGGTTCCAGGTCGGTATCGAGCTGAACTCACGGGCAGAACCGGAGCTGTGCGTGGGATCGAGCATTGGGTACATCAGGTACAGGAACGCCAGGGGCAGTCCGGCACGGTCCCGGTTCGCCAGCGCGAGACCGGCCGCCAGCCCGCCGCCGGCACTGGACCCGGCGACGGCGATGCGCCCGGGGTCCACGTTCAGCTCCCCGGCAACAGTGAAAAGCCACTCCAGCCCGGCCAGCGCGTCCTCCAGCGGAGCCGGGAACGGATGCTCCGGCGCCAGCCGGTAATCCACCGCCACCACCACGGCGTTGACCCGCGTGCTCAACGCCGAACAGTACGCGGTGTCCAGCTC
Organism: Arthrobacter sp.; assembly: GCA_040273995.1. Taxonomy (GTDB): domain Bacteria; phylum Actinomycetota; class Actinomycetes; order Actinomycetales; family Micrococcaceae; genus Arthrobacter_B. Next base: position 11,912 of record JBELYP010000048.1, read on the forward strand.
CACACTGCCGGCGATCATCCCGCCGCCGTGCAGCCAGTAGATAGCCGGGTGCGGCCCCGGGCCGGCAGGGGTAAAGACGCGAAACGCCAGGCCATCCGGTGCAAAGTCCCGGACCTGGACGCAGGGACCAACGACGGCGGCAGCAGGGGCCTCCGCGCCCGCCCGGAAGTCCGCCAGCTCAGCCAGTGACACCGGGGGTGGATGTTCCTCGGAGAACGCGAGCCCGGCCAGCAGCTCCGGATCCACCCGCTCGTGGAAGGACCGCTCCCGGGATGCTGTCACGGTGCCAGCGCCTCTGCGAACCAGCCGGTGATGGTCGCCGGGTGCGTAATGGCAGTGCCCACCACGACGGCGAACGCGCCCGCCTCCAGCGCAGCCCGCCCCTGTGCGGGGGTGCGGACGCGGCCTTCGGCGATCAGCGGCACCCCCAAGTCCAGGGCAGTGATTTCGGCGAGAAGTTCAAGGTCCGGACCGTCGGTCTTCGGCCGTTCGCCGGTGTATCCGGCGAGGGTGGTGCCAAGAATGTCCGCACCAGCTGCCGCGGCAGCAGCGGCGTCGGCCGCTGAACCGCAGTCAGCCATGACCAGTGCGTTGGAGCCCTCGTGGACGCCGGTGATGGTTTCGGCCAGGGAGAGCCCGTCCGGGCGCTCCCGCCGGGTGCCGTCCAGGGCCACGATGTGCGCCCCCGCTCCGGCGCAGGCCAGCGCGTGGTGCAGGGTGGGGGTGATAAATACGCCGTCGTGCCCGTCTTTCCAGAGCCCGATCACCGGAACCTCGACGGCGGAGCGCACCAGCTGGATGTCGCTGAGTCCCTGCACTCGGACGGCAGCCGCCCCGCCGATCACCGCGGACTGGGCTACCTGGGCTGTGGTGCGCGGATCCCGCATCGGTTCGCCGGGGTAGGCCTGGCAGGAGACGATCAGGCGTGAGCGGAGGGTTTCGAGGTTAAGCATGGGAGCCTTCGGTAGCGGGGATCAGCGTCAGGGCACGGCGGGCGGCACCGCGGATGGCCGCGGTGGTGCCCAGCTGCGCGGGCACGATCAACAGGTCCGCGAGCGGGGGGAGCAGTTCGGTCCGGGCCTGGGATTCCATGGCGTTCCACCAGAGCGGACCGGAGAAAGCCAGGCCGCCGCCCACCACCACAACGTGCGGATCGAGGACGTTGGCCAGCCCGCCGATCGCGGATCCGGCCGCCGCGGCCCCGCGGCGCAGTGCCTCCGCCGCCACGGGGTCGCCGTCGGCCGCCAGGGCATACACGCCGCGGGTGTCTGCAGCCACGCTGCCGCCCAGCCGGGTGTAGAGCGCGAAGATGCCGGGCCCGGACGCGACGGCCTCCACATGCCCGGCCCCGCCGCAGCTGCAGGGCAGCGGCTGCCCAGCCTCGACGGCGAACGGCGAGGCGAGGTGCCCGGTATGTCCGGCGGCGAAGGATGCGCCTTCCAGCGGCTGTCCATCCAGCACGTAGCTGCCGCCAACGCCCGTGCCCATGCCCAGGAACAGGACGCTTGGAACACCGGCACCGGCGCCGAGCCAGCTTTCGCCCAGGGCGTGGGCGTGGACATCGTTCAGTGCCGTGCAGCGCAGCCCGGTGCGGGCGGAGAGTTCAGCGGTCAGTGCCGTTCCCGCCCAGCCGCGGATCGAGTCCGTCGCGGAAAGCACGACGCCGCGGGCGGAGTCGATCACCCCGGCCGAGCCGATGCCCAGGGCATGCAGCTGAAGGCCCCGGCTTTCGGCCTCGGCCTGCAGGGACCGGACCAGGCTGGCTGCCGCCGCGAGGACCCGCGAGGCACCGGCCTGCGACGGCGTCGGTACCGCGGCGGAGAACACGACGTTTCCGCCGGCGTCGACAATTCCGCCCGCCGTCTTGGTGCCGCCCAGATCCATCCCGAGAACATGCCCCATGGGAATCAGAGCAGTCCGCTGCGTTCGAGGATGCCGCGGATGGCGGCGGTCTCGGCGTCGTTCAGGGCGGTCATCGGTGCGGACATCACGTTGGTGTCGATGACGCCGAGCAGCATCAGGGCGGTCTTGAACGCGCCCAGGCCGGCGGCGCCGGGGGAGACGCGGCCGGGGGTGGGCGTGTAGACAATGTCGAAGAGACCGGCCAGCCGGTCCTGGATGCGGGCAGCTTCGGCGTAATTGCCGGCCGACGCTGCGGAGTAGAGGGCGGCGTAGCCGGCCGGATCCACGTTGCCCAGGCCCGGCACCACACCGGCAGCCCCGCCCAGCAGGGCGCCGTCCACCACAACCTCATGCCCGGTCAACACGGCGAAGTCCGGCAGGCCGCGGGTGGCCAGCAGCAGCTGGCGGAAGGAAACGTCGTCGCCGGAGGAGTCCTTCACACCGGCCAGCACGCCGTCCTGGGCCAGCTGGACCAGCAGCGGCAGCGGCAGCTTGAAGTGGGTGCGGACGGGCACGTCGTACGCGAACAGCGGCACGTCCAGGGCGGCGTGCAGGGACCGGAAGTGGGTGTCCGTCTCGGCAATGTCGGAGATGGCGTAGAACTGCGACGTCGCCACGATGGCATCCGCGCCCAGGCCCACCAGACGGCGGGCCTCCTCGACGGTGCGTCCCGTGGTCTGTTCGCAGGCTCCGGCGATGACGGGCACCTCACCGGCGTTGACGCCGGCCACCGTGCGGATCACCGTGTCCCGCTCGGTGTTGGTCAGGTAGGGGACTTCACCCGAGGACCCGAGGATAAAAAGCCCGGTGACACCGCCGTCGAGCAGGTATTTGGTGAGCTTCTCCAGCGACGCCGTGTCAACGGCACCGTCCGCCGTGCGGGGCGTGACGACGGGCGGGATGACGCCGTGGAAGCTGGGCTTTGATGCGTGTGACAAGTGGTTCTCCAGTACTTGGTTCTAGACGTGCAAAAGGCTGGGAGCTGCTCCGAGGAGGCTCTTGGTGTAGTCATTGGCGGGCCGGTCAAACACTTCGGCGGCTGGGCCCTCCTCGACGATCCGTCCGTAGTACATGACGCAGATGCGGTCGGAGACGTAGCGGACGGTCTGGATGTCATGGGAAATGAAGACCATGCCCAGGTTGAGTTCCCGCTTGAGGTCTGAGAGCAGGTTGAGCACCTGCGCGCGGACGGAAACGTCCAGGGCGGACGTGGGCTCATCGGCCACGATCACGGACGGATCAAGTGCCAGGGCCCGGGCGATGGCCACGCGCTGCCGCTGCCCGCCGGACACCTGGTGCGGGGTGACTTCCGCAGCGGACTGCGGCAGCCCGACCAAGCTGAGCAGCTCCTTCACCCGGGCCATGCGGGAGGCCTGGGTGCCGATGCCGTGGACCTGCAGCGGATCCGTGAGGATGTCCTGGATGCTCATGCGCGGGTTCAGGGCCGTGGCGGGGTCCTGGAACACGACGCCGACGGCGCGGCCGAAGGTCTTCTTCGAGGACGAGGTGCGGGTGCTGACTTTCTTCCCGTGGAACAGGACCTCGCCGGCTGTGGGTTCCTGCAGCCCCACCAGCACGGAGGCCAGCGTGGACTTGCCGCAGCCGGACTCACCGACAATTCCCACGGTTTCCCCGCGGCGGACGGTGAAGTCCACGCCGTCCACGGCCTTGACGATGTTCGGGCGGAACAGGGACCCGGTCCGCGCCCGGTGGTGGACCTTGATGCCTTTGAGCTCCAGGACGGGAGCGGTGCTGTCTTCCGTGCTCATGCTTCCTGCCTTGTGCTGGTGCCGGTTTCAACGAGGTCGGCGGTTTCATGGCTGGCCCAGTAGTGCGTGCCGTCCCCAACCTGGACGAACTCCAGGACCTGGTTCGGATCGGCGTCGGGCCGCAGGGAACGTTCGGCGAACCGGTCTCCGGACGCGAAGTCCCGCGGCGAGGGGACGGTGCCCTGGATTTGGTGCAGCCGCTCGGCGCCGGCCTCGATGGAGAGCACCGCACCCAGCAGGCCGCGGGTGTATTCGTGCCGGGGATCCTGCAGCAGGTCCGAAACGTCGCCGGATTCAACCACCTGCCCGGCGTACATCACCGTGACGCGGTGCGCCAGGGACGCCACCAGGGCCAGATCGTGGCTGACGAACACCATGGCGAAACCGAGCTGTTCGCGCAGTTCGTTCAGCAGGTCCACCACCTGTTTCTGCACGGTCACGTCCAGCGCCGTCGTCGGTTCATCCGCCACCACAATCTTCGGTGAGCGGGAGAGCGCCATGGCAATCAGCACGCGCTGGCGCTGGCCGCCGGAGAGCTCGTGCGGGTAGCTCTTGAGCGTGCGGTCCGGATCCAGCTTCACCAGTTCCAGCAGTTCCCGCGGGCTCTTGCGGCCGCCGCGGCGGGTGAGCTGGGCCATCTGGTCCTTGATCAGCATGGACGGGTTCAGCGAGCTGAGCGCGTCCTGGTAGACCATGGCAACCTGCTCGCCGCGCAGGCCCCTGTAGAGCCTGCCGCGTTCCTTCGGATCATTGGTGAGCAGCTCCCTGCCGTTGAACCGGATGGACCCGGTCAGCTGCGCGGTGCGCGGAAGCAGTCCCATGATCGCCAGCGAGGTGATGGACTTGCCGCAGCCGGATTCGCCCACCAGGCCCATGGTCTCGCCCTCACGGACAGTGAAGCTCACCCGGTCCACGATGGCGGTGTCCCCGTAGCGTTCCGGGAAGCGGATGGACAGATCTTTCACTTCCAGGATCACCGGGGCATCGGCAGCGACGGCCGGCAGGCGGTCGGTACGGGTAGCCTCGACGGCGGCAAGCCGGTCCAGCTCCACCGCCAGGGCCTCGAGCGAGCCGGGTTTGTGGACGTTCGCACCCACGGAGGCTGCGGTTTCCTCCGGAGCCGGGGCGGCGCCGTCGTGCTCCGTCAGGGAGGTTCCGGCGGCATCCAGGGCGGAAGGCTGGGCGGCGGTGGCAACGGCGCCGACGGCGGCGGGGGCCTGCATGCGCGGCTTGCGGATCCGCGGGTTGACCATGGCGTCGGTGAGGCCTTCGGCCAGGATGTTCAGGGCCAGGACCGTGAGCAGGATGGTGATGCCGCCGAAGGTGGTGGGCCACCAGGCGCCGCTGAAGACGACGTTGCGCCCGTCCGCCATGACGTTGCCCCAGGACGCGGCGGGCTGCTGCACGCCTGCACCCAGGAAGGAGAGTGAGGCTTCGAGGATGATGGCGTCCGCGACCATGACGGTGGCGAAAACCAGCACCGGGGCGGCACAGTTCCGGGCGATGTGCTTGAGCAGAATGTAAGTGCGGCCGGCGCCGATCACGCGTTCGGCGCGCACGTAGTCTTCGCCGTACTGGGCCAGCACGTTGGCGCGGACCACGCGGGCCAGCTGCGGCGTGTAGACAATGGCGATCGCCAGGATGAGCACCGGCACGGTGGATCCGAAGAGGTTCAGCGAATGGTCCCGCAGCGCGAACAGCAGCGCGGCGGCCAGCGCGATGCCGGGGAAGGCCATCAGGATGTCCAGGATGCGCATGACCGTCTCGCTCACGGCCTTGCTGGAGGTGGCGGCGATGGCGCCGAGAATGGATCCAAGAACCAGTGCCAGGGCGACGGCGCCCAGACCAATTGCGATGGAGACCCGGGCGCCGTAGAGCAGGCGGGAGAACACGTCGTAGCTGGACCCGTCGGTGCCGAAGAGGTGCTCACCGCCGGGAGCAAGTACGGGCGCGCTGGATTCGTTCTCTCCGAACGGGGCGAAGAACGGCCCGACGATGGCCACCAGGACAATGAAGCCCAGGAAACCCAGGGCCAGTTTGGAGCTGAGGTTCAGTGCGGTGAAGCGGGCACCGGTGCTGCTGAGCCGCTCGGCCAGTGAGTTGCGCATGGTTACACCGTCCGGATTCGGGGGTTGATGGCCAGGTAAAGCAGGTCAACCACAATGTTGACCAGGACAAAGGCGACGGCGATGGTCAGGACGGCGCCCTGCACCAGGTTGGTGTCCGACGTCGTCAGGCCCACCACAATGAGGTCGCCCATGCCGTTGAGGCTGAAGATTTTTTCGATGACGACGGCGCCGCCGAGCAGGTAGCCCACGCGCAGTCCCAGCACAGTCACCGGCGTGACGAGTGCGTTGCGCAGCACGTTGCGGGCTACGACGGTGCGGTAGGGGACACCGTTGCCGATGGCGGTGCGGACGTAGTCGCGGTCGAGTTCCTCCACCATGGAGGTGCGCACCACGCGGATCAGCGACGCGGAGACCGGAATGCCCAGTGCCAGGGCCGGGAGGGCCATGGAATAGAGCCAGCCGACGAAGCCGTACTGGTCTGCCCAGGCGAGGCCGCCGGTGGGGAAAATCGAGCCTTCGGGAAGGGCGAGCCACTGGATCAGCAGGATCGCCAGCCAGAAGGAGGGGGTGGCGATCGCGGCGATGGAGAAGATGCGGATGGCCTGGTCCGGCCAGCGGTCGCGGTACAGGGCCGCGGTGATGCCGAGGGTCAGGGCCAGCGCCACGGCGAGCAGGATGCCCAGGAAGGTCAGCTGCAGGGTGACCGGAAATGCGGCGGCGATCTTGGTCGCCACGGATTCCTCGGGCGGGTTGGTCACGCCGAAGTCCAGCCGGATCACGCCGCTGAGGTAGCGGAAGAACTGCACCAGCAGGGAGTCGTTGAGGCCGCGTTCCTCACGCCAGGCATCCTTGGCGTCTTCGCTGGCGTTTTCGCCCAGGACGGCGGTGGCGCGGTCAGCCGGGATGACGGACAAAACAACAAAGACCATCACCGTGACGCCCAGGAGCATGATTGGCAGTACGGCCAGCCGGCGCCCTAGCAGGCGGATAAACATTGTCACTCAGGAACTCCAATGCGCGGGGTAAAAAGCGGGCGGGGTGCCCGGGGAGGCACCCCGCCGAGGATGTGCTGCTACTTGCGGCCGACGCCGACGAAGGAGACGCCGGTGGTGGGCAGCGGCTGGAAACCATCCAGGGCGCTGGAATCCCAGGCGGTGGGGAGCTTGCGGTGGAAGAGGGGGTAGAGCGGAACCTCTTCGGAGACGATGTCCACAACCTTGGCGTGGATTTCCTTGGCCTTGTCATCGTTGAGCTTCACGGCTTCATCCAGCTTGGCCTGGACGTCGGCGTACTCCGGGGTGGTGTTCCAGCCCGCACGGTTCTCCATCCAGGTGGCTCCGCGGTAGAACCAGCTGAGCAGGATGTCGCCGTCGTTGCCGAAGACCGAGGGGTCACCCGGTGCGCAGAGGACGTCGAAGTTCTTCCCGCCCACCTTTCCGGGGCGTAAACAGCGGCGGACTGCAGGATTTCCAGGGTGGTGGTGACACCGATGGCGTCCCAGTATTCCTTGATCAGCGGCACTACGCGGGTGACCCAGCCGGTATCGGTGGAGGTCAGGGTGACGGTGATGTTCTCCATCCCGGCTTCCTTGAGCAGCGACTTGGCCTTTGAAGCGTCGTAGCCGTAGACGGCTGCGGCTTCGCTGTAGGAGGGGTGACCCTGCTGGAAGTAGGAGGTAGCTGCGGAGGCGTTGCCGAGCAGTGCCTTGGTGATCACCGCGTCGGTGTCGATTGCGTAGTGCAGTGCCTGGCGAACGCGCTTGTCCGTGAATTTGGCGCAGTTGAACATCAGGAACAGCAGGCCGAAGGACTGTACGGATTCAACGTCCACCTTGGTGGAGAGCTGGTCCACGTCCAGGTACGGCACATCTTCGATGGCCTGGGTGCGGGAAGGAACCGAGGCAACACGGGCCGCCGGATCCGCAAGCAGCAGCCAGGTCATGTCCGCGACCCGGGCCGGGTACCTGCCGTTGTAGCCGTCGAACTTCTTGAAGACAATCCGGTCTTCCTTGACGGCGGAAACCAGGCTGTACGGGCCGGAACCAACCGGCTTGAGGTCGAAGCCGGCGGGGTCCGCGGTGACCACGGCCTTCGGCACAATCTTGATGACTGAGATGCGCGGGCTGAAGCCGGGGAACGGGTACTTCAGCTTGAATTCGACAGTGGAGTCATCCTTGGCGCTCACCGAGTCGATGAACGGGATGAATCCGGCGAAGAGGGACTGATTGGCGGGGTCCAGGACCCGTTCGAAGGAGAAGACCACGTCTTCGGTGGTGACGGGATCGCCGTTGTGGAACTTAGCGCCATCGCGGAGCTTCACTTCCCAGGTGGTGTCATCGATCTTCGCGGGTTCCGCTGCGGCCAGGGCGAGGTACGGTTCGCGGGTGGCGGGGTGCAGTTCGGTCAGGCCCTCGAAGATGTGCAGGTTTGCGGCCTGCGGCGTGGCTCCCGTGGAGATCATGGGGTCGAATCCCGTGGAGAGCTGGTAGGAAATACCGGCTTCGATGGAGCCGGTGCCCTCGGCTGCGGCAGCGCTGCCGGCCGGGGCGGGGCTGCCGCCGGGGCTGCAGGCGGAAATGGAGCCTGCGAACGCGGCGGCGGCTCCCATGACGCCGGCCAGTTTCAAGAAGTTGCGGCGGCTTGAATCGTGCAGCAGGCCGCTGGTGCCAAGAGAATTATTCATCTGTTGCCTCGCCATCCAGGTCACTTATCGGACGTAGGATGTCCGATGCTTGTCCCGAGAACTGTAAGGTTCCTCACAGGGCGACGTCAAGAGATCGCAGAACTGTCTTTTTGTAACTCTGTCCTAAAGATAGGACATCCTATAACCTGTGGTGTCATCGGCTAATTTTTAACCCAACACCGGATTCGCTGTCCCAGGAGAACACATGAGCCTGCCCCATGCTTCACTGCCGCCGGCGCGGTTCAGTGCCCAAAACCGTTCCCGTGCGCTGCAGGCCGAAATCATGGAACTGATCCTTGAACGGGACCTGAAAGCAGGGGACGCGCTTCCCACGGAGGCGGAGCTGGCCGCCGCACTGGGGATTGGACGCAACACCCTGCGCGAGGCACTCAAAGTACTGCAGGCCCTGGGCGTGGTGGAGATCCGGCACGGATTCGGCATGTTCGTGGCCCCGGCCAACTTCGACGCGCTGGCAGACGGCCTGACCTTCCGGGGACGCTTGTCCCTGCGGCACGAGGGTAAGGAGGCGCTCCAGCTGGTGGACGTCCGCCAGGCCCTGGAGGCAGGGCTGATCGGCGAAGCCATGGACCTGTGGACACCCGAGCATTTGGCCGACATTGAGGCGACGGTGCAGGAGATGGAGGCTGCTGCCGCGGGCGGCCAGACCTTTACGGAGGTGGACGAGCGGTTCCACTACCAGCTCTTTGAACCACTGGGCAACGAACTGCTCTCCAACCTGATGTCTGTTTTCTGGCAGGTGTACCGCAAGATCCACCTGGAACTGGGCGGGGATCCGCTGGTGAACCTGGTGGAGAACGCTGCCGTGCACCGCGGCATCCTGGAGGCCGTCAAGGCAGGGGACAGGGAACTCGCCTCCGAGCGGCTCCGCCGCCACTTCGACGGCATCCGGGCCCAGCTGGCGAAACTGCGCGACGCATGAGCGCCGGAACCATGAACCGTCCCGCCCCGCTTGTCCGCAGCCTGGCACCGGAAGACATCGGAGCGGCAGCCGCCGAGCTGGTGCTCGCGCTACTTGAGGAGCGCGCGGACCCGGTCATCGGCGTCGCCACCGGCTCATCGCCCTCTCCGCTGTATGACGCACTCGCTGATGCCTCTGCTGATTTCCACCGGGCAGTCTGGTTTGCCCTGGACGAGTACGTGGGCCTGCCCGCCGGCCATCCGCAGAGCTACACGGAGGTGCTGCGGCGGGAGATCATCGAACCCCTGGGCCTGGATCCGGACACCGTCCACCTGCCGGACCCGCATACCGGTGACCTGCGGGCGGCCTGCACGGACTATGAACGGCAGATTGCAGCCGCTGGAGGAATCGACCTCCAGATCCTCGGCATTGGACGCAACGGCCACCTCGCGTTCAACGAACCGGGCGGTGCCCTCGATTCGCGGACCCGTGTCGAGGTGCTCACGGAGGACACCCGGCAGGCCAACCAGCGGTTCTTCGATTCGCTGGACCGCGTTCCCACCCACTGCCTCACCCAGGGGCTGGGCACTATTCTCGAAGCAGGACAGCTGCTGCTCATCGCCCGCGGCGAGGACAAAGCCCAGGCACTGCGGGCAGCACTCAGAGGCCCGGTGAGCCCTGAATGCCCGGCCTCCGTCCTACAGCTGCACGGCCGGGTCACCGTCCTGGCCGACGACGCCGCCGCCTCGCTCCTCTAGTCGAAAGTTTGTGTGTATGACGGCCATCAATCCCGCGCCTGCATCCTCCTCCAACCATCCGCGCCTGGTGCTGCGGGGTTCCGCGGTGGTGGGGACGCAGCTTGCGGACGCCGCGGTGGCGCTGGACGGCGGAGTCATTACCTACTCGGGCCCGCAGGACGGGCTGGAGATCAATCCGGGTGACGACGTCGTTGATCTCACCGCAGGCGAAGTGCTCATCCCGGGGCTGGTGGACCTGCACTGCCACGGCGCCTACGGGGTTGACTTCTCCCGTGCGGCTGCCGCTGAAATCCGGGAGTCGGTAGCGGGGCTGCACCGTGCCGGAAGCACAACGGTGATGGCCAGCCTGGTTACCGACGCCCCGGAATCGCTGATCCGGCAGCTGGCGCTCCTGGCCGGTCTGGCGGAGGAAGGGGTAATCGCCGGAGTCCATCTGGAGGGCCCGTTCCTTTCGGAAGTCCGGTGCGGAGCCCAGGACCCCCGCTGGCTGCTGGCGCCGGACCTGGAACTGGCCCGGGAGCTGATCCGCGCCGGACGGGGGCATCTGCGGACCATGACCTACGCTCCGGAGCTGCCCGGCGCCGGCGCGCTCGTGGAACTTCTCACCACCAGTGGAGTCACCCCGTCCCTGGGCCACACCGCCTGCACGGCAGCTCAGGCCCATGAATCCCTGGGCATGGCACGGCAGCTGCTGGCAGCATCCGAACGGCCGGAGGCGCGGCCTACGGTGACCCATCTGTTCAACGGCATGGACCCGATCCACCACCGGCTGCCGGGCGCTGCGTCGGCCTGCCTGCGTGCCGCCAAGGCCGGCAACGCCGCAGTGGAGCTCATTGCGGACAACACTCACCTGGACCCGTACCTCGTGGCCGCGATGTTCGATCTGCTCGGTGCAGACAACATCGCAATGGTCACCGATTCCATGGCGGCAGCGGGCCTGGCGGACGGCCAGTACCGGCTGGGGCCGGCCGAGGTGCAGGTGGAGGACGGCGTGGCCCGGCTGGCCGCAAACGGTTCAATCGCGGGCGGCACTGCCGCGATGGCAGACCTGGTGCGCAACGCCGTGGGTGCCGGGGTTCGGCTGGCTGATGCCGTCAACGCCGCCGCTGCCGTGCCTGCGGGGGTGCTGGGCCGGTCCGACCTGGGTGTGCTGGCGCCGGGCGCAGCAGCAGACTTAATGGTGCTGAACGAAACCTTGGAACCGCTCCGGGTGATGCGCCGGGGGCAGTGGATTTCCTAGTTCCTCCGCATCAACGGACTAGCTGGATCACCGGGCTCAACTGA
>JBELYP010000049.1:0-22387 GCA_040273995.1 Arthrobacter sp.
CCGGGGAGCCGCCAACGTTTCTAAGACTGTTTAGGCTTCGCGTTCCACCACGGCTTCGGCGAAGGCAGCCAGGGATTCCTTGACCACGGAATCCGGCATCGGTTCCAGCGCCGCGACGGCGTCTGCCGCCCACTGGCGGGCAACCTCCCAGGCTTCGGCGGTGGCACGGTTGCCGCGGACTGCCGCCACCGCAGCGGCCAGGGCCTCATCGGAGGTCAGGTCGGCATCCACAAGCTCCAGCACGGCCGCGGCGTCCGCGTCACCGGCCGCAGCGTTGCGCCGAAGCAGCAGCACCGGCAGGGTGGGAACCCCTTCACGGAGGTCCGTTCCCGGCGTTTTGCCGGACTTGTCCTGCAGCCCGGCGACGTCAATGACGTCATCAGCCAGCTGGAAGGCAACGCCCACTTTCTCGCCGTACTCCACCATGATCTCCACCGTCTGCCTGTCGGCACCGCCAAACAGGGCGCCCAGCTGGCCCGAGGCGGCAATCAGGGATCCGGTCTTGCCCGCGATCACGGACAGGTAGTGCTCCAGCGGATCCTCGCCGTCAGCCGGGCCCATGGTCTCGTGCAGCTGTCCCATGACCAGCCGCTCGAAGGTGCGTGCCTGGATGCCCAGGGCTTCGGCGCCCAGCAGCGAAACCAGGGAAGAGGCCCGGGCGAAGATCAGGTCTCCGGTAAGCACCGCAACGGAGTTGCCCCACACTTCATGCGCGGTGGGTGCCCCCCGGCGCACGGGCGCGGAGTCCATCACGTCGTCGTGATAAAGGGTGGCCAGGTGCGTGAGTTCGACGACGACGGCGGCCATGCGCACCTGCTCGTTGCCCGGGCTGGGTCCCAGGTGGGAGGCCAGCAGCACCAGCAGCGGGCGTACGCGCTTGCCGCCGGCTTCCATCAGGTGCCGGGAGGTCGCGTCCGCGAACGGGTCGGAGTTGGCGATCGCCTCGCGCAGTTCTTCCTCAACCTTTTCCAGGCCGGACACAATGGCAGGGCCCAGGACGGGGTCTTCTGCGAGGGGCGTGAACCCGGGAGGCAGCGCCATCTCGGCATCCCCGAGGGCATCCGGGCTGGCATTGGTGGATTCAGTCACTGTTCAAGGCTAACTTCTCGTGGGGACGGGTTGGCAGGGGTCAAACTTTGGCTTTGCTGCCCGCACCCCGAACGGGCTGGGGCGCGCCGTCCTGGTTGGAGGCGGCGGGAACCAGCATTTCCATCAACGCAATCACTCTATCCTCGATCCGGCGCGGGGAGCCGTCCGTGAGGTTGGCCAGCATCCGCACCACAAAACGCATCAGGACCGGGATGGGCATGCCGGTGCGCAGGGCCAGCTTCATGACGGTGGGTTTTCCGATCAGGCCGGCGAAGACACGGCCCAGGGTGAAATGGCTTCCCCATTCGGACCGGACCCGTTCGGCGTAGCCTGCCATCGCGGCGTCGTACGCTGCCTGGGGCGCGAGGATCCCGGGGGTCCTGCGGGCCTGTTCGGCGGAGACTATGTAGTCCGCCGCGAAGCGCGCGGACTCCATGGCGTAGGAGATGCCTTCGCCGTTGAACGGGCTGACCATGCCGCCGGCGTCGCCAAGCAGCAGCAGGCCGGGCGAGTAGTGCGGAGTCCGGTTGAAGCCCATGGGGAGCGCCGCGCCGCGGATCTCCCCGATCTGGTTCTCCGGTGTGAAGCCCCATTCCCCGGGCATGCCGGCGGTCCAGTCCCGCAGCACCTGGCGGTAGTCCAGGCGCCCGAATTCCTTGGAGGAGTTCAGGATACCCAGGCCCACATTGGAGGTCCCGTCGCCAACGCCGAAGACCCAGCCGTAGCCCGGCAGCGGCTTGCCGGCGGCGTCGGGCAGTTCAAGCCAGCCTTCCATCCAGTCGTCATTGGTGCGCGGGGAGGTGAAGTAGGTGCGGACGGCGACGCCGAGCGGACGGTCGTCGCGCTTTTCAAGTCCCAGGCTCAGCGCGGTGCGGGTAGAGTTGCCGTCCGCTGCCAGGACGACGTCGGCGGTGAAGTTCTGCACTTCGCCCGTCTTCCGGCCGTTCTCATCAAGAATATTCGCGACGACGCCGCAGACCCGGCCGGATTCGTCCCGGATGGCTTCGGTGACGCTGTGGCGTTCCAGGATGCGGGCACCGGCGGCGCGGGCATGCTTAGCCAGTTCCTCGTCAAATCCCAGGCGGGTGCGGACCAGCCCATAGCCGGGGAAGTCATCGAGGTCCGGCCAGGGAAGTTCAATGGTGCGGCCCGCAGCGATCAGGCGCAGCCCCTTGTTCCGGCGCCAGCCGGCGGCCTCCTCATGGGGCAGGCCAAGGAGCTGGATTTCGCGGACGGCGCGCGGAGTCAGCCCGTCACCGCAGACCTTTTCCCGCGGGAAGGCAGTCTTCTCCAGGACCGTCACATCGATCCCGGCCGAGGCCAGGTAATAGGCGGCTGTGGAGCCGGCCGGGCCGGCGCCGACGATGAGGACGCTCACGCTCCGGCGGCCTCCGCCGGCTCCAGCGGCTTATCAGCGCGGTGAATGGCAACAATTCCGCCCGAAAGGTTACGGTAGGCGACGTTTTCCCAGCCCTCGGCAGCAATCCAGCCTGCCAGTTCATCCTGGTTGGGCCAGGCGCGGATGGATTCGGCGAGGTACACGTAGGCATCCGGGTTGGAGGCCACCTTGCGCGCAATCGGCGGCAGTGCGCGCATCAGGTATTCCGTGTACATGGTCCGCCACAGGGGAACTACCGGGGAAGAGAACTCGGCGATAACCAGCTTGCCGCCGGGCTTGGTCACACGCAGCATCTCTGCCAGCGCCTTCTTGGGCTCGTTGACGTTGCGCAGCCCGAAGGAAATGGTGGTCGCGTCGAAGGAGTTGTCCTCGAAGGGCAGGTTGGTCGCGTCGCCGGCCACGAAATCGATGTCCGGGCGGCGGCGCTTGCCCACCTTGAGCATGCCCAGGGAGAAGTCGCAGGCAACAACCGAAACGCCGGCGTCAGCATAGGGCTCGCTGGAGGTGCCGGTACCGGCTGCAAGGTCCAGCACGCGGGAGCCCGGGCGGGCGCCCACTGCGTCCACTACCAGGCGGCGCCAGCGGCGGGTCTGTCCCATGGACAGCACATCGTTGACGATGTCGTATTTGGGAGCCACCTCGTCAAACATGGCAGCGACTTCATCGGGGCGTTTTTCCAAGGTTGCGCGCTTCACCCGCTCATTGTCTCAAACAAAGCTCAGGCCGCCGAACCGGCGCGCACCGGCTTGCTTTCTGCCACATGCACGTGTGTTCCCCGACGCTGCCAGGCCGGGGTGGATGTGGGTCTATCAGGGAGGCGGAGTAGGGTTGGAGGCACTATGACCACCCTGCGTTCCCTAACCGTTCCCTTGGGCGTGCCGTCGGCCGCCATCGGGCTGCTGGAGTATCTGGTCCGTAATGACCAGCTGTGCTGGATCCGCCACGGCGAAGGCCTGGTGGGGTTCGGTGAAGTCCTGCGCCACACTTCCACCGGCCCGGACCGCTTTGCCTCCGCGCGCACCTGGTGGAACACCGTCACCTCCGGCGCGGACATCCAGGACGAGGTGCAGGTTCCGGGCTCCGGCCTGACCGCCTTCGGGTCCTTTGCATTCTCCAAGCGCTCCCCTTTCCTCTCCCGCGTCGTCGTGCCGGAGATCATCGTCGGTTCCCGCAACGGCACGGCCTGGGTTACGCAGACCACGCTGGACCCGGATGCCGTCCTGGACCGCGAATCCGTGGCCGCCGCGCTGGCCGGCTATCTGGAAGAGATCTCCGCGGATTCCCTGTCCCTCGGCAGCGACAGCATCCTTCCAGGCATGCTTTCCGAGTCCGAATGGAAGAACGCCGTCGCCCGTTCCGTGGCGCATATCGCCGCCGGCGAGCTGAGCAAGATCGTGCTGGCACGTGACATCGTCGCCAGCCTGTCCGCACCCATTGCCACGGCCCAGGTGCTGCGGGAACTGGCTCTGCGGTATGAGAGCTGCTGGACCTACTCGGTGGACGGGCTGATCGGCTCCACCCCGGAGATGCTGATCAAGGTGGAGGACGGGAAGGCCCGTGCCCGGGTGCTGGCCGGCACGCTGGACCGTGCCACCGCTCCGCTGGATGACCCGGGCTACGCCAAGCGGGTGCTGGCCGGCTCTGAGAAGCAGCAGCACGAACACGCGATCGCCATCGATTCGGTGACCACCCATCTGGAACCGTTCACGTCCTCCATGACCTCGCACAGCGAGCCCTTTGTGCTGGAACTGCCCAACGTCTGGCATCTTGCCTCGGACGTCACCGCAGAGCTGCGGATGGAAGACGGCGGTGTCCCCACGTCGCTGGACCTGGTTGAAGCGCTCCATCCCACCGCCGCCGTCTGCGGGTATCCCACCAGCGTTGCCGGGGAACTGATCAGTGAACTTGAACACATGGACCGCGGCCCGTACGCCGGCCCCGTGGGCTGGTTCGACGCCGCGGGCAACGGGGAATGGGGCATCGCACTGCGCGGCGCTGTGATCGAAGACCCCCAAGCCGTCCGCCTCTACGCAGGCTGCGGCATCGTCTCAGGGTCCAATCCTGCCGCGGAGCTGGAGGAAACCTGGTCCAAGTTCCGTCCCATGCTCGAGGCACTGGGACTGGACCGGGCACGGGTGCTCTCCGGCCAGCCTTCCTGAGCGGCGCGTACAATCTATTCCCGTAAGAGCGGCTGTCTGCCGCCTTTTTCTGCCCCCAACCGGAGCTGACCGCTCCGTCCCGACCTAAGGTTCTATACCCATGCACCACAAAGCACGCAAAGCCGTCGCCGCTGTTCTGGCCGTCGGTGCCCTCAGCCTCGCAGCTTGCAGCTCGGGGTCCGATTCGGCTGAGGATTCCGGCCTGGGACTGGTGAACGACGGCACGCTGACCGTCTGCTCCAACGTTCCGTTCCAGCCGTTCGAGTATGTGGATGACAACGGCGAGTACACCGGGTTCGATATGGACCTGACCCGGGAGATCGCCGCAGGCATGGACCTGGACTGGGAAATGCAGAACGTGAGCTTTGACGGCCTGCAGAGCGGCACTGTGCTGGCTGCCGGGCAGTGCGACATCATCGCCGCCGCCATGTCCGTGACCCCCGAACGTGAAGCGAAGATGACGTTCTCTGAGCCGTACTACGACTCCCTGCAGTCCCTGCTGGTTCCGGCTGACTCTTCCGTGAAGTCCCTCGAGGATCTGGCCGGTAAGAAGATCGGCGTTCAGCAGGGCACTACCGGTGAGTCCTACGCCCGCGAGAACGCCGGCGACGCCGAGGTTGTCTCGTTCCAGACTGACGCAGAGCTCTTCCCGGCGCTCCAGGCCGGTGCCATTGACGCCGTTCTCCAGGACCTGCCGGTGAACCTGGACCACACTGACGGCGGTGCCTTCACCATCTCTGCGACCTACGAAACCGATGAAGTCTACGGCTTCGCCATGAAGAAGGACGGCAGCGCGGAACTGGCCGACGCAGTGAACGCGCAGCTCGCTGAGCTGCGCGAAAACGGCAAGTACCAGGAGCTGTACGACAAGTACTTCACCGAATAGCACCCGCAGCTGCACGACGGCGCTGGCCCCGGTTGCCCCGGGTCCGCGCCGTCTGCCGTGCAGGGCATGCCGCGGCACGCTGTGACTTGCAGCACCCGGCCGAAATGGAATGCGTACAATCAAGACTGCTCGCCCATAACGACCGGGACCATCCGTGGTTCCGCCCAGCACCAAGAGAAGGTACCAATCCATGCCGTATAAAGCACGATCCTCCGTCCTGGCCGCTGCGGCGCTGTCCGCACTGGCGCTCTCCGCGTGCGGCGGCGGAAGCGACTCCGCCTCAGATTCGGGGATGAATCTGGTTTCCGAGGGCACGCTCACTGTGTGCTCCGATGTTCCCTATGCACCGTTCGAGTTCGTGGGCGATGACGGCGAATACACCGGGTTCGACATGGACCTGGTTAAGGAAATCGCCGCCGGCATGGACCTGGAACTCTCGGTCCAGGACCTGGGCTTCGACGGCCTGCAAAGCGGCACTTCGCTCGCCGCCGGCCAGTGCGACCTGGTTGCCAGCGCCATGACCATCACCGATGAGCGGAAGCAGAACCTGACGTTCTCCGACCCGTACTACGATTCGCTGCAGTCCATCCTGGTTCCCAAGGACTCGGATATCACCAGCATCGAAGACCTTGCTGGCAAGAACCTGGGTGTCCAGCAGGGCACCACCGGCGAAGCCTACGCACGGGACAACGCCCCCGAGGCCAAGATCAGCTCCTACCCCTCCGACGCCGAGCTGTTCCCCGCCCTGCAGGCCGGGAATGTCGACGCCGTGCTCCAGGATCTCCCCGTCAACCTGGGCCATACCCAGGACGGCGCCTTCACCATCGCGCAGAAGTTCGAGACCGATGAGTCCTACGGCTTTGCCATGGCCAAGGACGCCAGTGACGAACTGGTCTCCGCCGTGAACGAGCAGCTTGCCGAGCTGCGCGAGAACGGAAAATACCAGGAGATCTACGACAAGTACTTCACCGAGTAAGACCTGACTGACCGATTGCCGTCCCGGGTGGAAGAACCTGCCCGGGACGGCACCTCACTTCCGCGGAAGGCTCTCCCCCTTGAAACCGTCCACCCGCAGACGCCTCACCCGGGGCATCCTGTATGCCGTCTTCGTCCTGGCCGTTGTCGCCGTAGTCCTGCTCGCGGACTGGAAGGCAATCGGGGTGAACTTCTTCGACCCCGAGGTGGCCCGCAGGGCCTTCCCGGACATCATCACGGTGGCCGTGAAGAACACCGTTCTCTACACCATCATCGCGTTCATCGGCGGCCTGATCCTGGGCCTGATCCTCGCACTGATGAAGCTCTCCCCCGTGGGCCCGTACCGCTGGGCCGCAACCATCTACATTGAAATCTTCCGCGGGCTTCCGGCCCTGCTGGTCATCTTCGCGATCGCCTTCGCCGTGCCCATCGCCTTCAGCTGGCGTCCGCCGGGCGGCAGCGCCGGGGCAGGCCTCATAGCCCTGATCATGGTTTCCGGTGCCTACATTGCCGAGACCATCCGTGCCGGCATCCAGGCGGTTCCGGCCGGGCAGACTGAAGCTGCCCGCTCGCTGGGCATGGGCCCGGCCTGGACCATGATCTCCGTGACCCTTCCGCAGGCGTTCCGCATCATCACCCCGCCGCTGACCAACGAGCTGGTTATCCTGATCAAGGACACCTCGCTGCTGTTTATTGCCGGCATGGCCCTGCAGGACCGGGAACTGACCACTTTCGCACGGGACTCCGTCTCGCAGTCCGCCAACGCCACTCCGCTGGTACTGGCCGCGGTCATGTACCTGATCATCACCCTGCCGCTGACGCAGCTGGTCGCGAAACTCGAACGCCACAACCAGAGAGGCCGGTAACCCAGCGTGAGCACAGCTGCCGCGAACCAGTCCGGGGATGCTCCCGCCATCCAGGTCCGGAACCTGCACAAGTCCTTCGGTGAGAATGAAGTCCTCAAGGGAATTGACTTCCACGTGAACCAGGGCGAAGTGGTCTGCGTCATCGGCCCGTCAGGGTCCGGCAAGTCCACCCTGCTTCGCTGCGTGAACCGGCTGGAAGAACCGACGTCCGGCACCATCCTGGTTGAGGGCACGGACATCACGGATCCGGAGACGGACCTCGATGCCGTCCGCACCCGGATCGGCATGGTCTTCCAGCAATTCAACCTCTTCCCGCACCTGAACGTGCTGCAGAACCTGACCCTGGCCCAGCGCCGGGCCAAGAAGCGCGGCAAGGCCCAGGCCGAGGAAACCGCCATGAAGAACCTGGCGAAGGTGGGCCTGGCGGAGCGCGCCAAGGCGTTCCCGTCCCAGCTCTCCGGCGGCCAGCAGCAGCGCGTGGCCATTGCCCGCGCACTGTCCATGGACCCGGACATGATGCTCTTCGATGAGCCCACGTCCGCACTGGACCCGGAACTGGTCGGTGACGTCCTGGAGGTCATGCGCCAGCTGGCCCAGGAAGGCATGACCATGATGGTGGTGACCCATGAGATGGGCTTCGCCCGCGAGGTTGGCGACCGGGTGGTGTTCATGGACGGCGGCGTCGTCGTCGAACCGGGTGCCCCCGATGCTGTGCTCGGCAATCCCCAGCACGACCGGACCCGGTCCTCCCTGTCCACGGTTCTCTCGCCCCTGAGCAGAAACGGCTGCGGCCCGCACCTTCCCGGTGCGGTCCGCAGCCGTTTTTGCTGCCGTTTTGGGAAGTTAGCTGAGCGCGCTGTGCACGGCAGCCTGCACCCGGCGGTGCAGGGCGCGCAGCCCGGAGCGTTCCACCTTCACCTCTATGATTGAACGCCCTTGTACGGGCGCCTGCAGGGCAGCTTCCAGCTCCTGCGCGTTGCGCGCGGTCCGGTGCCGCACCCGGTAGCCTGCCGCCAGCGCGGCCAGGTCCGCCCGGTGCGGAGTGCCGAAGAAGCGTTCGACGACGTCACGGTATTCCGCGCGCTCCCCCAGTTCCCCGTGCTCGAGGGTGGTGAAGATGCCGCCTCCGGCGTCGTTCAGCACCACCAGCTGCAGGTCCGGCTCTGCCTCGCCGTCGCCGAGCAGCAGTCCACCGGCGTCGTGCAGGAACGTGAGGTCTCCGAGCAGCAGGCGGGTGGGGATTCCGTGCGACAGGGCGATGCCTGACGCCGTGGAGATGGTTCCGTCGATGCCCGCCAGGCCGCGGTTGGCGTACACATCCAGCGGGTGCCAGTTCCCTGATGCCACGAGGTCGACGTCGCGGATCGTGTTGGAGGAGCCCAGCACAAGGTTGGCGTCGGAGTTCTGCCACACCAGGCCGGCCACGTGCGGCCCGCTCAATCCGGTCTCGGTTGCCAGCAGGTCACGGATGGCTGCTTCAGCCGCCGCGGAGGCCTGCTGCCAGGTCTCAAGCCAGCCGGGGGCTCCCCGTCCTGCGAAGGCCAGCAGGGAGGCCAGGTCCGTAATGAGGGTTTCCGGGCGTTTGCCGGGGGCAAACCAGTTCACCGGGCGCGGCAGGTACAGGGCCTTCTCCACATCGGGCCGGGAAAGCAGTGCTGCGACTGGCCGGGAAAGCGTGGGACGGCCGAAGATCACAGCGCGTTCGATCTGCGGTCCGAGGTCCGCGAGGAGCAGCCGGTACGCCGTAATGGAGTTCGGGCCAAAGCGCGCGTTTGAGGAAGGCTCGGCCAGAAGCGGAAGTCCGGCCCGGCGCGCGAAGATCGCAGCAGTCTCTCCGGCGCCGTCACCGGCGATCACCACCGTGCGGTGGATCCCGCCGAGCTTGGCAAGGGCGCCCGGGGCCTCCTCGGCTCCTGCCGTCGGCAGCGCCTCGAAAGCCGGAACTGCTGCGGCATCAAGCACGTCAGCTTCGGTGGGAATGAGCGGGTCGCGGAACTGCAGATTGATGTGCACCGGGCCGGCGGGTGCCTGCTGCCCGTCCAGCTTCGCGAAGGCTGCCGCGATGGGTCCGGCGGGGTCCATGCCCGCCTCGATGTCCGCGGCAGCAGCCGGGAAACGGCCGAAGATCCCGTCCTGGACCGTGGTCTGGTTCGCGCCCGTTCCGTGCAGTTCTGCCGGGCGGTCAGCCGAAAGGACCACCAGCGGAACGCCCGCGTGGTGGGCTTCCATGACAGCGGGGAGCAGTTCGCCCACGGCGGTGCCGGAGGTGGTGACGACCGCGGCCGGGCGTGCTCCGCCGCGGGCAAGTCCCAGGGCGGTGAATCCGGCCACCCGCTCGTCGATGCGCACGTGTACGTGGACCAGGCCCTGTGCCTGGGCTTCGGCCAGCGCATAGGCCAGCGGTGCGCTGCGGGACCCGGGGGCGAGCACCACGTCCCGCACGCCGGTGCGTGCCAGCGCCGTGATGGCCGAACGCGCAGCCTGCAGGGAGCTGAGCGCAGCTCCCTCCTGGGCGCCGGAGTGCCCCGGGGCCTGGTGATGGGGCTGGCTGGAGGATAAGGAGGATCCGGTCACGTTTCCATCCTAGGGTTAGCACCGGCCCGGGCGGTGCCCCGGTGTCCGGTTCCGGCGGCTGCGGAACCCAACCTGCCGCAGTGCCCTGCCGGGTTCTAGGCGGGGTTCCGGGCCTGCCGCGTGAGCAGGTGCGTGTGCACCCGGGCCAGCCGGTCCAGCCACCACTGCCGGCGCTCGGGCCCGGCCGCCCAGCGCTCCAGCAGCTCCGCGGAGACCGGCACACCGCGCACGGGCAGCGCGCCGCCGCCGGGCACCAGCGGCTCAGCGGTGACATCGCCCTCCATCAGCGACAGAGTACCGAGGCCGCAGGCGTAGGGCAGTTCCGGCAGCGAGGCAGCCAGTGCCACTCCGGTGCGGATGCCCACTGAAGTGTCCAGAGCGGAGCTGACGACGGCGGGAAGCCCGGCAGCTGCCACCACTTCCAGGGCGCGGCGCACTCCGCCCAGGGGCGCAGCCTTAACCACGATCAGGTCTGCAGCGTCCTCGCGGGCCACCAGCAGCGGGTCGGTTTCCTTCCGGACGCTTTCGTCCGCGGCGATCGGCACCGGAATGCCGCGCCGGCCCAGTTCAAGGCGGACCGCTCGCAGCCCGGGGATGTCGGGGACAGGCTGTTCAGCGTATTCGAGGCCGGCTTCTGCCAGCGCCTCCAGGGCGCCGACGGCGGTGGCCACGTCCCAGCCTCCATTGGCATCGACCCGGATTCCGGCATCCGGCAGCAGCCGGCGCACCTCGGCCACGCGGGCGAGGTCCTCGGCTACGCTCTGCCCGCGCTCTGCCACTTTAACCTTGACAGCGGGGACATTCCCGAACCGGGCGAGGACCCGCTCAACCTGTTCCACGCCCACCGCCGGGACGGTTCCATTGACGGGGATTGAGGTCCGCACCGGCTCCGGATAGCCCTGCCAGGCCGCCTCGATGCCCGCGGCCAGCCAGGCGGCTGCTTCCCGGTCCCCGTATTCCGGGAATGGCGAGAACTCGCCCCAGCCGGCCGGTCCCCGGAAGACGAGCGCTTCCCGGTGCAGGATGCCGCGGAACTTCACGCGCATCGGCAGGGACACCACATGGGCGTTTTCCAGCAGGTCATTCAGCGGGGGAAAAGTGTTCAGCTCCACCCGGCCAGCCTACCGCCCGGCCCTGCGGATATCCGCGGCAGGGATCATGGGCCCGGTGCATCGCTGTTCACAGGAAACCTGCACGGAGGTATGGCACGCTTGAGGAGATGGATACGCGCAATCTCCTGAACAACCGCCCGCCCGTGCGGAGACTGGCCGGGCACAACCCCGCCCTCTTTCTCTTCGCGGCGCTGCTGGCGGCTGCCGGTGCGGCGGTCACGTATTTGGGCTTCGTCCGGACCACCACCGGGCAGCTGGCTGATGAATCGGCCTGGCGCGAAGCGGAACTGGTAGCTCCGGGAACCAGGCTCCCGGTACTGCAGGTCCTGGACAGCCTTCCCCTGGTGTCGGTGTTCATAGCGCTGGCGGTGATCCTTGCCGTCACGCTGTACCGAAAACGCCTCTCCCCGGCCATCATTGCCGTTGCCACCATGGCCGGGGCCAACCTGACGACGCAGCTGCTCAAGAACCTGCTGCTGGACCGGCCCGACCGCGGCGTCATCACCCTGGACTTCAATTCCCTGCCCTCGGGCCACACCACCATGGCAGCTTCTGCCATGGCTGCGGTGTTCCTGGTCTCTTCGCCGCGCTGGCGTCCGGCCGTGGCAGCCCTGGGCGGTACCTACGCAGTGCTGGCCGGCTCGGCCACGTTCTTCAATCTGTGGCACCGGCCCGCTGACGTGGTTGCCGCGTTCTTTGTCGTCTCGGCCTGCACCCTGGTGGGCGGTCTGGTCATGATGCGCACCAACCGGGAATGGAACACCCTGGCCCCAGGCAGCCGCGGCGCAGGCGGCGGGGTGCTCACCGGTCTCTGCGCTGCCGGCGGTCTTCTCGCCCTGGCCTTTTCCGGAGCCGTCTACGCGTACGCCCGCTGGGGCGGAGGTATTGCCGGCCTGGATGAGCGTCCCCTGTACTTCTGGTGCGGTCTTTCGCTCATCGTAGGCGTGGGCTACGTGCTGGCAGCGCTGGGTTCCTGGCTGTTCACCCAGCAGGCCGGGGACCGCTAGGACCCGGTCCGGCGGCCCTTCGGCACGTACTTCCACAGGACCGCTGCCCCGGCCAGGCCCATCAGCGCCGTGGCCATGATCCCGGCGGAGAGGGACACCGCCGCAGTCACTGCTGAGAGCAGGCCCGGGCCGCTGAGGATCCCAATGTCAGAAAGCAGCCGCCACAGCCCCAGGAACTGCGGCCGGCCCGGCTGGGGGGAGAAATCCGCGCCGAGCGTCATCACGATTCCGGAGCCAATTCCGTTGCCGAAACCGATCAGCAGCGCGGCCAGCAGCAGCTGCAGCGGCGTGGAGGTCAGCGGCAGCAGGCCGAGTCCGGCCGCCATGAACAGCATGCACGGCACGGCGACGGCGCGGCGGCCGCGCAGGTCCATGACCCGGCCGGCCGGATAGAAGATCAGCATGTCGATGCCCGCGGAGATGCCGTAGATCAGGGCGGTCTGGGCGGGGTCGATGCCCAGGTGCTGGGCCCAGAGCGGAATCACTGCCTGCCGCGTGGCCCGTACCGCGGCGATCAGCAGCACCCCAATGCC
The DNA here is from genome assembly GCA_040273995.1 of Arthrobacter sp. GTDB lineage: Bacteria > Actinomycetota > Actinomycetes > Actinomycetales > Micrococcaceae > Arthrobacter_B. Next base: position 12,601 of record JBELYP010000049.1, read on the forward strand.
CACCGTTCCGAACACCCGGGAATGGCTGCGCAGGATGGAGCCGATAGTAGGCGCGGCCACGGCCTCGACGGCTTCCTCGAGCCGTTCGGTGCGGGCCTGTTTCCCGGGCCCGCCCGCACGCACGCTCAGGTCCGGTACGGTCAGGCTCAGCAGGCCGGCGGCGAACGCAGCGGCGGCGCCCACCCAGTAAGCCCCCGGCGTTCCGGCGAAGGACATCACGCCGGCGGCCGCGAACGGGCCGATGAAGACACCAATGCGGTTGGAACCGCCCAGCGTGGACAGCGCCCGCGCGCGGAAGTGCAGCGGCACCGCTTCGGTCACGTAGCTCTGGCGTGCCAGACCAAAAACGGCGCCGGCCATACCCACCATAAAAACAGACAGCGCGAAGACCCAGAGCACCGGCACGGACGCTGCGAGCACCATCGCCAGCGCACACCAGGCCGCGGCGCCCACGAGCGCCCACTTTTCCCCGAACCGGGTGGTGACCAGGGTGGCCGGGACATTGGTTAGCAGGGAACCGATGCCGGTCAGGGTGACGATGGCCGCCGCCAGCGCCACACTTGCACCCAGGTCCCTCGCCGTCAGCGCAATGACGGGCAGGATCGCACCGATTGCCGTCCCGTACAGCACCGTGGGGCCGAAGGCCGGGACGGCGATGCTCCGCAGGCTGAAGGTATCTATTGCTTCAGCCACTTCCAGCGCGCCAGCGTGCGCAGCCGCGTCAGCAGCGCGCGGGACTGCTCAGGCCCGTACGGCAGGATGGGAACGGCCTTGGTCATGTCCGTTGACGCCTGGTCCATGGCGCTGCGGGTCACCGCGACGGCGGTGCGCATCTTGTTCATCTGGGTAGTCACGAAGCCCATGTCCACCGGCTTGCCGTGGCCCGGCACCACCGTGCTGTAGAGATCCTCCAGCGCGATGATCTTCCCCAGCGTCCGGATCCACTCCTTCGGGTAGGAATCGCCGAAGTTTGGATCAGCGCCCTGCTCCACCAGGTCACCGGCGAACAGGACATCACCGGCACCGACCAGGAGGTCATGGTCGGTATGGCCGCGGCCCAGATGGAACAGGGTCACGGACATGCCGCCCAGATCAAGGTCCACCGGGGCACCGTCAACCAGTTTCTGCGGCGTCACGATCGCGGTTCCGGGACCGGTTCCCGCGGCCATCCCCGGCTCGACGGCGGCAACGGAGGAACGCTGTTCCTCACCTGTCGCGCTGATGGTCCGGGCGCAGTCGCTGGTCGCCCAGATCTCCTCGACGCCGTTCTGCGCCAGATACGCGTTGCCGAAGAAATGGTCGTAATGCGCGTGGGTGTTCACCGCAATGACCGGCAGGTCAGTCAGCTTCCGGATGCCGTCCAGCAAGGCTTTCGCCTGGCCCGGACCGGCTCCGGTGTCCACCAGCAGCGCCCGCTCCTGGCCAATAACCAGGCCGGAGTTCATGCCCCAGCCCGGGCTTGACCGCACATAGGTGTGCGGTGCCAGCTCCAGCCAGTCATCGGGGGTCTGCGGGGTGGTCTGCGTCATGGCGTCCGTCCTTCTGGTATCTGCGCTAACCAACCTACCGTGTGCCGGCGGCTACAGGTCAGCCAGGACGCTTCCCGGGTTCTCTATTGCATCGGCAACGTAACGAAGGAACCCGCCTGCCGTGCCGCCGTCGCACACCCGGTGGTCGAAGACCAGGGTCAGCTCCGTCATTTTCCGCACCGCCAGCTGGCCGTCCACCACCCAGGGCTTGTCGATGATCCGCCCGATCCCCAGGATCGCCGACTCCGGATAGTTGATAATCGCGGCGCTGCCGTCCACACCGAAGACACCGTAGTTGTTCAGGGTGAAGGTTCCGCTGGTCAGTTCCGCCGGGGTGGCGGCACCGGAGCGGGCCGACGCCGTCAGCCGGCGGATCTCAGCGTCCAGTTCCCGGGCGCTCAGCTTCTCGGCGTGCCGGATGGAAGGGACCATCAGCCCGCGGTCGGTCTGCGCGGCGAAGCCAAGGTTCACGCCGTCGAAGGCCACCAGCTCGGCGTCCGGACCGGCACCTGCCACGTAGCGGGTGTTCAGTTCCGGGAACCGGCGGAGCCCTGCCAATGTGAACCGGGCCAGGAAGGCCATCAGGCCGGGGGTGTTCTCCGGGTCCCGGCGCTTAAGGTCCGCGCGCAGGTCCAGCAGTGCGGTGGCATCCACGTCCACCCAGACGGTGGCTTCCGGGATTTCCCTGCGGCTGGCGCTGAGGTTCGCGGCGACGGTGCGGCGCAGTCCCTTGACCGGGGTGCGCGAGGCTACGCCCAGTCCGGAACGCGGGTCCGTGTCGCCGGCGGCCGGTGCCGCCGGCGAAGCGGGCACGGGGGCGGTTGCGGGTGCCGTTGCAGGCACGGATCCGGTGCTGATGGCCAGTTCGACGTCGCGGCGCAGGATCAGGCCGTCCCGTCCGGTGCCGTGCACGGAGCGCAGGGCGATCCCTGATTCGCGGGCCAGCCGGCGGACCAGCGGCGAGATGCACCGCGGAGCTTCGATCGTGGCGCGGGCCGGGTCGGCGACTGCGGCTGATGCGGCGGCCAGTGCAGGCGCCGGTGCCGGAGCTGCGGCGGCCCGGGCGGACGCCGGAATGGCGGCGGCAGCGGCCTGCCCAGCCGCAGCGCGGCGGGGTGCCCGGGTGCGGCGGTTGGTGCCATGTCCTCCCGGAGTCCCGTAGCCAATCAGCACATTGCCCGAACCGGCGCGCTCCTCCTGCCGGTAGGCTTCCCCGGCGGGATCCGGGTCAGCCGGCGCAGCTGGTGCGGTCTCGCCGGGCGCCGGGGCGTCCGCCGTCGTGCGCACCGAGATCAGCGGCTTGCCGACGTCGATGCTCTCCCCCGCAGAGCCGTGCAGGGTCTCCACTACGCCCGCGAACGGTGAGGGAACCTCAACCAGCGACTTGGCGGTCTCAACTTCGGCGACCGGCTGGTCCACGGTGATGGTGTCGCCCTCGGCCACGAGCCAGTTGACCAGTTCCGCGTCGGTCAGGCCTTCGCCCAGGTCAGGGAGCAGGAAAGTGCGCACGCTCATTTGTCCTCCCACTGCAGTTCATCGACGGCGTCCAGGATCCGGTCCACGCCGGGCAGGAAGAAGTGCTCCAGTTTCGGAGCCGGGTAGGGGATGTCGAAGCCGGTTACCCGCAGCACGGGAGCCGCGAGGGAGTGGAAGCAGCGTTCCTGGATCCGGGCCACGATTTCGGAGGCAACGGACGCGAAGCCGGGGGTTTCGGAGATTACGACGGCGCGGCCGGTCTTGCGGACGGAAGCGCACACCGTCTCATCGTCGAAGGGCACGATGCTGCGGACGTCGATGACTTCCAGGCTGCGGCCTTCCGCGGCTGCGGCTTCTGCGGCGGACAGCGCGGTGGACACGGACGGTCCGTAGGCGATCAAAGTTGCGTCGGAGCCCTCGCGGGCAACAGCGGCCTTGCCGATCGCCGGCGTCGACTCGGTGGAATCCGCATCGAAGGGCGCACGCAGTGCCGTGAGGTCTACGTCTTCCTTGGTCCAGTAGAGCTTCTTGGGTTCCAGGAAGACCACCGGATCAGGGAAACGAATGGCTTCACGCAGCATGGTGTAGGCGTCCGCTACGGTGGCCGGCGCCAGGACGGTCAGGCCCGGAGTGTGGGCGTAGTAGGACTCGGACGAGTCGCAGTGGTGCTCCACTCCCCCAATGCCGCCGGCGTACGGAATCCGGATCACCAGGGGCAGCTTGACCTTGCCCCGGGTGCGGTTGGACATCTTGGCAACGTGGCTGACCACCTGCTCGAAGGCCGGGTAGGCGAAGGCATCGAACTGCATTTCAACTACCGGCCGGATGCCGTTCATGGCCATGCCCACGGCCATGCCCATGATGCCGGACTCGGCCAGCGGGGTGTCGAAGCAGCGCTCCTCACCGAAGCGTTCGGTCAGGCCGTCGGTGATGCGGAAAACGCCGCCGAGCGGGCCGACGTCCTCGCCGAACATCACCACGGTTGAATCCGCGGCCATTTCGTCGGCCAGGGCGGTGTTGAGGGCCTTGGCGAAGGTGAGGCTGACGCGGGTGTCTTCGGGCGCAGGCGCCTGTGCTGTGACTGTCATGAATGGCTCCTGTTAGTCCTGTGCCCGGGAAAGCTCGTCGGCCAGCAGTGCGGCCTGCTCAGCGAGCTGCGGGGTGCGGCTGTCATAGACAAAGTTGAAGAGGTCCATGGGCTCGGGCACGGTGTCGGTGTTCAGGCCTTCGCGGATGCGGGCGGCGGTGGTCTCCGCTGCTGCCTTCATGGTTTCCTCCGCGCCGGCGTCGAGCATCCCGAGGCCGGTGAGGTACGTCCGCAGCCGGGTCAGCGGATCGCGCGGGACCCACTTGGCGACGTCGTCCTCGGAGCGGTAGCGGGTGGCGTCGTCGGCGTTGGTGTGGGCCTGCATCCGGTAGGTGTGCGCCTCGACCAGGGCCGGGCCGCCGCCTTCGCGGGCACGCTCGACGGCGGCGCCCAGCACTGCCAGCAGCGCCGCGGCGTCGTTGCCGTCCACCCGCTCGCCGGGCATGCCGTAGCCAATTGCCTTGTGCGCCAGGGACGGGGCAACGCTCTGGTTCTTCAGCGGGACCGAGATCGCGTATTCGTTGTTCTGCACAAAGAAGACCACGGGAACGTGGAACACGGCGGCGAAGTTCAGGGCCTCGTGGAAGTCCCCTTCACTGGTGGCACCGTCGCCGCACATGGCCAGCACCACGGTGTTCTCGCCGCGGAGCTTGGCTGCGTGGGCAACGCCGACGGCGTGCAGCAGCTGGGTGGCCAGCGGCGTCGCCTGCGGTGCAACGTTGTGCTCGTACGGGTCATAGCCCGCGTGCCAGTCGCCCTTGAGCAGGGTCAGGACCCGCAGCGGGTCAACGCCGCGGTGAATGACGGCAACGGTGTCCCGGTAGGTCGGGAACAGCCAGTCGCCGTCCGCCAGCACGGCGGCTGCGGCGATCTGGCAGGCTTCCTGGCCGTGGGAGGAAGGGTAGACCGCCAGGCGGCCCTGGCGGACCAGGGCGTTGGCCTGGTCGTTGATGCGCCGGCCGGAGACCAGGCCCTCGAAGGCTGCCTTCAGGGCATCGCCGTCGGGCAGCGGGTACTTTTCGCTGTGCCGGTGGGTGCCGTCCGCGTCTATCAGCTGGACCGGCTCGGCGGAGGGCAGCATGGTGGCGGTGCGGTCCTCGTTGTCCTCCGGCCGCGTGCCCTGCGCGGACCCTGCGCTTGTGTTCCCGGTGGGAATAGTCATTGGAATCTCCGTCTGCCGCGGCGGATGCCGAAGGGCTTTCCGGGCGTCCCGGTTCCTCCGGCGTGGGTGGAATTTCTGTAAGCCCAGTATGCGGAAGTGAACGATTCGCATCTAGCGAAGCGGGAAATCCTAGATTTTATGTGTCCGTGTGCGTATTGTGATGGACAAGTTGTAAAAGTGAGCTGGATTACTTTGAAGGACGTAGACACTATGGCCCAGGCGCAGGCGGCATTGGATGACATCGACAAGCGGATCCTGGCGGAGCTCACGCGGGACGGCCGGGCATCCGTCAGCGCCGTTGCCGAAGCAGTCCATATCTCCCGGGCGCACGCGTACTCCCGCATCTCCAAGCTGACAGGTTCCGGCGTCCTGACCCGTTTTACGGCACTGGTGGATCCAGTCAAGGCCGGCCTGCGGTCCAGTGCCTACGTCACTATGAAGGTCCGCCAGCAGTCCTGGCGGGAGCTGAAGGAATTCCTGCGCAAGATTCCCGAAGTGCATCATGTTGCCCTCGTCGGCGGCTCCTTTGACGTGATCCTGCTGGTCCGCGCCGAGGACAACCTGCACCTGCGCCAGGTCATCTTCGACCAGCTGCAGTCCGCTCCGGGGGTGCTGGATACCCAGACGTTCCTCGTTTTCGAGGACCTCGACGTCCGCTGACCCGCCCCGCTTTCCTCTTCATCGAGATGACAGAAACTCCCCGTCTGGAGCTCCAGACGGGGAGTTTCTGTCATCTCGATTTAGGCGGAGGGGACGCTAGTTTTCGTCGTGCCCCTGGTCCATGCTCATCTGATCCTCAGCAGGCGGGGTCTCCCCCGGCGGCACTCCTCCGCCGGGCTCGAGTCCGGTGACGTTGCCTTCGGCCGGATCGGGATTCACCCGGCGGCCCTTCTCGCCGCTGCCGGCGTGGTTCCCGGTACCTTCATCCGTGCCCGGACCCTTCTGCGCCGCGGCGTGGTCCGCTTCCTTGGGCTTGTCCGGATTGGCTGGATCATTGTTCGGATCGTAGCTTTGCGTCATCGTAGCCTTTCGGTGATGCCCCGCAGGGAGGAAACATTTAGTCAGCATGCTGACATTCCTAACCTAGCCGGAGCACCGGCAAAGGGGCAATCCTTACGAAAAGAGCTCCTCTCCCACGAATCCGCCCTCCCGGGCACCGGGCGGCACGGCAAAGACTGCCGAGCCGATCGGCGTCGTCCATTCGTTGAGCAGGTCCAGTTCATCCAGCCGCTGCTGGATGGGGATGAACTGCGCGGCGACGTCCGCCTGGAACGCCACAAAGATCAGCCCCGCATTGGAGACGCCTCCGCCCGGCTCCGGCGCGGCGTCGTAGTTGTAGCCGCGGCGGAAGATCCGCTGGCGGGGATCTTCGGGCCGGGCACGGCGCATGTGGGCGTACTCGGGGATGACCTTGAAACCCAGGCCGGTGACGGCGTCGAAGTCCGGTTCGTCCTGCTCGGACTCGCCGGTGAGCGGGGCACCGTTGGACAGCCTGCGCCCCACAGACTCTTCCCGGCCGCGGCGATCGAGCTCATCCCAGGTGTCCAGGTTCATGGCGATCCTCCGGATCACCATCGACGTGCCGCCTTCCAGCCACGCCGGAGTCTCCGCATCCCCCCAGACCACCCGGTCAAAATCGGGGCTCCCGGGCAGCACGTTCGCGGTGCCGTCCACCTGGCCGAAATGGTTCCGCATGGTGGTGCCGGCCGGTTCGGTGCCGTAGGCACGCCGGAAGCCGGGCTGCACCCAGCGCACGACGGCGAATGCCCGGCTGTCCTTGAGCAGCATCCGCTGGGCGTGGGCCAGGGTCATCGGATCATCAGCGCAAAGCTGGAGCACCAGGTCTCCGCCGCTCCAGCGGTCCTCCAGCTTGTCCACGCTGAACGCAGGAAGCGGCCCCAGCCAGGCCGGTGCCTTGTCCGGCGCGACGGCGGCAACGAGCCCGGGACCGAACCCGAAGGTGACGGTCAGCCGGGCCGGGTTCCGGGCGAGCTCCGGTTCGGTGTCCGCCAGTGCCGGTTCGCCCTGGGTGAGGGCTGCGGCGTCATCGCTGAGCATCCGCAGCCAGGCCCGGATCCGGTCCCTGCCTATGCCGCCACGAAGATCAAGGGCGACAAAGGCGGCGTAGGCGCCGGGCGGCGTTGCAATCCCGGCCTGGTGCACACCATAGAAGGGAACGGTCCGGCGCCCGTTGCTGCCGGCTTCATCCAGCCCCGCGCGCTCCAGGTCCGCGCCTCCCTGCCCCGCGCCGCGGCTGCCAACCAGATGGCCGCCGGCGGCGGCGACTGCACCCAGGCCGGCTGCGGCACCGCCAAAGAGCAGCCGCCGGCGGCCCACTCCCCGGGGTGTGGTTTCAGCGCTCATTAGTGGTCCGCGGTCCCGTGGGATTCCATCCCGTGGGACTCACTGCCGTGGGACTCAGTGCCGTGGGATTCCCCGCTGTGGGATTCCGTCCCGTGGGACTCGCTTTCCTGGCCGCCGGCGGCATTTTCTCCACCGGTTCCGTAGCTTTCGTTGCCGCCGGCGAAGTCCTTGGCTACCGCGTCTACGTCCAGGGTGGAACCGTCTGCCAGTTCAAGGGTGATCGTCACCGTGTCCCCTGCCAGCAGCGGGTCTGTCAGGCCCATCAGCATCAGGTGGCTGGCGCCGGGCTCCAGCAGGTAGTCTCCCCCGGCCGGAACCACAAACCCGCCTTCGATTTCGCGCATGACCATGGCGCCGTCGTCGTCCATGGCCACCTCGTGCAGTTCCACGGCGGACGCCGCGGAGGAGCTGGCGGCGATGACGGTGAGGTCCTCGTCGCCGGAGTTTTCGAGTGTGCCGAACGCGCCGGTCATGCCGTCCTCAGCCGCCTTGGCCCAGGCTCCGGTCATGGACAGCGATGCTGCATCATCCGCGGTGGAGGAAGAGTCGGCGGCAGGGGTGGACGATCCGCAGCCGGTCAGCGATGCTGCCGAGAGGGCGAGTACGGCCGCTGCAAGGGCAATTTTCTTCATGTTTTTCGGTACTCCAAAGGTATGTTCCGCGCATCCGGGCGCGGGAAAGGAAAGAGTGCGGCGGCGCCGGAGCGGGGCCGCGGAAGGTGCCGGCGGGGCGGGGGTGTTGAGGTGCCGGCGGGGCGGCGGCGGTGAGGTGCCTGCGTGCCGGTTAGGCGCTGGTGCCGCGGCGCTTCCTGGCTGCGGTGACAACCACATAGACCAGCACCGCGACGAGGGCGGCTCCCACAGCGGTGAGGACCCAGCCCAGAGGACCGAAAGAAGTGCTCTCGGACGCGGTGGTCGCAACAGGTGATTCTGAGGCGGAGGCTGAGGGCTCGCTTGCTGCCGGGGTGGTGGCAGCGGCTGAGGGTGCGGCGGTCTCCGAACCGGCGGAGCCGTTCACGGTGAAGCTGAACGTACCGGTGATCGGGTGCCCGTCGCTGGAAACGGCACGCCAGTTGACCTTGTAGTCCCCGGCCTCGAGTGCGGGAACGGCCTGGACGAGGGTTTCGCGTGTGAGCACCGGCTCGGACTCGGCCAGATTGGTTCCGGCAGCGTCTTCGACGATTACCTGGTTGCCCAGGTCCATAAGTTCGGAGCTGAAGACCAGTTCGATTTCGGAAGGAGCGGCATCCAGGACGGCACCGTCCGCCGGATTGGAGGACACAAGTTCATCGTGCGCGTGTGCCGGTGCTGCAAGAAAGAGAACCGCCGCAAATGCGGCGAGGAGAGCTGCGGCAAGGAGCGAGGCGCGCGTGCGGGCCTGGCGGTAAAAAGAGGTAGGCATAACTGCTTTCCGTTCCGGGAAGGAACTGGGATTCGTGTGGGTGCGCGGAGTGCGCCTAGCTGGACACGAATGCAGCAGGTGGGCCCCGGTGCCGGAGCGTCAGGAGGGGAATGCCGAGGTTACGCAGCCCAAGGGGGCGCACGGCCAGGACGGAAGCGAGAGGACGGGGAAGGTGTGCTGGACGGAAGAACGGCAGCAGTGCACCGGGCCGGACACCAAACGCCTCGATGAGGCGGACCAGGGTCCGTTCGCCGTGGGCAATGATCCACACCGTGGCCACCGCCGCCAGAGCATGGCTGGCCCACATCAGGAGGCCGTGGGCGGGGGCCGGCGCTGCGGACATTGCTGCGGCCGTTCCGGTCCCTGCCAGTGAGTGGCCTGCGTGGTGGGCGTGGGCGGAACCTGCGCCCACGGCGGCCGGAGCGGATCCGAAGCTGAAGATGAGGTGGAAGAGTCCCTGGCTGAACGCCACGGCGGTGAAAAGCCGGAGCAGGGAAAGCCCGCGTCCGGCGAGCAGGCAGCTGACCATGCCGGAGACTGCCAGGCAGAACAGCACAAGGGCCGGTTCAGGCGCGGCGCCCCCTCCGAGCACGTGCGACGCAGCAGCGACGGCTGTGGCCGCGAATGCTCCGGCCCAGCCGCGCACCAGGCGTGCGGCACGCGCTGTCATGGGTCTCCTCCTCGGACGGTACGCACCGGGCAGGTGGTCATCCGGCGGCCCTGTAATTCTCGCTAAGTTTCGACGCCGTGTCGAATATCCGCGCCCCC
>JBELYP010000050.1:0-21950 GCA_040273995.1 Arthrobacter sp.
CAGTTCCCGTCCCAGAACGTGTACTACGACGAGGTGGACGGCAAGCCCGTTGCAGTCCAGCCCGCGCACATCAACTTTGGCCTGGCAATCGACATGCCGAAGCCGGACGGAACCCGCCTGCTGGTGGTGCCGAACATCAAGAAGGCTGAGACCCTGAACTTCTCCGAGTTCTGGCACGCCTACGAAGACCTGGTCAAGCGCACCCGCGCCGGCAAGCTCACGGCCGATGACTACAAGGGCACCACCATCTCCCTGACGAACCCGGGCGGAATCGGAACGGTTCATTCCGTACCGCGCCTGTCCAAAGGCCAGGCCTGCATCATTGGTGCCGGCGCCCTTGAGTACCCGGCAGAGTTCCAGGGCGCCAACGAGAAGATCCTCGCCCGCAACGCCATCTCCAAGATCATCACGCTGACCTCCACCTATGACCACCGCGTCATCCAGGGTGCCGGCAGCGGCGAGTTCCTGCGCATCATCCACCAGCTCCTGCTGGGTGAGCAGAACTTCTACGATGACATCTTCGAATCCCTGCGCATTCCGTATGAGCCCGTTCGCTGGAGCCCGGACATCCAGGTAAACCCGGATGAGCAGATCAACAAGGTTGCCCGCATCCAGCAGCTGATCCACGCTTACCGTGTGCGCGGCCACCTGATGGCGGACACCAACCCGCTTGAATACGTTCAGCGCCGCCACGCGGACCTCGACGTCCTGAACCACGGCCTGACGCTGTGGGACCTGGACCGCGAGTGGCCCACGGGCGGCTTCGGCGGCAAGCCGATGCTGAAGCTGCGCAAGATCCTCGGCGTGCTCCGTGATGCCTACTGCCGCACTGCCGGCATTGAGTACATGCACATCCAGGATCCGGAGGAACGCTCCTGGTTCCAGAACCGCCTGGAGGCTCCGTACAGCAAGCCGTCCCGCGAAGAGCAGCTGCGCATCCTGAGCAAGCTCAACGCCGCAGAAGCATTCGAGACCTTCCTGCAGACGAAGTTCGTCGGCCAGAAGCGCTTCTCACTCGAAGGCGGCGAATCCCTGATTCCGCTGCTGGACGCCATCATCTCCGGTGCCGCAGACGAAGGCATGGAAGAGGTCGGCATTGGGATGGCCCACCGCGGCCGCCTGAACGTGCTCACCAACATCGCAGGCAAGACCTATGCCCAGGTCTTCCGCGAGTTCGAAGGCACCCAGGACCCGCGCTCCGTCCAGGGTTCGGGCGACGTGAAGTACCACCTCGGCACCGAAGGCACCTTTACCTCGGACAACGGCAACCAGACCAAGGTCTATCTTGCCGCGAACCCGTCCCATCTGGAGGCCGGTGACTCCGTACTCGAAGGCATTGTCCGCGCCAAGCAGGACCGGCTGGACCGCGGGGACGAGTTCCCCGTCCTGCCGATCCTCATTCACGGCGATGCGGCCTTCGCAGGCCAGGGTGTGGTCGCGGAAACGCTGAACCTCTCCCAGCTGCGCGGCTACCGCACGGGCGGCACGATCCACGTGATCGTGAACAACCAGGTTGGTTTCACCACGGCACCGACGTCTTCGCGTTCCTCCGTGTACGCCACCGACGTCGCCAAGATGGTCCAGGCGCCGATCTTCCACGTGAACGGCGACGACCCCGAGCAGGTTGTCCGGATGGCCCAGCTGGCCTTCGACTACCGCCAGCGGTTCAACAAGGACGTCGTCATCGACATGGTGTGCTACCGCCGCCGCGGCCACAACGAGGGCGACGATCCCTCGATGACGCAGCCGATGATGTACTCCCTGATTGAGGCGAAGCGTTCGGTGCGCAAGCTCTACACCGAATCGCTGATCGGCCGCGGCGACATCAGCCAGGAAGAAGCCGAGCAGGCACTTCGCGACTACCAGAGCCGCCTCGAGCGGGTCTTCGCGGAAACGCATGCCGCCCAGACCTCCCCCATCCCGGTCATCACCAAGGATTCCGAGGCAGTTTCGGATCTGGAGCGTCCCGCGGCACAGCAGGAAGGCTCCACCATCGTGGCGCCGGCCAGCACCGCGATCTCCCCGGATACCCTGGCACGCATCGGCAAGGCGCATGTGACCATCCCGGAAGGGTTCACGGTCCACCCGAAGCTGAAGTCCCTGCTGGAAAAGCGCGAGCAGATGTCCCGCGAGGGCAACATCGACTGGGGCTTTGCCGAAATTGCGGCCTTCGGTTCGCTGCTCATGGAAGGTGTTCCCGTCCGCCTGGCCGGCCAGGACTCCCGCCGCGGCACGTTCACCCAGCGCCACGCCGTCTTCCACGACCGCGCCACCGGCGCCGAGTGGACCCCGCTGGGCGACCTGGATCCGAACCAGGCCAAGCTGTGGATCTATGACTCGCTGCTGTCCGAATTCGCCGCCCTCGGCTTCGAATACGGCTACTCGGTGGAGCGCCCCGACGCACTGGTCCTGTGGGAGGCGCAGTTCGGCGACTTCGTCAACGGTGCCCAGACCATCATCGACGAGTTCATCTCCTCAGCCGAGCAGAAGTGGGGCCAGCGCTCCTCGCTGGTCATGATGCTTCCGCACGGCTACGAGGGACAGGGCCCGGACCACTCCTCCGCACGGATCGAGCGCTTCCTGCAGCTGTGCGCAGAGGACAACATGATCGTGGCCAACCCCACGACCGGTGCCTCGCACTTCCACCTGCTGCGCCGCCAGGCCTACAGCCGCCCGCGCAAGCCCCTGGTGATCTTCACGCCGAAGCAGCTGCTTCGCCTGAAGGCCGCAGCCACCTCGGTGGAGGACTTCACCCAGGGTTCGTTCCAGCCGGTCATCGGCGAACACGCCGAACTGGACAGCAACGCCGTGGACAAGGTGCTGCTGGTCTCCGGCCGCCTGTACTACGACCTGCTGGCCAACCGCCAGAAGGCCGGCGATGAGAAGACTGCGATCATCCGCGTGGAGCAGCTTTACCCGCTGCCCTACAAGGAAATCCAGGACGCGGTTGCCAAGTACCCGAACGCGGAGCTCGTCTGGGCACAGGATGAGCCGGCCAACCAGGGACCGTGGCCGTTCATCGGCCTGAACCTGCCACAGGAACTGGACCGCCCGCTGCGGCTGGTCTCGCGTCCTGCATCGGCCTCGACGGCCACCGGCTCGGCCAAGCGCCACGCCGTAGAGCAGGACATCCTGGTCAAGAAGGCGTTCGAACGCCGCTAATAGGCTAGGTTTGGGTGGGGCACCCCGGTGGTGCCCCACCCGGCTTTTAACCCACCCGCCAACTGAACCACCCTTAGACATTCGCAACCGAAAAGGGAACTCGTGGAACAACGCAGAATCAGGCTCGCTGCGGTCGGTGACGAACTGCTCGCCGGTCACGGCGATCCCCGTGCCCTGGGCTGGCTTGGACGCGTGCTGGCCCGCACCACGCCGGATAACGCAACCCTTGAGGCCTACAGCCTCGCGGCCCCCGGCGAAGGCACCGAAGCCCTGGCCAACCGCTGGCTGATGGAAGCTGGCCGGCGGTTCGATGAGACGTGTGAGAACAGGCTGGTAATCGGCCTTTCGGACCGGGACCTCGATCTGGAGCTTTCCACGGCCCGCAGCCGGCTCAACCTGGCCAACATCCTGGACGGCGCCGCCCAGATGAGCATCAAAGTCCTGGTAGTCGGCCCGCCTCCGGGCCTCGATGCCGAGCGCAACCGCCGGCTCGCAGACCTCTCCGCAGCCTTCGGTGACGTCACCACCCGCCGCAAGCACGTCTACGTGGACACCCTGACCCCGCTGCTGAACCATGAGCAGTGGCGTACTGACCTCGCAGCCAATGGAGGAACGCCCGGCCAGGCCGGCTACGGCCTCATTGCCTGGCTGGTGCTGCACCGCGGCTGGTTCCGCTGGCTGGATCTGCCGGACATGAATTAGTCAGGCCCTTCAGCACTGAATACCGGAAAGGCGTCCGCTGCTGCGGACGCCTTTCCCGTGTGCCGAGCTCCTAGCGCCCAGCCCTCTACCGAAGCCAGATCCCGGTACGGACCTGGCGGAGTCCGGGCCCCGCCCCGTGCTAGTGCCGGAAGACGATCTTTCCGGTGGCAGCGCCGTCGTGCATCCGCCGGAAGCCCTTGGCAGCGTCCTCAAGCTGCAGCACCGAATCGATCTCCGGGCGCACACCGGTGGCGAGCAGGAACTGAACCAGGCGCTGGAACTCGGCCCGGGTGCCCATGGTGGAACCCAGGACCTTGAGCTGCAGGAAGAAGATCCGGTTCAGGTCGGCCGGGGGGTTTGCACCCGAGGTCGCTCCGCAGGTTACGAGGGCACCGCCCGGTTTCAGGGCCTTTAGCGAATGGCTCCACGTCGCTTCGCCCACGGAATCGAAGACCGTGTCCACGCGTTCGGGCAGCCGGGCGCCGGATTCAAAAACAGCCTCGGCTCCCAGGCGCCGCGCGTCCTCCAGCTTGGCCGGGCTGCGCCCGGCGACCCAGACCCGGAACCCGGCAGCAGAGGCCAGCGCGGTCAGGGCAGTGGCTACCCCTCCCCCGGCCCCCTGGATCAGCACAGTTGAACCCGGGGCAGCGGGCGAGACCGTAAACAGCATGCGGTACGCCGTCAGCCAGGCCGTCGGCAGGCAGGCGGCTTCCTCAAAGCTCAGCTGGGCAGGCTTGGGAATGAGGTTGCGTTCAGGCACCCAGACCTCGTCCGCCATGGTGCCCGGGTAACGCTCGGAGAGCAGGGTGCGGCGCGGATCAAGGGTCTCGTCTCCATCCCAGCCCGGAGTGGAAATCACCGAATGCACAATGACGTCGTTGCCGTCGTCGTCCACTCCGGCGGCGTCGCAGCCCAGGATCATCGGCAGGCGGTCCGCAGGCAGCCCGGTGCCCTGCAGCGACCAGAGGTCATGGCGGTTCAGTGCCGAGGCCCTGACCCTGACCCGCCGGAAACCCGGCTCCGGTTCCCGGCCGGGAAGTTCACCTACCACCAGGCCGCTGAGCGGGTCCTCCTGGGACTGGGACTGGGCGTACACGGCTCGCATGCTGAACTCCTCTTCTCGCTTGGTTGACCCATCCTAGGCGACACCCTGCCGGGTCCGCGCCCGCTCCGGGGCCGCATTTACGCCGAAGGGGAAGTGTGTGGGAGACTGAAGGGCAGAACTTGAAAGCGAAAGAAGGAGGCAGCCATGAGCAAGCGAGCACGCAAGCGTCGTGACCGTAAGCGCGGCGGCGCAAACCACGGCAAGCGTCCCAACACCTAAGTCGGACGTCTGGCCGGATTTTCCGCGCTACTACAAGAAAACCCCCGCAGCCTTCCGGCAGCGGGGGTTTTCTCTTTGCGGTTCCTCAGTGGTCCACCGACTGGATCTGGCTGATCCTGGCAAGGATATTGGCCTTCAGCGTCTGCGGTGCTTCCTCCGTGCAGGACCGCTTCACGACGGAGCGGATAACGCACTCAAGGTCATGTTCTTCCGCGCACTCCGGGCAGCCGTCAAGATGCTCCTTGATCTCCACCAGGTCTTCATGCGAGAGCGCACCGTCCAGGTATTCATACAGCCGTTCGATGCGTGCGTCATCGCAATCACCCAGGCTCTGGCAATCGCTCATAGTGTCTTCCCCTGATTCTCCGCCGTACCGGCGGCAGCCTTCTGTGCCTTGCCCTTGATGCCCCGCTCGTAGGCGTACTCAGCCAGCAGCTCGCGGAGCATCTTGCGTCCGCGGTGCAGCCGTGACATCACGGTGCCAATCGGCGTGTTCATGATTTCTGAAATTTCCTTGTACGCGAAGCCTTCGACGTCGGAGAAATATACCGCCAGGCGGAACTCCTCCGGGATGGCCTGCAGCGCACTCTTGACGTCGGAATCCGGCAGGTGGTCCAGTGCCTCGGCCTCGGCTGAACGCAGTCCGGAGGAGCTGTGCTCTGCCGCCCGGGCCAGCTGCCAGTCCTCCACCCCGTCCGAATTCGCCTGCAGAGGTTCGCGCTGGCGCTTGCGGTACAGGTTGATATACGTGTTGGTCAGGATCCGGTACAGCCAGGCCTTCAGGTTGGTTCCCGGCTTGTACTGATGGAACGCCGAGAAGGCCTTGGTGTAGGCCTCCTGCACCAGGTCCTCGGCGTCTGACGGGTTGCGGGCCATGCGCATGGCAGCCGAATAGAGCTGGTCCACGTACTGCATCGCATCACGCTCAAAGCGCAGTTTGCGTGCCTCTTCCGGCTCCGTAGCGACGTCGAGGCCCGGATCTTCTACCTGTGGGCTGCCTTCCGGCACATCAGTTCTCATTACGTCCAAGTGTAGAGGGCGTGTACGTGCCAGCAACCCGGGCAGGGTCCCCTCTCCAGCTGTGTTCCGCTCCTGGACCAGCGAACCTGCCATCCTTAGCCTCCGACTCCGCATCCGACTGGCCGGTGCCCTGCGCACCGGGGTGCCGGTGTGAGACCGACATCATGGATAACCGTGCCCCGCCTGCGGATATTCCACGGCTGGGCCTTCCCCGGGCTTAACGTGCTGAGGTGTATAAGGGGACCAAAGGTGCCAGACTAGGGGGTATCCGTTGCTTACGGGGTGTCCCGACAGACACAGCCGTATCATCTTTGAACGCACACGCCTGTCCGGCGTAACCCAGGAGGCCACGCATGAGCATTGTCCGAACCCTAGCCCGCCCGCTCCTCGCTGCCGGTTTCGTGGCAGCAGGTGTGGAACGGCTGCGCAACGCCGACCAGACTGCCCAGCAGCTGGCCCCGACCCTCAAGCGGCTTGGCTCCGCTGTGCCGTCCGCGGCAGGGCTCGCCGACAACCCGGCCGCCGTCGCGCGCGTCCTGGGCGCCACCCAGATTGGCGCCGCCGCCATGCTGGGTACCGGCAAGCTCTCCCGACTCGCGGGCCTTGTCCTGGCGGCAACGGCCGGCGTGAACACACTGGTCGAGTACCGCAACGGTGACGGAACCACGGCTGAAGGCCGCAAGGAACGCCGCACCCAGCTGCTCAAGAACATGTCACTGATTGGCGGCGTACTGCTCGCTGCCGTTGACACCAACGGCCGTCCCGGACTGGCATGGCGCGCCGAGCACCTGGTCTCCGACACGCAGCGCAGCGTTCGGGCCATGGGCAAGGATGCCGGCCGCCGCTCCCGCAAGGTGACCAAGCAGACCCGCAAGCAGCTGGCCAAGGCAGAACGCGCCGTCCGCAGCACCGCAGCAGATATTGCAGGTTCCTAAGCACCATGACTGAAACATCCGCGCCTGTCGCAGAAGGCTGGCCGGCCCCCACCCCTGGCCGTCCCGTAACCGGGACGGTCAGGGTTCCAGGCTCCAAATCCCTCACCAACCGTTACCTGGTCATGGCCGCGCTGGCCGACGGCCCCTCGCGCCTCCGCGCTCCCCTGCACTCACGCGACTCCGCCCTGATGGTCACGGCGCTGAGGTCCCTGGGGGCAAAGATTACCGAAGCTCCCGGCAGCGGCCCGTTCGGACCGGATCTGCTGGTTGAACCGCTTCCGGCAGCAGCCGCCGGGAACACCGACGTCGACTGCGGCCTGGCCGGCACAGTCATGCGCTTTGTCCCGCCGGTTGCTGCCCTGCGCACGGGCACCGCGGCGTTCGACGGCGATCCGCACGCCCGCCAGCGACCCATGGGCGCCACCATCGAGGCCCTGCGCGGACTTGGCATTAAAGTCAACGACGGCGGACGCGGCGCCCTGCCGTTCAGCGTCACCGGACGCGGCGGCGTCCCCGGCGGCCGGCTGGAAATCGATGCCGGCGCCTCCTCCCAGTTCGTCTCCGCCCTGCTCCTTGCCGGCGCCCGTTTCACCGACGGACTGCACCTGGTGCATACCGGAGCCACCGTTCCCAGCCTCGACCACATCGCCATGACCGTCCAGGTGCTGCGCCAGTGCGGTGTGGACGTGGATGATTCCGTGCCCAACGAGTGGCAGGTAGCGCCGGGGCCCATCAAGGCCTTCGACGTGGACATCGAACCCGACCTTTCCAATGCCGGACCCTTCCTGGCAGCCGCTGTGGCCACCGGCGGCACCGTCAGCATTCCCGGCTGGCCGTCCCGGACCACCCAGGTGGGTGACAAGTGGCGCAGCATCCTTCCGCAGATGGGCGCCACCGCAGAGCTGGCCGACGGCGTGCTCACGGTTACCGGCCCCGGCCGGATCCGCGGCGGCACGTTTGCGGACACCAGTGAACTGGCCCCCACCGTCGCCGCCCTGTGCGCACTGGCCGGCTCGCCGTCGGTCCTTACCGGCATTGCGCATCTGCGCGGACACGAAACCGACCGGCTGGCAGCCCTGAAGACTGAGATCAACGCCCTGGGCGGGAAGGTCACCGAGACAGCTGACGGACTCTCCATTCAGCCGGCGCCGCTGCACGGAGGGGTCTTCGGCACCTACGCCGACCACCGCATGGCCACCGCCGGGGCGATTCTGGGGCTCGTGGTCCCGGGCGTTGTGGTGGAGGACATCGCCGCCACCTCAAAGACCATGCCGGAGTTCGCTCAGCTCTGGACCGGACTCGTTGCCGGTACCGGGCCGGCGGCGCAGGAGGACTAGCCGTGGCACGAGGCACTTCAGGCTGGGACGAGTCAGACGTCCGCATCCGTCCCAACAAAAAGGGTTCCCGGCCCCGTACCAAGGACCGTCCGGCGCATGAAGACGCCGTCACGGGACGCATCATCACGGTTGACCGCGGCCGCTACACGGCGATCGTGGACGAAGACACGCCCCGCGAACGGATCGTCACCGCGGCCCGCGCCAGGGAACTGCGGCGAACTCCCGTAGTGGCCGGTGATCTGGTGGGACTGGTCGGAGACGTCAGCGGCTCCCCCGACAGCCTCGCCCGGCTGGTCAAGGTCCATGAGCGTGCCACCCTGCTGCGCCGGTCTGCCGATGACACGGACCCCGTGGAACGCGTCGTCGTGGCCAACGCGGACCAGCTGGTGATTGTGGTGGCCGCCGCCAACCCGGAACCGCGCACCGGCTTTATTGACCGCGCTCTGGTGGCCGCGTACGACGCCGGCATCTCTCCCCTGCTCTGCATCACGAAGGCAGACCTGAAGGACCCGGCCGAGCTGCTGGCCAACTACGAGCACCTGGACCTGGAAGTGCTCATCAGCCGGACCGCCTCGGACGAAGATGCGGGAGTCGATTCCGAATCCGACGACGGCCTGTCTGCCCGGCTCGCAGGCGGAGCCGTCGCCGCCCTGCACGAGCATCTGCTGGGTAAGGTGAGCGTCCTGGTGGGCCACTCCGGAGTCGGGAAGTCCACGCTGGTGAACGCCCTGACCGGTTCGCGCCGCGCCACGGGCGGCGTAAACGCCGTCACCGGCCGCGGCAGGCACACGTCCTCCTCGGCGCTGGCACTGAAGGTCCAGGATGCGCCGGCCGGCAGCTGGATCATTGATACTCCGGGCATCCGGTCCTTCGGGCTCGCGCACGTAGATCCGGACCGGATCCTCAGCGCCTTCCCCGATCTGGAGCCGGGCACCGAGGCCTGCGAACGCGGCTGCCGCCATGACGACGACGCTGTGAACTGCGGTCTCGATGCGTGGGTGGAGTCAGGCGGTGCAGGGGCAGCCGGTCCGGCGCGGCTGGCCTCCCTGCGGCGGCTGCTCGGTTCGGGCGGCCTGCGCACGGAGAACCGTGCCCAGGCCAAGGAACTCGGAACCCAGTAAGCACACCTGGAGGTTCCTTCCAGACAGGTACCGGCCGCGCCCGGCGTAAACGTGGGCAGCGCGGCGGTAATAGCGATAAGTTGAAGTATGCCGTTCGTTCAGAACTACAACGATGATCTGCGTCTCGCCCATGTAATGGCCGACTCCGTGGACGACCAGACCATGTCCAGGTTCAAGGCCCAGGACCTCCGCATCGAAACCAAGCCGGACCTGACGCCTGTCACGGACGCAGACAAGGCAGCCGAGGATGCCATCCGCGGCCAGCTCTCCCGCGCCCGGCCGCGCGACGCCGTCCTGGGCGAGGAGTTCGGGTCCACCGGCTCCGGCCCGCGGCGCTGGATCATCGATCCCATCGACGGCACAAAGAACTTTGTCCGCGGCGTGCCCGTGTGGGCCACCCTCATCGCGCTGGTGGACGACGGCGTTCCGGTAGTCGGCGTCGTCAGTGCCCCTGCCCTGGGCAAGCGCTGGTGGGCCGCAACCGGAACGGGCGCGTACATGGGCCGGTCCCTGGCCTCCGCAACCCGGCTGCGGGTCTCGGACGTCTCCAACCTGGGCGACGCTTCGCTGTCCTACTCCAGCCTCACCGGCTGGAAGCAGCGCGGAAACCTGGATGAGTTCCTTGGACTGACTGAATCCGTGTGGCGGACCCGTGCGTACGGCGATTTCTGGTCCTACTGCATGGTGGCCGAGGGCGCAGTGGACATTGCCTGCGAGCCCGAGCTGAACCTGTATGACATGGCTGCCCTGGTTCCAATCGTCACCGAGGCAGGCGGACGCTTCACGTCTCTCGAGGGCGAGGACGGACCCTTCGGCGGCAACGCACTGGCCACCAACGGCATGCTTCACAACGAAGTCCTGCAGCGCCTGAACCCCGACCTCGACGACCTCTTCCAGGACTGATTTGGCTTCCAGCGGACCCAGGCTCGACGGTCTGCGCCGGCAGCAGCTCGGCAGCAGCTACCGCACCGGTGCCGAGCATTACCACCGGATCCGCCCCGGCTATCCGGCCGAGGCGGTCCGGTGGCTGTTCGATGTTCCCGCCCTGGCCGGCCGTCCGGCCTCTTCCGTAGCAGTGGCGGATATCGGTGCAGGCACGGGCAAGTACACCGCCGCCCTTGCTGCCGAAGGTTACAAGGTCCATGCCGTGGATCCTTCGGCGGACATGCTCGCCCAGCTCTCCCGCATCCTGCCCGGGGTACCGGCCACCGAGGGCACAGCCGAGCAGACAGGCCTCCCGGACGCATCTTTCGACGCAGTCACCGTGGCACAGGCCTGGCACTGGTGTGACCCGGTGGCCGCTGCCGGAGAATTCGCCCGGATCCTCGCAGCAGACGGTTTCGCCGGACTGATCTGGAACCAGCTTGATGTCAGCGTTCCCTGGGTGCACCGGTTTTCCCGGATCATCCATGCCGGCGATGTCCTGCGGCCGGGTTTTCGCCCGGAGCTGGGACCGCAGCTGACGCTGCAGGAATTCCACACCACGGCCTGGACAGAGGCCATGACCCCGGAGGACCTGACGGAACTCGCCCAGTCACGGGCCTACTACCTCTCCGCCTCTGAGCCCACCCGGGCCAAGGTCCTGGCAAACCTGTCCTGGTACCTCTACGAGCATCTGGGACACACACCCGGCGAAGAACTGCAGCTGCCCTACCTGACGTTCACCTGGCGTGCCGTCCGGGCCTGAGATCACCGGCAAGGTTCTTTCTGCAGCCCTCTCCCTGCCGTGCCGGGGCCTGACCTAAACTGAGCCGACGGGCAGGCATCTCCCGGATTCTTCGAAGACCAGGGGTAGCATGGCGACGTTCGGCATCGAGGAAGAGTTCCTGCTGGTGGACCCGGCCACCGGGCTGCCCGCGCCCCGGGCTGCGGAAGTAGCCGGCATTCTGGCTGCGGCACCGGCAGCGGTTGCCGCGGGGACACCGCTGCCGTTCGGGCAGGCTGAGTTCCTGGCATGCCAGCTTGAGACGAATACCGTCATCTGCGAGACCGTGGAAGAGGCATCAGCCTCCCTGCTCCAAGCCCGCACCGCCGTAGCCGGCGCCGCAGCGGCGGCCGGAGTCGGCGTCGTGCTTTCCGGAGCTGCCCCGCGCATTGCGCAGGCTCCCGCCGAAGTCTCCGGCACCGAGCGCTACCAGGCAATGGGCGCCCTCACCGGAGCCGTCGCCGGGGAACACTATCTGAACGGCACCCACGTCCATGTGGCCGTTCCCAACCGGGAAACCGGGATCGCAGCGCTGAACAGGCTCCGCCCCTGGCTCCCCACCCTGGCGGCGCTGGGCGGCAATTCCCCCTTCTGGCGCGGACAGGACACCAGCTTCGCCAGCTGGCGGCTAATCCACTACCGCCGGTGGTCTGTTCAGGGGTGCCCGCCGGAATTTGCCGACGCCGCGGATTATGACCGCAGGATGGTCCGCCTGCTCGGTTCGGGTGCCGTGCTGGATGCCGGCCATATTGGCTGGGCAGCCCGGCTGTCCCAGCGTTACCCCACGGTGGAAGTGCGGGTGGGCGATACTCAGCTGGAAGCCGCAGATTCGGTACTGCTCGCGGCCCTGGTGCGGGGCCTGGTGCAGACCGTCTCCGCGGCTCCGGGCCCGGTTCCTGATCCGGAACTGCTCGACGCCGGACTGTGGGAGGCGGCGCGGTACGGGCTGGGCGGGACGCTGATGGGGGTCCTGGGGGATTCAGCCGCTGCCGAGCAGCAGGTGGGAGAGCTGCTGGAACACATCCGGCCTGCCCTGGAGGAGAGCGGGGACCTGGATTATGTCCGGGAGGGCGTGCAGCGGATGCTCGTTTCCGGTACCGGTGCGGAACGGCAGCGGGCCGCCTATGCCGCCGGCGGCTGGGACGGACTCGCTGGCCTGTTCACATCTGCCCTCACCGCGGGTGCGTGACGCAAGCAACAAAACCTCAGTGTGCTTCTCATTTGGCTCCGGAGGCCCTTTCGGCCCTAGTCTTTTCAAGGAAGTGGGGCGGGCGGAGGCCCGCAGCCGGAACTGATCTGGAGGATGCATGGCCACACTGGGCATCGAGGAAGAGTACCTGCTGCTGGATCCGGTCACCGGGCTCCCGGTTCACAAGGCCGAGGAAGTGGCTGGGTACCTGCACCGCTCCCCGCGGGTCACGGACGGCGAAATCCAGCGCGAGCTGCTTAGCTGCCAGATTGAAACGGCCACACCAGTGTCCGCCACCCTGACGGAAGCGGAGGAGTACCTGCTGAACTTCCGCGGCCAGCTGGAAGCTGCTGCCCGCAAAGCCTCGGTAGTGGCGTCGGGAACCGCGTCCGCGCCGTTCATCGAAGAGCATTACCCGGAGCTGACGGACAAGGAGCGCTACCGCCAGCTGCGGGACAGCGCCCCCGGGATCGTGGGCGACCAGTTCGTCAACGGACTCCACGTCCATGTCTCGATCCCGGACCGCGAGGCGGGAGTCCAGGCCTTGAACCGGATCCGCGAGTGGCTGCCTGCCATTGTGGCCCTGAGCACCAACTCCCCCTACTGGCTGGGCCGGGACAGCGGCTTCGGCAGCTGGCGGGTGGTGCATTACCGCCGCTGGCCGGTGCAGGGCTGCCCTCCCACCTTCAAGGATGCAGCTGACTACGAACGCCGCGTCCAGCAGCTGGTGTCCACTGGAGCGATCCTGGACCGCGGCGTGCTGACCTGGATGGCCCGGCTGTCGGATTCCTATCCCACCCTGGAGGTGCGTGCCGGTGATGCCCAGCTGCGGGCCCGTGACTCGGTGCTGATCGCGGCCCTCGTCCGCGGGCTGGTGAACACCGCCGTCGAGGAAGCCGGCCGCGGAATCAGCCGCCCGGTGCCGGAATCAGAGCTGCTTGATGCCGCCATGTGGCAGGCTGCCCGTGAGGGGCTGACCGGCCAGCTGGTGGATCCGGTGAGCGCCGAGCTGGTTCCGGCGCGGGACCGCCTCCAGGCGCTGCTGGATTTCACCGCAGAAGCGCTCGACGCCGAGAATGACGCTGAGTGGGTACGCGCGGGGCTGCAGGATATCTGGGATTCCGGCACCGGAGCCGAACGCCAGCGCCGTGCCATGGCCGCCGGAGGAACTGCCGGACTGCTGGAGCTGTACGGCGCCACGCTGACCGGGGAGTAGCTAGGCGGGCAGCCCGCTGATGTCCATCACGCGGGCTTCCCAGGGACCCAGCACCGCCGTTGGCTGGCCGGCGCCGTAGTTGCTGAGGATCAGCTCGCCCTGCTGGAGGTCCTCCGGCACGTCGAGGTCCCGGTTGGTGAGGTTGCCCATCACGCCCAGGGCCTTCCCGTCCAGGCCGCGGCGGAAGGCGAAAAGCGCCGGGTGGTTGGCGTGGAGGAGCTGGAAGTCCCCGATCGCGACAACCGGCAGCTCGTGGCGCAGCCGGATGAGCTCCTGGTAGTAGCGGAAGACCGATTTTTCCGCGGCCCTGTCCTGCTCCACGTTGATTTCCCTGTACCGGGGGCCGACGCCGATCCAGGGCACTGCGTCCGTAAATCCGGCTCCCGGACCCGGGTTCCACTGCATGGGCGTCCGCGCGTTGTCCCGGCTGGCGTGCCGGAGGACTTCCAGGGCCGCCGACGGGTCCATGCCCCGGGCGGTGGCCTCTGCGTAGTAGTTCAGGGATTCAACGTCGCGGTACTGCTCAATGGTGGCGAACCCGGCATTCGTCATGCCGATTTCCTCCCCCTGGTAGATGAAGGGCGTTCCGCGCTGCATATGCAGCAGGGTCGCCCACAGGGTGGCTGACTCGTAGCGGTAGACGCCGTCGTTTCCGTACCGGGAAACATGGCGGGGCTGGTCGTGGTTGCTCAGATACAGGCTGTTCCAGCCCCGCTCGGCCAAACCGCGCTGCCAGCGGTTCCAGCTGGTCTTCAGGTCCCGGAGGTTCACCGGCCGGCGGTCCCACTTACCGCCCGGTCCATGGTCCAGGTTCACGTGCTCGAACTGGAACAGCATGTCCAGCTCATTCCGGTAGGGATCGGTGAAGAGCCGTGCTTCCTCGACGGTGGCTCCCGTTGTTTCCCCGACCACCAGGTAGTCCTCGCTGCGGTGCGCAAACACCGCGCGCATCATCTCCTGCACAAACTCATGAACGCGCGGACCGGAGGTGAAGAACGGCGAGCCGTCTCCCCACACCCCGCCAAACTGGATCATGCTGTCCGGGAAGCGCTGGTCCTTGGAGATGTAGTTCACGGCGTCCATCCGGAAACCGTCGATCCCCCGGTCCATCCACCAGTTCATCATGGTGTAGATCCGGTTCCGGACCCGGGTACTCGCCCAGTTCAGGTCCGGCTGGTGACGCGAAAAAATGTGCAGGTAATACTGCTGGGTGGGCTCATGCCACATCCACGCCGATCCGCCGAAGAGGGACCCCCAGTTGTTGGGTTCCGCCCCGGGCTCGCCGCCGCGGAATCCCTGGCGCGGGTCCCGCCAGTAGTAGGAGTCCCTGGAGATGTTGTCGCGGGAGGAGATGGACCGCTTGAAGGCATCGTGGTCAGTGGACGTGTGGTTGATAACCAGGTCCATGATCATCTTCATCCCGCGCGCATGGACCTCGGAAAGCAGCCGGTCGAATTCCTCCTCGGTGCCGAATACGGCATCGATTTTCCAGTAGTTGCTGATGTCGTAGCCGTTGTCCCGCTGTGGGGACTGGTGGATCGGGGAGAGCCAGAGAACGTCCACCCCGAGCTCCTGCAGGTAATCCAGCCGCTGAATGATGCCGGTCAGGTCCCCGATGCCGTCGCCCGTGGTGTCCTGGAAACTGCGCGGATATATCTGGTAGACCACTGCGTTGGTCCACCAAGCCGGACGGGAAAGGTCCCTCATTCAGACTCCTGGGTTGGGGCTCCGGGCGTGCCTGAGACCCGAGTCTACGACCGCGCGCCTCTGCGGGACAGAGACGGCCGGAAGACTTGGCCGGCTATGGGCTTCCCGGGCACTGCTCCCTTGCCGCGGACGGCCGGCGCTGGCTAGCGTGGCACCTACTCTAACCGTCCGTGTGCCCGGCACACGCCGTTTAGTGCCTGGATCCCAACTGTTTGGAGCATCTGTCATGGCAACACTTACCGTATGGAAATTTCCCGACGCGGACGCGGCTGAACGAGCCACACAAACCCTGGCCAGCCTCGAGTCCCAGAACCTTATCAACGTGCAGGATGAAGCAATCGTCACCTGGCCGGAGGGCAAGAAAAAGCCCCGGACCATCCAGGAGCACAATATGGCCGGTGCCGGCGCCCTGGGCGGCGGTTTCTGGGGGCTGCTGTTCGGGCTGATCTTCTTCATCCCGCTGATCGGTGCAGCCGTCGGAGCGGCCATCGGTGCGCTGTCCGGTTCCATGGTGGACGTAGGCATTGACGACAATTTCATCAAGCAGATCCGGCAGGAAGTCACACCGGGCACGTCTGCCCTGTTCGTGCTCTCCTCTGATGCTGTGGAGGACCGGGTCCTTGATGCCTTCAAGGACGGCTTCCCGGGTGCCTCGCTGATCGCCACCAACCTCTCCAAGGATCAGGAAGAGAATCTGCGTATGGCTTTCGCCGACGCGGACTACGGTGCGGGTGCGGGGGGCTGCCAATGGTGCGGCTGGGCACGAGGGGGGGTTTGCGCCGTGGTGCCCTGCCGTATCGTTTAAGGGATGATCACTCGACGCCAGGCAGCCCAGTACCTTGATATTCCGCTCGAAATGGCTGCCAAGCACGGCATCCCGGCGCGGCTGGAACAAGCCGAGCTCCATGAGCTCGATGCCAATCCCCCGGCCTGGCTGGCACAGTCCCGTGCCAACCGCACCGGCAAGCGGCCCGTCTGGGTACAGCTGGAGTGCGCCGTGTGCGGCTTCCGCGAAACGGCCCGGCCCAAGAAATGGTGGCCGGACTTCACCTTCGTGGCCTGTTTTGACCACAGTGGCCGGGACCTGCCGGCAGTTCCCGCCGGCAGCGTCCGCAGCGAATACGAGGGTGTTGGCTCCCGCTTCACCGGAATCGTCGATGTTCCGGTGAACGGGGCAAACTAGTTTCTTCGGCCTAGCGGCCGGTGGCGGCCAGACCGGTGCGGGCCATGGCGTCCTTGTAGACGATCCGCATTTCCGCCAGTGATTCCTGCTGGCGTTCCTCGGTGGCGCCGAAGGAACGGCCTTCTGCCGAGCGCGCCTTGTAGACCTTGAGGCTGCGGCGGTAGATCATCCGGTTTTCAGTCTTCAGGAAGGCAGCTGCGAGCCGCTGGGCTTCCGTGCCGTGCGCAACAATGACCGATGCCCGCGGAACCAGTGCCAGGAAACGCAGCAGCGGCTTCAGGCCCTCTGCAACTTCTTCCTTGGTGAGCTTGGTGTGCGGCTCCCCCGGGGTGTACCAGGGGTGGACATTCCACGGCATAACGTACTTGGGCTGCAGGCCCACCTGCCAGTGAACGCCGAGGAGCCGGGTGACGGCTTCGTCACTGCCGGCGGTGATGAAGCCCGACGGGTGCGCGGGGCCGTTGTTGGAGAACAGGCTGACGATCCGGGCCTCTTCCACGTCATGCTGCGGGTCAACGTACGGGACTTCGCTGCCGGGCTTGAGTTCGGCGAGGGCATCGCAGAGCTGGTTGATTTCAGCGACGTTGGGTTCGTAGCGGCGGTCGAACAGGGACAGCGGACCGGATTCTATGGAAGATGCTGCGGGAGCTTCGGGTGCTTCTTCGGTGGTGAAGTTCTCAACGGGGGTTTCAGCGGACAATTCAGCGGGGGCGGACTGCATGGGGGTGGCGCTTCTCCTACGGTATTGCGTGTCTTCCCGCCGCGGGGCGTGGGCACAGCGCGGCTGTTCCGGCTTGGCGGTACCTGCGAAGGACACAGGGGCACAGCGGAGCAGCAGGTCAGTGGTGGGTGCGGTGGAAAGGGGCGCCTCCGCGCCGGAAGCCGGACACTGCTGTGGGCAGGGCGGCGGGCGGAGGGCTTGTTTCAAGCTTACCAAGGGCTGGCGCGGGCCAGTGCCAGCCGGCGGCGGGTGAGGGGCACTTGCCGGAACGCAACGGCAGTCCGCAGCGAACGCAGCCGGAACACAAAAAGCACCCCGGCCCGAAGGCCGAGGTGCTTTTCCAAAGTGGAGATGGGGGGAATTGAACCCCCGTCCGATGTCGTGTTGTCAGGGCTTCTCCGGGCGCAGTTCACGTCGGATTTTCTCGGCCCCAGCCATCATGTGAACAAGTGGCTGATCCGGGCTCAGCCGTCTAAAAGTCCCGAGCACTCCAACGGCGAAAGTACTCAGCAGTGGCCCTCTAAATGACGCCAGGATCCGGGACGAGAGCATTCCCGGTCTGACGGACTATGCCCGCTGCTTAGGCAGCGAGAGCGAAGTCAGTGCGCTTAGAATCGGCACTTATTGGTTTGCAGAGAGCGTTTACGAGATAACCCTGCATCCTCGGCCCGCTTCACCTGTCGCGACTAACATCGTCGAAACCTGTCATCCCCGTATTCAGTTACCAAACTGATGTGTCCGCACCGCTACCGGCCGGATCGTTAACTATAGCGCACCTGCGCTAGAACGTCAGGCCGAACACTGTGAACGGCGCGCCCCACAGCAGCACCACGAGGGCCGCGACTAGTACAAAGAGCACCGAGAGGATCGCCAGGGCCGTCATGCCCGCGTACCTGCGGCGGAAGGCCCAGCCAAAGAGCAGGACGTTGGCGCCAAGCAGCAGCGGGGACACCCACACGAGCAGCTGCGCCAGGTAGACGTAGAAGAGGACAAAGAACGGCGCAGCCACCAGGATGACCACCGGAACTACGGCAGCCACAATCAGCAGGTCCACAGCGGCAATGAGCCAGGCCCAGACCGGCTTGCGCGGGTCTTCTACCGCTTCCTCTTCAGGCTGCGGTTCCCAGAACGTACCGCTCATTACGCTCCGCGGTTTTTGGCCCGCATTTCACGCAGCGCCTCCCGGTTGTCCTGCTTCTCCCGCAGGCTCTGCCGCTTGTCGTAGTCGCGCTTGCCGCGGGCGACGGCGATTTCAACCTTGGCGCGGCCGTCCAGGAAGTAGAGCTGCAGCGGAACAATCGTGAAGCCGGACTCGCGGATCTTCTGCGAGATCTTGTCCAGCTGCTCACGGTGCAGCAGCAGCTTCCGCCGACGGCGTGCGGAGTGGTTGGTCCAGCTGCCGTTGAGGTACTCGGGGATGTAGACGGCTTCGAGCCACAGCTCATCGTTGTAGAAGGTGGCGAAACCGTCAACGAGGGAAGCCCGGCCCTCGCGCAGCGACTTCACCTCGGTGCCCATCAGAACCATCCCGGCCTCATAGGTGTCCAGGATCTCGTAGTTGTGCCGGGCCTTGCGGTTGGTGGCCACGACTTTTCGGCCACTTTCTTTGGGCACGGTTCAACTCTCCTTCGTAGCGTTGCGTCTCGCGGTAGTTTTTGCCTCCAGCAACATTCCCGGAGGCGAAACACCCATTCTAGGCCCTAGAGCAGCCCCACGGGATTTACCAGCTGCCCGTTGAGCATGGTCTCGAAGTGCAAGTGGCAGCCGGTGGAGTTCCCGGTGGTGCCAACATAGCCGATCAGCTGGCCGGCATTGACCCACTGCCCGGCAGAGACAATGCGGCTGCTCAGGTGGTAGTAGTTCGTTGCCAGGGCGCTGGTACCGATCACGCCGTGGTTCAGCACGATCCGGTTGCCGGTGCCGATCATCTCCCCGCCGCCGGTGTCCGAGCGCCAGACCTCGCCGGCCGCTGCAGCGTACACGGGAGTGCCGCACTGGGCTCCGAAGTCGATGCCGGAGTGCAGGTAGCCGCCGGTTCCGGAGAAATCGATGGTGCCTGCCGGCGTCGCACGCCAGCCGAAACCGGACGTCAGCGGCGCACTGACCGGGTAGCGCAGTCCGAAGGCCGACGGGTTGGTGGGCTGGACGGTCTGCGGCGGCGGTGCGGGCTGGTTGTTGCGGGCCGCTTCTTCGGCCGCCCGGCGGTTTGCCTCAGCGATTCGGGCTTCCTCGGCCCGGCGCGCTTCTTCCAAGAGCTTTCGCTGGCGTTCGGCGATCTCGGCCTGGACCGCGGCCTGCTCCGACTGGATCGAAGCGAGCTTGGCCTGGATTACGGGCTTCTTGGCTTCCAGCTGGCCGTTCAGTGCCTCGGCACTGGCGATCAGCTCGTCCACCTTTTCCTTTTCGGCTGCCGCTTCGTCGCGGGCGGCCTGCTCGGCACGGAGCGCTTCTTCAGCCTGGGCCTTGAGCGAGGAGATCTCTTCCTCAACGGCGGTAAGGCGCGCTTCGGAGTTCACGTTGGTAGCTGCCTGCTGGGAGAGTCGCTCGACGGCGGCATTCTGGCCGCGCAGGGCCTGGCCTGCCATCCCCATGGAGTCGGTCAGGCTGTCTGCGCCCTCGGCCCCGAACATCAGCGTGAGGCTGGAGGGCACTCCCCCGCTCTTGTAAGCCTGGCTGGCGATCTGTCCGATGACTTTCTGCGTCTCGTTCAGTGCCTTCCGGTCTTCTTCGATCTGCGCGGCAATCTTGTTGCGGCTCTCCTGGGCCAGGGCCACCCGGTCAGTCAGCGCCCCTACCTTGGCGGAAGCGGTGCTGACCCGCCCCTCGGCGTCGGCCAGTACTGCCTGCGCCGCCGGCAGTTCCTCGTTCTGGTATATGTTCAGCTGCGCAACAGTGCGGGCAATGTCTTCGTCCAGGTACTCGTACTCTTCCTGGACACGCTGCTGCTCGGCTTCCAGGGCGTTCTTGCGGTCGTCCAGCTCATCGGCCTGCGCCGGGGCCAGAACGGAAGCCAAAGCCAGGACCATGGCAAGGAGCAGGGCGGCGCCGGCGGCCGCCGCCTTCCGTACGCTGCCCGGCTGTGCAGCGGCCATTGCTGCAGCCCGGGGCCGGGAATCGCGGCGGCTATTCATTGACGAGACTATCCATGAAACGTTTCTGCTTTCGTTTGACCAGTGCACACTCTAGACCTTGATGTAGCGCCTGAGAGTCAGCAGCGATGACACACCCGCAAGTAATGTACCCAAAATAAGCAGGATTGGGCTCAAAATTAGTACTTCACGTGCGGATATGAACGCAGTTGCCGGATACTGGCGGGCCAGCATGCCGATGAAGAAGTGTGCCACGGCCCAGAGGGTTCCGGAAGCGAGGACGGCACCAATCAGGGCCGCGATGACGCCTTCCAGCACAAAGGGCAGCTGGATCACAGCCTTGGAGGCGCCCACCAGCCGCATGATTCCGGTCTCCCGGCGGCGGCTGAACGCGGACAGCCGGATAGTGGTGGCGATCAGCAGGATGGCGCACACCAGCATCAGCACGGCGATGATCAGTGCCACCAGGGAGGCGATGTTCATAAAGGAGAAGACCTTCTCCAGCAGCTCGCGCTGGTCACTGACGGACTCAACGCCGGGCATCGAGGAGAACGCCTCGTTGATGACCTCGTACTTCTCCGGATCCACCAGGGAGACGCGGAACGTCTCGGGCAGCTGGTCGGCGGTGACGCTGTCCACGATCGGCGAGTTGGCGAACTGCTCGCGGAAATGCCCCAGGGCGGTTTCCTGGTCTTCGTAGTGCACGGTGTCGATGTACTGCTCGAACTCCGTTGAATTCAGCTTGGCCTCAATGGCGCTGCGCTGTTCGTCCGTGACGGCCCCCGAGGCGCAGGACGGAGAGACATCATTGTCCACGCAGAGGAAGACTGCCACCTGGACGCGGTCGTACCAGTAACCCTTCATCTGGTTGATCTGCAGCTGCAGCAGTCCTGCCGCACCCACAAAGGTCAGTGACACGAAGGTCACCAGGATGACGGAGACAACCATGGACAGGTTGCGGCGGATTCCCGAGCCAATTTCGCCGAGGACAAAAGCCATCCTCATTCGGAGGCCTCCGTTCCCGCGGAGCTGTTCTGTTTCGCGGTGCCCGGTGCCTCCGGCGTGCCGCCGGTTCCCGCGCCGCCGGCCGCAGCGGGAGCCGTGCCAGCGGGAAATGCGGTGCCCTCAGGCGCGGACGTGCCAGCAGCGGGCGCGGCCGTGCCAGCAGCAGGTGCGACGGCGGCGTCGGGCACCTCATTGCCCGCGGCGGCAGTGCCGGCAGCCGGAACCACCGGCTGCATCGCCGTGGCGAGGTAGATGCCCTCGCGTTCGTCGCGGACCACCTTGCCGTTGCGCAGCTCGATCACGCGCTTGCGCATGGCGTTGACGATGTCGTGGTCGTGCGTGGCCATTACCACAGTGGTGCCGTTCTGGTTGATCCGGTCCAGGACCTTCATGATGCCCAGGGACGTAGTGGGATCCAGGTTGCCGGTGGGTTCGTCAGCCAGCAGGATGCCGGGCCGGTTCACGATGGCACGGGCGATGGCAACACGCTGCTGCTCGCCGCCGGACAGTTCGTGCGGCAGCCGGTTGTCCTTG
>JBELYP010000051.1:0-21437 GCA_040273995.1 Arthrobacter sp.
CAAGCTGATAGGCCGCGAGTCCATCCAAAACCGCATCAAGCTTTCCACCACCATGGCATGCGCCAGGAGGTCGTATCCGGTATTAGACCCGGTTTCCCAGGCTTATCCCGAAGTCAAGGGCAGGTTACTCACGTGTTACTCACCCGTTCGCCACTAATCATTCTGTGCAAGCACAGAAGTCATCGTTCGACTTGCATGTGTTAAGCACGCCGCCAGCGTTCATCCTGAGCCAGGATCAAACTCTCCGTAAATGTGTTACAGACACACAACCGGAGCCAAGGAAAATTGGCTGCACAGTCATGCACTAAATTCGAAACCAGCTAAAAAAACCATCCACACCCACGGGGTGGGCAGGACAGCCAATTCAACCAATCAATAAATAATCGGTATCAATAAACTTGGCACACTATTGAGTTCTCAAACAACAGGCACATCCGGCACCGGGAGAGCTGTGATTCCGGGGAATGTTTTGCTCTCCGTCGCTCCGGAGCAACTTTTCTAGCTTAGTACCTCTTGGCAGTCGGTGTCAAACCGGCTGTTTCCGCGATACTCGCTTCGGATCCGAGGATCCTTCGCGCTTCCCGGTTTCCCGTTCGGCGCGGATATAAACTCTAGCACGGTTTTGCGGAGGCTGCGACCACCTCCCCAAACCCGCATCCAGGAACCTACTTCCGGGGCGTGAGGTACAACAGGCCCAGGGGCGGCAGCCGCAGGGACGCCGAGGCAGGCTGGCCTTCAAAGCCGCCTTCTTCCGCCGTCACTACTCCCATGTTGCCCACGCCGGAGCCGCCGTACTCAGCGGCGTCGGTGTTCAGGCGTTCCACCCACTCGCCCGCCCAGGGCAGTCCCACGCGGATACCTTCGTGCGGTGCGCCGGAGAAGTTCGCAATGCACACCAGCGGATTACCCTGCCCGTCCCAGCGGACGAAGGAGAGCACGTTGTGCGCGCCGTCGTTCTCATTGATCCACTGGAAACCGGAGGGGTCGTTGTCCCGGGCGTACAGCGCGGGGGTTTCCCGGTAGATGCCGTTGAGTTCCCGGACCAGCAGCTGCACACCGCGGTGCTGGGGTGTATCGGTGAGATACCAGTCCAGCCCGTACTGCTCAGACCACTCGGCTTCCTGCCCAAACTCTGTGCCCATGAAGATCAGCTGCTTGCCCGGGTGGGCCCACTGGAAGGCCAGGTAAGCCCGGACATTGGCCAGCTGCTGCCACCGGTCCCCCGGCATCTTGCGCAGCAGCGATCCCTTGCCGTGCACTACCTCGTCATGCGAAATGGGCAGCAGGAAGTTCTCGGTGAAGGCATAAACCAAGGAGAACGTGAGCTTGGAGTGGTGGTACATCCGGTTGATCGGGTCTTCGGACATGTACTCGAGGGTGTCGTTCATCCACCCCATGTTCCATTTCAGTCCGAAGCCCAGCCCTCCGGTGCTGGTGGGGGAAGTAACGCCGGGGAACGCCGTCGACTCCTCGGCGATCATCACGATGCCGGGGACCCGCCGGTACGCGGTGGCGTTGACTTCCTGCAGGAAGGAGATGGCTTCCAGGTTTTCCCTGCCGCCGAACTGGTTGGGCCGCCACTGGTCCGCCGGCCGGGAGTAGTCCAGGTAAAGCATGGAGGCGACGGCATCGACCCGCAGGCCGTCAATGTGGAACTCCTCCAGCCAGTAGATGGCGTTCGCCACCAGGAAGTTGCGCACTTCCCGCCGGCCGTAGTCGAAAATCAGGGTTCCCCAGTCGGGCTGCTCGCCGCGCATGGGGTCGCCGTGTTCGTAGAGCGGCTGACCGTCGAAGTTGGCCAGCGCCCAGGAGTCCTTCGGGAAGTGGCCCGGCACCCAGTCCAGGATGACGCCGATTCCGGCCTGGTGCAGGGTATCCACGAGGTACCGGAAGTCGTCCGGGTGGCCGAAGCGCGCCGTCGGGGCGAAGTAGCTGGTGATCTGGTAGCCCCACGAACCACCGAAAGGATGCTCCGCCACGGGCATGAATTCCACGTGGGTGAACCCCTGCCACGTGACGTATTCGGCCAGCTGCTTGGCCAGCTCCCGGTAGTCCAGACCCAGCCGCCAGGATCCGAGGTGGACTTCATAGACGCTCATCGGCGAATTGTGTGGGTCGCGCTCGGCACGCGCAGCCATCCAGTCCTGGTCCTCGAACCGGTACGTGGATTCCACGACGCGGGATCCGGTGAGCGGCGGAGCCTCCGTTCCCTTTGCCAGCGGGTCGGCCTTCTCCCGCCACACCCCGTCCTGGCCCAGGATTTCAAACTTGTACCGCGAGCCGGGCTCCACGTCCGGGATAAAGATCTCCCATACTCCGGTGCTGCCCAGCGAGCGCATGGCATGGATCCGGCCGTCCCAGGCGTTGAAGTCGCCCTCCACACGTACGGCCTTGGCGTTCGGCGCCCACACGGCAAAGCTGACGCCGTCCACCTCCCCCAGGACGGAGTTGTAATGGTGCGGGTTAGCGCCAAGTACAGTCCAGAGTTTTTCGTGCCTCCCCTCGCCGATAAGGTGCAGGTCCATTTCGCCCAGGCTGGGCAGGAAACGGTAGGGATCGTCGACGGTGGCCGGGGGCAGGCCGTCGTACGTCACGTCCAGCCGGTAGTCGGGCACCTGGCCGGGCGCCGGCGCCGGCAGCGTGCCCACCCAGATCCCGTTGTGTTCGTGGTGCAGCGGTACCCGGCCGTCCGGTGTAATGGCGGTGACTTCGCCGGCTAGTGGGCGGAGCGTGCGGATGGTGACGGTGCCGCGGTCATCCAGGTGCGCACCCAGGACTGCATGGGGCTGGTAGTAGCTGCCGTTGGAGACTGCATCCAGAACGTCCGGGGCGACCGGCAGCGGCGTGCCGGTTCCGGCTGCTTCCGCTGCGCCCGCGGGCGTTCCGGCGGCCGCATCGCCGTCCGGTGCTGCGGTGGCAGTGCCCGACGCCGGCTCTGCGGTTCCGTCCGCCGGCTGGCCGGCTGTGCTTCCGGACTGGGCGGGGCCAGAATCTGGGGTTGTGTTCACGGGGTTCGTTTCCTGTCCGTTCGGCGGGTTTTGCTGCAACCGGAGTTCTTCAAGGATTTGGCGGGCTGCTGTAGCCGGCACCTCAATCCAGGCGGGGCGGTTGCGGATTTCGTACACGACCTCGTACAGGGCCTTGTCCAGCCAGAGCGCGATGAACAACGGGTCCGCCCGGTTGATCTGCGCACCGCTTTCCTTCTCGTAGCCGCGCAGGAACGCGTCGGCGGCCGCCTGCGCCCAGAGCGCGGCCTGGACCCTGCGTGCAGCATTCTCATCCAGGTCTTCCGGTCCGGTTCCGGAGGAGCCAATGACAGCGACCGCGGCGGCGTAGTCGATGGAACGGAGCATCCCGACGACGTCGCGCAGGGCGACGTCGGGAACGCTCCGTTCGGCGGCCGGCCGGAGCGGTTCGCCTTCAAAGTCCAGGACTGTCCAGCCGCGGGCCGTTGAGTGCAGTACCTGTCCCAGGTGGTAGTCGGCGTGGATGCGCTGCAGGCTGGGCAGGGACGGCAGGTGCTCCACCGTTTCCAGCAGCCGTTCCAGGGTCTCGTCGTACGGGCCAACGTAGCTGCGTGCTTCCTCCCACTCCCACTTCAGCCGCCGTACCAGGGAAGTCAGGAACTCCTGCTTCTCCGCCGGTGTGGGACGGTGTGAGCCAAAGGCTGCTTCAAGCTGGGAGTGGATCCGCCCCGTCACCGCCCCGAGTTCCTCTGCCTCGGCAGAGAAGTCACGTCCGGAGACGGCAGCGGACGATGCGGTCCGCCAGGCGTCCTCGCTGTCCGGGATGAACTCGCGCAGGACACTCACGTCCCCGCTTACCCAGCCGCCGGCGTCGTCATACATGTCCTCCCAGCTGCCGGTGACCCACCCCAGGGTGGCGGGAACGTCCTGGGACCCGCCCTCGGTGAGCTTGGCGCTGACCAGTACATCGGGGCTCTCCCCCGCAGCCAGCACGCGGTAAAACTTCACGATCACCGGAGCTTCTTCAGTCAGCGCAATGACCGAGGTGTTGGACTGTTCGCCCTTGAGCACCCGGATCGCCAGGGTCTCGGTAAAAGCGTCCCAGCCGTCAAACCCGTCCAACGCGTAGGCGTGGGTGCGTCCGTCCAGTGAGCTGGACTGGGAGCGCATGGATTCGAGCCAGGCTGTCACGAACACCGGGTCGGCCGTGGCATCGTACAGCCACTGCCGGCCCTTTTCCGGGTGTTCCACGATCCCCATCAGCGAGGACCCCAGTTCCTCCACGGGGTCCTCACGGGTGCTGACCGGCACACTGATGACATCCACCCGCCGGCCGGATTCGACCGAGACGAAATGCACGTTCATTTTGACGGCGCCCTGGGGATCGGCCAGTTCAATGCCGCCCACGCGGCGCAGGACCACATCCTTCCCCTTGGCCGGAAACCATCGCTGCCGGGGCAGCCAGGCAGTGAGGAGTTCGGGCAGGGTCGGGATGGTGTCTGTCATTTCGACGTGGCCTCCGGTGCGAGTATCAGCGGGATTGCTTCGGTCTGGGGCGAGCTGGTGTTGGACTTCGGCGAGCGCAGCCGCAGCCAGTAGAAGTCGTGGCTGCCCAAGGTCAGGGTCAGCGATCCGTCCTCCCCGAAGGTGGGGAACGGGGTTCCGCCAAAGGCATCCCGCAGGCCGCGTTCTGCGAACTCCGGCAGTTTTACGGTGGCGGAGACCGGGTGCTGGGAGAGGTTGAAGATGCAGAACATCGTCTCCCCCACTTCGCCTTCGGGGTTGTCGTCCGGCAGCTCACGCAGGAACGCCAGTACGGCCTCGCTGTCGGTGGGGACATTCCGGTAGGACCCCAGGCCGAAGGAGGGATGGGTTCGGCGGACCATGATCATCTGCCGCATCCAGTGCAGCAGCGAGCTGGAGCTGGCCAGCTGGGCCTCAACATTGACGTGGTTGTAGTGGTACACCAGCGACTGCACCACGGGCAGGTAGACCTTGCCCGGATCCGCGGTGGAGAACCCGGCGTTGCGGTCCGGGTTCCACTGCATGGGCGTCCGCGAGGAGTCACGGTCTTCCAGCCAGATGTTGTCCCCCATCCCGATCTCGTCCCCGTAGTAAAGGAAGGGGCTGCCGGGAAGGGAGAGCAGCAGCGCGTGGATGAGCTCGATTTCCGCGCGGGAGTTATCCAGCAGCGGCGCCAGCCTGCGCCGGATGCCGATGTTGGCGCGCATCCGGGAATCCGGGGCGTACCAGCCCAGCATGGCCTGGCGTTCCTCATTGGTGACCATCTCAAGCGTCAGCTCGTCATGGTTCCTCAGGAACGTTCCCCACTGCCCGCCCTGCGGGATCTCCGGGGTTTCCTCCATGGTCTGGATGATCGGTGCGGCCTTTTGGTCGCGCAGGGCGTAGAACAGCCGCGGCATGATCGGGAAGTGGAAGCACATGTGGCATTCGGGTCCGGTTTCGTCACCGAAGTACTCCACCACCTCGTGCGGCATCTGGTTGGCCTCGGCCACGATCACCCGGCCGGGATAGTTCTCGTCCACCATGGTGCGCAGGTCCTTCAGGAACCGGTGCGTGGCCGGAAGGTTCTCGCAGTTGGTGCCGTCCTCCTCGAACAGGTACGGGATGGCGTCTGCGCGGAAGCCGTCGATGCCCTGGTCAAGCCAGAACCGAACGACGTCGAACACGGCCTCCACAACCTTCGGGTTCTCGAAGTTCAGGTCGGGCTGGTGGCTGAAGAAGCGGTGCCAGTAGAACTGCCGGCGAACCGGGTCGAAGGCCCAGTTGGATTCCTCCGTGTCGACGAAGATGATCCGGGCGTCCTCGTACTTCTGGTCCGTGTCCGACCAGACATAGAAGTCGCCGTAGGGGCCGTCCGGGTCGTTTCGGGATTCCTCGAACCAGGGGTGCTTGTCCGAGGTGTGATTCAGCGGCAGGTCAATGATGACCCGGAGCCCGCGGGCATGGGCTTCGGCGACCAGGCGCTTGAAGTCGCTGATGGTGCCGAATTCGCTCAGCACGTCGTAGTAATCGGAGATGTCGTATCCGCCGTCGCGCAGCGGTGACTTGAAGAAGGGCGGCAGCCAGAGGCAGTCCACGCCCAGCCACTGCAGGTAGTCCAGCTGGGAGATCAGGCCGGTAAAGTCGCCGTTGCCGTCTCCGTTGGAGTCACGGAAGCCGCGCACCAGCACTTCGTAGAACACTGCCTTGCGGTACCAGTTCGGATCGTTGGTCAACCCGGGTGCGTGCAGCTGAAAAGGATTTACCATGCCGATCCCCTCCGGACGGCGAACACGTGCGCCGGCTCGTAGTGCGCGTCCAGGCGGACGTAATTGTACTGTCCCCAGCGGTAGCTTGCCCCGGTGATCAGGTCATCGACCCAGAAGGTGCTGTCTTCATTGAAGTCCTGTGGGTCCAGGTGCAGGGCATCCAGGTCCAGGGTTACGGTGCACTCGCGTGCACTGTGCGGGTCCGTGTTCACCACGATGATGAGCGTGTCCTTACTGCTCGGATCGGAAAGATCGACTTGCTTGTGCTTGGAGTACGCAACCGTTGCCTCGTCGGTGCTGGTGTGCACGGTGAGGTTCTGCAGGTCCAGCAGCGCCGGGTGGTCGCGCCGGATCTGGTTAAGCCGGGCGACGTACGGTGCCAGGCTGCGGTTCTCGGCTTCGGCAGCGGCGAAATCGCGCTGCTTGTACTCGAACTTCTCGTTGTCGATGTACTCCTCCGCGCCGGGCCGGGCCACGTGTTCGTAGAGTTCGAAGCCGGCGTACATGCCCCACAGCGGGCTTGCGGTGGAGGCCAGCACAGCGCGGATCTTGAACGCGGGCGGGCCGCCGTACTGGAGGAACTCGGTAAGGATGTCCGGGGTGTTCACGAAGAAATTGGGCCGGAAGAACGCGGCCGTCTCATGGGAGACTTCTGTGAAGTACTCCTCGATTTCCTGCCGGGTGTTCCGCCAGGTGAAGTACGTGTAGGACTGCTGGAACCCGGCCATGCCAAGTGCGTGCATCATGGGCGGGCGGGTGAAGGCCTCAGCCAGGAACACTACGTCCGGGTGCTGCCTGTTGACGGTGCCGATGAGCCATTCCCAGAACCGCAGCGGTTTGGTGTGCGGGTTGTCCACGCGGAAAATCTTCACGCCGTGGCTAATCCACATCAGCACGATCCGCAGGATCTCCTGGGACAGGCCCTCGTAGTCGTTGTCGAAGTTCAGCGGATAAATGTCCTGGTACTTCTTCGGCGGGTTCTCGGCGTACGCGATACTGCCGTCCACCCTGGTGGTGAACCACTCCGGGTGCTCAGTGACCCAGGGATGGTCCGGGGAGGCCTGCAGCGCCAGATCAATGGCCACTTCCAGGCCCAGTCCGGCGGCGGCCTCAACAAAGAAGTCAAAGTCCTCGAACGTGCCCAGATCCGGGTGGATCGCGTCGTGTCCGCCTTCGGGGGCACCGATCGCCCACGGGGACCCGGGGTCCTGCGGCCCGGCGACGAGGGTGTTGTTCGGTCCCTTGCGGAAGTTGGTGCCAATGGGGTGGATCGGCGGGAGGTAGATGACGTCGAAGTTCATCCTGGCAACCCGGTCCAGGCTGCGGGCCGCGGTGCGGAAGTTGCCGGAGGTCCAGGACGCGGTGGCCGGGTCAAAGGACGCCCCCTCGGAGCGCGGGAAAAACTCGTACCAGGCACCCCGCCCGGCCCGGTCCCGCTCCACCTTCACCGG
Source organism: Arthrobacter sp. (assembly GCA_040273995.1). Classification (GTDB taxonomy): domain Bacteria; phylum Actinomycetota; class Actinomycetes; order Actinomycetales; family Micrococcaceae; genus Arthrobacter_B. Next base: position 7,690 of record JBELYP010000051.1, read on the forward strand.
GAAGCGCGGAGAGGAGGTGACCAGGTCCCGGATCGGATTCCGTTCCAGTACCTGGGCCAGCTCCGGGCGGCTGGCCGCGGCGAGCCGCATTCCCGGGTCAAGGGCGGTGTCCTCCAGCACCCGGACCGTTTCGCGCAGCACGGCGGCGTCGGCTTCGTCCCGGCCCTGAAGGGCCGCCGTGAAGAGAGCCGCGCCTTCGGCGAGCATAAGCTCGACGTCGATTCCGGCGGCAATCTTGACCTCGGCGTTGTGGTGCCAGGTGCCGAACAGGTCTGCCCAGCCTTCCACCGTGAACGTGTAGTCCCCGATGCCGTCAGGGCGGAGCTGCCCTTCCCAGCGGTCCAGTCCCTGTCCCACCGGGTGCATCCGCCGTCGCGAGACTTCCTGGCCCTGCGGGTCATAAAGCACGGCGGTGACTCCCACGAGGTCATGCCCCTCGCGGAAGACCGTGGCCCCGATAACGAGGTCTTCGCCCGGGACCGCCTTGGCGGCAAACCGGCCGCACTGGATCACAGGAGACACGTTAAGGATTGGAATCCGGCCGAACCGGAGTTCCGTGGCGGGCTGGACATCAGGTGGCAACGCGCTGGATGTGGTCACAGAGAAGACGTTAGCGACAATCAGGGCAGATTGCTAAGGGCACGTACTTTTTGCCGCATCCACGCTGGTCAGGGGGAGTATGCCGGGAATCCCCGCAGGTCCGGGCAGGGTAGGGAAAAAGACGGTTAAATCCACGTTGCTTTTGTGTGACGGAGAACACTCCCGTCGTGTTCTGCGCTAGCCTAACGGGGGTGAAGGCAATCCGAAGGTTTACCGTCAGAACAGTCCTCCCCGACAGCATCGCGCCGTTGTCCAGGCTCGCCGGCAACCTGCGCTGGAGCTGGCACCAGCCCACCCTGGAGCTGTTTAGGGACCTGGATCCGGAGATCTGGGCCGCAAGCGGCCACGATCCGGTGCGTGCACTGGGCATGGTGAGCCGCCAGACCCTGGAACGGATCTCCGCAGACTCCGGACTCGTGGACCGGATCCGGTCCCTCGATGAGAATCTCGAGCACTATCTCACCGAACCCCGCTGGTACCAGTCCCTCGGTGAGGACGCTCCCCGCTCCATCGCCTACTTCTCCCCCGAGTACGGCATCTCGGCCGTTTTGCCGCAGTATTCCGGCGGCCTGGGCATCCTCGCGGGCGACCATCTGAAGTCCGCATCGGACCTGGGCGTTCCCCTCGTCGGCGTCGGCCTGCTCTACCAGGCCGGGTACTTCAAGCAGTCGCTTTCACGGGACGGCTGGCAGCAGGAAACCTATCCGGTCCTAGACCCCAACGGCCTGCCCCTGACCCTGCTGCGCGAGGAGGACGGAACTCCTTCCCGCATCAGCCTGCCGCTGCCGAACGGGCGGCAGCTGATGGCGCAGATCTGGCGCGCCGACGTCGGCCGTGTACCGCTGCTGCTGCTGGATGCGGACGTGCGCGGGAATGACGACGCCGCCCGCGGCATCACGGACCGCCTGTACGGCGGCGGCGGCGATCACCGGCTGCAGCAGGAACTGCTGCTGGGCATGGGCGGCGTGAAGGCACTGCGTGTCTTTGAACGGCTCACCGGGTCGCCCGCACCGGAAGTCTTCCACACCAACGAAGGCCACGCCGGGTTCCTGGGCGTGGAACGCATCCGGGAGCTCATGGACACCGGAATGCACTGGGAGGAAGCGCTGACCGCCACCCGCGCATCCACCGTCTTCACCACGCACACGCCGGTTCCCGCCGGCATCGACCGCTTCGACGCGGGCGAGGTGCGGCACTTCCTGAATGCCGGCCTTGCCCAGTCAGTGCCCACCAACAAGGTTCTGACGCTGGGTGCGGAAGATTATGAGGGCGGGGATCCGAACGTCTTTAACATGGCAGTGATGGGGCTGCGCCTGGCCCAGCGGGCCAACGGGGTGGCCAAGCTCCACGGCCAGGTTTCCCGTGCCATGTTCGCCGGGCTGTGGCCCGGGTTCGACGTCTCGGAAATCCCGATCACATCTGTGACCAACGGTGTGCACGTGCCCACCTGGGTGGATCCGGAGCTGACGAAGCTGGCGCAGGAGGAGTTCGGCGTCGGCACCGTGCACGACCGCGACTGGACGCGCGCCTACGAGGTCAGTGACGAGCGTTTGTGGGACCTGCGGCGCAGGCTGCGCAGCAACCTCATCGATGACGTCCGCCGCCGCGTCCGTGCGGCCTGGCGGAAGCGCGGCACCCCGGATGCCTCACTGGGCTGGACCGACGACGTACTGGACCCGGACATCCTGACCATCGGCTTCGCCCGGCGTGTGCCCACCTACAAGCGCCTGACGCTGATGCTGCGGGATCCGGCCCGGCTGAAGGCGCTGCTGCTGCACCCGGAGCATCCGGTGCAGCTGGTGGTCGCGGGCAAGTCCCACCCCGCTGATGAGCAGGGCAAGCGGATGATCCAGGACCTGGTGCAGTTCACCGACGATCCCGAGGTGCGGCACCGGATTGTATTCCTGCCCAATTACGACATCGCCATGGCGCGCACCCTGTTCCCCGGCTGCGATGTCTGGCTGAACAACCCGATCCGCCCGCTGGAAGCCTCAGGAACGTCAGGCATGAAGTCCGCCATCAACGGCGGCCTCAACCTGTCGGTGCTGGATGGCTGGTGGGATGAAATGTACGACGGCGAGAACGGCTGGGCGATCCCGTCCGCGAATCCCCGCGAAGGCATTCACACCCGGGAGCTGTACACCGCGGACCAGCGCGACGACATCGAAGCGGCTGCCCTGTATGACCTGCTGGAGAACACGGTTGCACCGCTGTTCTACGGGCAGGAGCCCTCTGCGGACGCCGGTTCGGCGGGCCCTTCAGAGGCCCCGGCCGGTTCCCTGCCGCACGAGTGGCTGGAGATGGTCAAGCACACGCTGGCCGAGCTGGGCCCGAAGGTCTCCGCCAACCGGATGCTCCGGGACTACGTCAACAACCTGTACCGCCCTGCCTGCCAGTCCGGCCGGGCTGCGGCGGCCAACCAGTACCAGGCTGCACGGGAACTGGCCGCGTGGATACTGCGTGTCCGTGACGCGTGGGGCGGTGTCGCAGTGGAGCACGTGGATTCGATCGGCATCTCGGACGCGCCGCAGATCGGGGACCGGCTCACCGTCCAGGCTTACGTGAATCTCGGTTCGCTCAAACCCTCGGACGTGGTGGTGGAGGCCGCTTACGGGCAGGTTTCCGAGGCTGACAATCTCAGCAACCACCAGCTCCTGGAGCTCAGCGTGGCCGAGGACCTTGGGTCCGGCCGGTACCTGTACTCGGGGGACATGCACATCGAACTGGCCGGACCGTTTGGGTACACCGTCCGGGTGCTTCCGGACCACCCCGGGCTGGCGTCGAAGGCGGAACTGGGCCTGGTGGCGAACGCCTGAGCCGGCGCTGCCGGGAGGTCAGAGGCGGTAAACGCTGACTGAGTTCCCGGCGGCCCGGTCCTTTTCGCCGCAGGCGAGCCGGGCGCCCGTGCGGCGGCCTTCAGGGTCCGCCGTCGAAAAGACCAGCTCGTAGAGTTTGCCGTGGTTTGCGGTAACACCTGCCTCGTCCAGGGTCCGCCGTTCGGGCAGCACAATGTCCTCGGCGTCCCGGCCGCCGTTGATGACCACCAGTCCGGCGCGCTCGCCCTTGCGGGAGCCGATCAGCAGCTGAAGCACCCGGCAGCCGGGATCATGCCAGGCCGAATCGGACATCGGTTCCCCGGCCGCGTCGAACCAGAGCAGGAACGCGTCCTGCGGATCGGCCGGGAAGGCATACGGCTGGAGCGCCATGAATTCGCGGCGCAGGCGGAGCAGCGCGGCCGTGGCCGCGAACATGCGCCGCGCGGCGTCGTCGTGGTCCCAGGAGAGCCAGGCCGTTTCATTGTCCTGGCAGTAGGCGTTGTTGTTTCCGTGCTGGGTGCGGCCGGTTTCATCACCGGCGGTGATCATGGGGACGCCGACGGCGAGCAGCAGGGTGGCCATCAGGTTCCGGGCAGTCTGCTCGCGGCTCCGGAGCACCTGCGGATCCTCCGTCGCTCCTTCCACCCCGTGGTTCCAGCTGCGGTTGTGGCTGGAACCGTCGCGGTTTTCCTCGCCGTTGGCGTGGTTGTGCTTGTGGTTATAGGCGGTGAGGTCCGCGAGGGTGAACCCGTCATGCGCGGTCACCAGGTTCACCGAGGACAGGGGCGTGCGGTCGGAGCGGGCGAAGAGCTCCGCGGTACCGGCCAGTGCGGTACCCAGCCGGGCCAGTGAACCGGCCGGCTCCCCCGCCGCGAGGGCCGCCTGGTCCACCAGCCAGAAATCGCGGGCGGTGTCGCGGAAGTGGTCATTCCAGTCGGCCCAGCCCGGCGGGAAGTTGCCGGTCTGCCAGCCGTCCGGTCCGAGGTCCCAGGGCTCGGCGATCAGCTTGATGCCGTGCATCACGGGATCCGCGGCGAGGGCCACCAGCAGCGGATGCCTGCGGTCGAACCGGTTCTGGACGTCTCGGGCCATGGTGGGTGCCAGATCGAAGCGGAATCCGTCCACGTGGTACTCGCTGACCCAGTACCGCAGGGAATCCAGCGCCATTTGGATGACGCGCGGTTCGCTGAAGTCCAGGCTGTTGCCGCATCCGGTGGTGTCGATGTACCTGCCTTCGGCATCATGCCGGTAGTAGGTCTTTTCGCCCAGACCCCGCCAGCACAGTGCCGGCTCGTCCTGCCCGCCTTCGGCGGTGTGGTTGTAGACGACGTCGAGGATCACCTCAATCCCGGCGGCGTGCAGGTCCCGGACCATGGACTTGAACTCGTCCTGCACTGCCTGCGGGCCGGCCGCCTGCGCCGTGGGCGTGGCGTAGTCCAGGTGCGGAGCGAAGTAACCGAGGGTGTTGTAGCCCCAGTAATTGCTCAGCCCCAGTTCGCGGAGGTGGCGTTCGTCGATGTGGAAATGGACCGGCAGCAGCTCCACCGCGGTTATGCCCAGGTCCTTCAGGTACCGGGTGGTCTCAGGATGCCCCATACCGGCGTATGTTCCCCGCAGGCCCTCGGGGAGGGCGGGGTTCAGCTTGGTCAGGCCGCGGACGTGCGCTTCGTAGATGACCGTGTCCCGCCAGCGGGTGTGCGGCAGCTGGTCGCCGTCCCAGTCAAAGTGGTTTGACGTGGCAATGGAGAAGCACAGCGGCTTCCCGCCCGCGCGTTCCACGGTGTCGATGCCGCGCCCGTACGGGTCCAGCAGCAGCTGGAAGGATCCCGGCTCGGCAGGCAGAGGTGTTCCGTGCTCCCAGAACCCGTAGCGGATGCCGGGGCGCAGTCCCTCCACCCGGCCGTGGTGCACCCCGGCCGAACGTCCCTCCAGCAGGACGGAGGTCCACTGCCCGGACTGCGCCTCGAACCAGACGTCCACTGCCCGCAGGCCGGGTGCGTACACGGACACGTTGACGGCGCCCGGTACCTCCGGGACGCCTGCCACGGCATCGTGGACTCCCAGGGGAAAGGCCCTGGAGACGCGTTCGGAAGGAGTCTGTCTGTCTCCGGTTACAACGTGTGCCATGCTGCCTCTTCCGGCGCCCCGTTAGGTTCAGGCGGAGCGCTGACGTGAAACTTCGTACAGGGTGATCCCCACTGCCATGGAGGCATTCAGGGATTCCATGGCGGAGTCGATGGGGATGGAAACGATCTGGTCGCAGTTTTCGCGGACCAGGCGGGACAGGCCCTTGCCCTCCGAACCGACCACAATGCAGACCGGTTCCTTGGCCAGCGCCAGGTTGGGAAGCGAAACATCGCCGTCGCCGTCCAGGCCCAGGACAAAGATGCCCATCTTCTTGAAGGTCTTCAGGGTGTTGTTCAGGTTGCTGGCGCGTGCCACCGGAACCCGCACGGCTGCGCCGGCGCTGGTCTTCCAGGCGGAGGCGGTAACGCCCACGGAGCGGCGTTCGGGAACAATCACGCCGTGGCCGCTGAAAGCCGACGCAGAGCGGATGATGGCGCCCAGGTTGCGCGGATCGGTGATTCCATCCAGCGCGACGAAGAGGGGCGCGTTGGCAATGTGGCCCTTCTTCCAGGCCTGAATGGTCTCCTCAGCGAGGTCCGTGGGGTCCGCGTATTCGTACGGCGGGATCTGCAGCACCAGGCCCTGATGGACGGCTTCGTTGGTCATGCGGTCAAGCTCGGGCTTGTGCGTTTCCATGACGGGCAGGCCGCGCTCGGCCGCCATCTTCAGGGATTCGCGGACGCGGTCGTCCATGTCGATGCGGACTGCCACGTGCAGGGCCTTCGCGGGGATGCCGGCGCGCAGGGCCTCAACCACCGAGTTGCGTCCGGTAACCACTTCTTCGGCCACCTTGCCGCGGGCGGGCGCATTGCGGCCGCCCGAGCGCTGGCCGCCGTGTTTGGCGGCGGAACGCTCGGCCAGCTGCTTGTTCTTGTAAGCCTTGTGGTAGGGGCGGTCTTCAGCCTTGGGCGTCGGTCCCTTGCCTTCAAGGGCTTTGCGCCCGAGGCCGCCGGTGCCCTGGCTGGGGCCCTTTTTGGCTTTGCGAATAGCGCCGGGTCGTCCGTGATTGGCCATGGGTAATACACCTTAAGTAGAAGAAAGCACTACTTCTAGTCTACGCAGGCCGTCCAAACCCGTGTGCGCAGCCCGTGAGGTGTTAGCCCAGGGCTAACACCTACCCCTGTTCCAGCGACCAGACGGCACCGTCCGCGGTGTCTTCCACAACTACCCCGGCAGCGGACAGAGCGTCCCGGATGGCATCCGCCCGTGCCCAGTCCTTCTCGGCGCGTGCCTGGCTGCGTTCGAGCAGCCGGTCCTGGATCAGGCTGTCCAGCGCTGCGTGCTCCGGTCCGGCTGAGGTGGCCGCGGACTGCACCGCGTCCAGCCCCAGCACGGCGGTCATGGCACGGACCTGGCGCAGTGCGGTGCGGACGGCATCGGTGTCCGACGCCGCCAGGGCGGTGTTGCCGGCACGTACCGTTTCGTGCAGCACGGCAAGGGCCTGCGGCACGTTGAGGTCGTCGTCCATGGCAGCACCGAAAGCCTCAGGGAGCTCCTGCGGGCCGGCGGCCGCGCCGTCGTCCCCCACCTTCGCGGATGCCTTGGCGATGAAGCCGTCGATGCGTTCCACGGCGGCCGCGGCTTCCTGCAGGGACGTGGGACGGTAATCCAGGACAGACCGGTAGTGGGCCTGTCCCAGGTAGTACCGCACCACCCGCGGCGAAGCTTCGGCGAGCATCTGCTCCGGGCTAATGGTGTTGCCGATGGATTTGGACATCTTCTCGCCCTCAAAGGTGACCATGCCGTTGTGCATCCAGAAGTTCGCGAACCCGTCGCCGGCGGCCTGGGACTGGGCCATTTCGTTCTCGTGGTGCGGGAAACGCAGGTCCAGGCCGCCTCCGTGGATATCGAAGCGCGGGCCGAGGTACTTGGTGACCATGGCCGAGCACTCAAGGTGCCAGCCGGGCCGGCCGCGGCCCCACGGGCTGTCCCAGGCGGCGGTCTCGGGGTCAGTGTCCTTGTGCCCCTTCCACAGCGCGAAGTCCCGCGGATCGCGCTTGCCGCGCGGATCGGCGTCGGGCGCTGCCTGCATGTCATCAATGTTCTGCCGGGTCAGCGAACCGTATTCGGGCCAGGACCGGACGTCGAAGTACACGTCGCCGGAGTCGTCCAGGGCAGGGTAGGCGTGCCCGGCATCGATCAGGCGCTGGATGAGGGCGTGCATCTCGGGAATGTGCCCGGTGGCGCGCGGTTCGTAGGTGGGCCGCTGCACACCCAGGGTGTCATAGGCGCGGGAGAATTCCTGCTCGAAGCGGTAGGCCAGTGCCCACCACTGTTCGTCGGGGACGACGCCGTCGGCAGGTTCCGCGCCTACTGACGCGGCCGCCTTGGCCAGGATTTTGTCGTCGATGTCCGTGACGTTGCGGACGGTGGTTACCCGGAAGCCGCGGGCCTGGAGCCAGCGCGTGAGCTGGTCGAATGCGATGGCGGAGCGGATGTGCCCCACGTGCGGCAGTCCCTGCACGGTGGCACCGCAGTAGTACAGGCTGACCTGCCCCGGAACGAGGGGCTCAAAGTCCCGGACCTGCGCGCTTGCTGTGTCATAGAATCTCAGGCTCACTGCTCTAGGCTACCGCGTGCCGCCTGCCGCGCCCGCAGGCAGGTTACGCTCCCGGCCGGCGGTTCAGACCGCCGCGACGACGGCGGTGGCGACGGCGGCAATCCCCTCACCGCGGCCGGTGAAGCCCAGCCCGTCAGTAGTGGTTGCAGAGACGTTCACGGGGGCACCCGCAGCCTCCGTGAGGACGGCTTCCGCTTCGGCCCGGCGGGGGCTGAATTTGGGCCGGTTGCCGATCAGCTGGACGGAGACGTTACCGATCCGGAAGCCTGCTTCGCGGACCAGCCGCGCGGCTTCGGCAAGGAGCACGGTTCCGGCTGCTCCGGCGTACTCGGGCCGGTCGGTGCCGAAGTGGGTGCCGAGGTCTCCGATTCCGGCTGCCGAGAACAGGGCGTCGGCGGCGGCGTGTGCCACCACATCGCCGTCGGAGTGCCCCGCCAGGCCCCGTTCGCCTTCCCAGAGGAGGCCGGCGACCCACAGCGGGCGCGGGGCGTCCAGGGGCGCGAAGGCATGGACGTCGGTTCCAATGCCGATGCGCGGAAGTGCTTCCACGGTTTCTTAGTCCTCCTGCATGCTGGAGCCGCCGGACAGGACTGCTTCGGCGAGCAGCAGGTCCAGCGGAGTGGTGATTTTCAAGGACATGGCGGAACCTTCCACCACATGGACGGCTACGCCGAGACTTTCCACCAGCATGGCATCGTCCGTGACGGCGGCTGCCTGCTGCTCGTCGAAGTCCGCAGCCGCGGCGTGGGCCCGGCGGAGGACTCCGGCTTCGAAGCCCTGCGGCGTCTGCACAGCACGCAGGGCTGAGCGGTCCGGTGTGCCGGTGACCCGCGCCGGCGCCGGAGGCTGTTCGCCGGTTGCCGGTTCTACGGACTTGACCGTGTCCACCACGGGCACGGCCGGAATAACGGCCTGGGCTCCGGCCGCCAGCGCTGCAGTGACCCGGTGGAAGACCTGGGCAGGCGTGAGGGCGCGGGCAGCATCATGGACCAGTACGGCGTCGAGGTCCTCGGGCAGCGCGTTCAGAGCCGCACGGACTGAGTCGGCACGGGTGGCGCCGCCGTCAACTACCTCGAGGGGGCAGCTCAGCGGCGTGGTAGCGCACAGCGCCCGAAGCGCGGTATCTGCGGCGGGCACGGCCACGGCGATTGCGGAGGCAACGCCGCAGGCTTCCACCCCGCGCAGCGCGTGGGCAAGGAGCATTTCCCCGGCCAGCGGCACCTGGGCCTTGGGCATGCCGTAGCCGAGACGCTGGCCGGAGCCGCCGGCCACCAGGATGACGCCCACACGATAGGGCCCGGGAATGGATTCAGACACGGCTCAAGCCTAGTGCCATGGCACGTGCGGCGCGTGTCGGCAGGGACAAAAAGGGGGTTAAACGGCCGTTGCCGGTCCGCAGGAAGCGGACCGGCAACGTGGTGAATCAGGTTTTAGCTGGAAAGGACTTCGTCCAATACAGCCGCAGCCTGGTCCTCGTCAGTCTTCTCGGCCAGGGCCAGCTCCGAAATAAGAATCTGGCGTGCCTTGGCAAGCATGCGCTTCTCGCCCGCGGAAAGACCGCGGTCGTGGTCGCGGCGCCAGAGGTCGCGGACAACTTCCGCTACCTTGACTACGTCACCGGAAGCGAGCTTCTCCAGATTTGCCTTGTAACGGCGGGACCAGTTGGTGGGTTCTTCCGTCAGCTCAGCACGGAGGACATCGAAGACGTGCTCGAGGCCTTCCTTGCCAACGACGTCCCGAACCCCAACGAGGTCAACGTTCTCAGCCGGTACTTCAATGGTCAGATCACCCTGTGCCACCTTGAGCTTGAGATACATCTTCTCTTCGCCCTTGATGGTCCGCATCTTGATCTCTTCGATCTTCGCGGCACCGTGGTGAGGGTAAACAACTGTTTCGCCAACCTCAAAAACCATGTGGACTTTCCCCTTTCCCGAACCCTAGTTTAGCATGCGGACGACACGCCGAGAAGAGTTTTCGCAGGTCAGCGGGCCGGGGCCCAAAACTGAGTATTATTCGGTCTCCCGCCGGTAGTCTGCTGAGTAGCTCTCATAAGCCCCCTGACGTCGCTAAATCCATGTTTTCCGGGGTTTGCCGATAGGCTAGGAGCAAACGTCCCCTCGGTCCTCCGACCGCCACCCTTCAGGAGTTTGTGCTGTGATTTTCACAACCAGGAACCGGACGCGGAACGCTGCCGCCGCCGGTGTTATTGCGCTGTCGCTGCTGGGAGCCACCGGCTGCAGTGCCGTGAACGATCAGGCAACCACCATGGAATACTCCCCGTCCGACGGCATTGTCCAGGACCTGGGCGACCTGCAGCTGCGCAACGTCCTGGTTGTCAGCGAGGGCGACGGCGAACCGGGACGCCTGATGGGCACCGTGGTCAACGACGGCAGCGACCCCATCAACTTTGAGCTCTCCATCGGCGGCTCCAACCTGACCTGGAATCTTCCCGCCGGCGGCAAGGTTGTCTTCGACGACGCCCCGCAGTCCGAGGTCCTGATTCAGACCGTGAGCGTTGTACCGGGCACCGGCATCCGCGCCGAAGCCAAGGACGGTTCGGAGACCGCCGAACTGAACGTGCCCGTTGTTGACGGCCAGGTTCCCTACTACGAGGACTACCTCCCCACCCCGGAGCCGACTCCGGCCAGCAGCGACGAGGCTTCCGGCGAGGCAACCGAAACGCCCGCCCCGTAACAGCACGCAAACATAAAGGAAGGGTCCGGCCGGGTTTTCACGGGACGGACCCTTCCTTTATCCCGGCTCAGGCCTCGAACTTGTACCCCAGACCGCGCACCGTCACCAGGTGCTGCGGAGCGGAGGGGTCCGGCTCAATCTTGGCCCGAAGTCGCTTTACGTGAACGTCCAGGGTCTTGGTGTCTCCCACATAATCAGCGCCCCACACGCGCTCAATCAGCTGGCCGCGGGTCAGAACGCGTCCGGAGTTGCGCAGCAGCATTTCCAGCAGCTCAAACTCCTTCAGGGGCAGGGAGACCGTGGTTCCGTCAACGCTAACCACGTGCCTGTCCACGTCCATCCGGACCGGACCTGCCTGGATGGAGGCAGCGTTCAGCTCCCCGGAGTCGCCGCGGCGGCGCAGCACCGCACGCACCCGCGCCAGCAGTTCGCGGGAAGAATATGGCTTGGTGACGTAATCATCAGCCCCCAGTTCCAGTCCCACCACCTTGTCGATTTCAGCATCCCGGGCGGTCAGCATGATCACCGGCACGTCCGAGCGCTGGCGCAGCTGCCGGCACACCTCGGTACCGGACTGGCCGGGAAGCATCAGATCCAGCAGCACCAGGTCCGCGCCGGAACGGTCAAACTCTTCAACAGCCGCCAGACCGTTATCCACGACCGCGACGTCGAAACCTTCCCGTTCCAGAAGGTAGGACAACGGGTCGCTGAAGGACTCTTCGTCCTCCACAATCAGAATCCTGCTCAACTTACTCCTTGCCGGCCGGCGCAGCTGCGCCGTCTCTCTGCGGCGGTGCGTCCGCCGTCTCCTCGGTATCCGCAGCGTCCATTTCGGGCAGCCGCACGGTGAAGGTGGACCCCTGTCCCGGCTGGGACCAGAGGCTGACCTCGCCGCCGTGGTTGGAAACCACGTGCTTGACAATGCTCAGGCCCAGACCGGTACCGCCGGTGTTCCGTGACCGGGCGGCGTCAATGCGGTAAAAACGCTCAAAGACCCGTTCCTGGTCCTCGGCGGCAATACCGGGCCCGCGGTCGGTCACCGTGACCTGCGCCAGTCCGTCGCGGGAACGGATCCCCACACCCACCTGGCTTCCCTCCGGCGAATACCGGATGGCGTTGTCGATCAGGTTGCGGAAGGCGGTGGTGAGCATGGGCCCGTCTGCATACACCGGGTTCTCCGCCGAGCCTCCCACCACCACGGTGATGTTCCGCCGTTCGGCGGGCAGCCGGTTGGCTTCGACGGCGTCGGCCACCAGTTCGTTGATGTCCACCGGCTCGGCATGGTCCACCATGTCCGTGCCCTGCAGCCGGGACAGCTCAATAATGTCCTGCACCAGGGCGGAGAGTCGGACCGTCTCCTTGTGCATGCGCCTGGCGAACCGGCGGACCGCCTCCTCGTCCGCGGCGGCGTCGTCAATGGCTTCAGCCAGCAGGGAGATGGCACCCACCGGCGTCTTCAGTTCGTGGGAAACGTTGGCAACGAAGTCGTTGCGCATTTCTTCGGTCCTGGTGGCTTCCGTGCGGTCATCGGCAAGGATGAGGATGTATTCCTCGGCGATGGGAGCCACGCGCAGCTGCAGGATCAGGCTCCCCTGCCCCATCAGTCCCCGGTTCAGCTCGACGTTGCGCTCTTCGATGACGCCGTCGCGCCGCACCCTGGCAGTCAGCTCCAGCACTTCCTCCTGCATCAGCGTGTGGCCGCGCACCAGGCCAAAGGCGTAGGCGCCGGGACTGGCACGGACAACGCCGTCGATCCCGTCCACAACTATGTAGGCGCGCCCAAGGACACCGAGGATCTCGGCCGCGCCCTCGGACAGGGCAGGCTCATCCACTTCGGCCAGGTCGCGGCGGTGCCGCTGGCTGGAGATATACCCGACGACGCCGAACACGCCGACGGCCAGGCCGAGGATGCCTGAGATCAGGCCCAGCAGTACAGGATTCACAGTCCTAGCTTAGGCCGACGCATTTGCGCCGGAGGGCACTCCGGTGGCATTCGACCAACCGTTAAACTAACGTTCACTTCAAGAGGGCCGGCTGTTAACCAGTCGCTGAGAGCATACAAACAGCCGCAGCGCCGGTTCCGGCCCTGCAAGAGTTGATCGAAAGGACGCATTAAGTGCGCAAGGTTTTCCAGGCCGAGCTTCACCAGATCGGTGAGGAGCTGACCCAGATTTCACAGCTCGTCACGGAGGCAATGAAGAAGGCCACGCAGGCGTTCGAGACGGCCGACACCGAACTGGCGCAGGACGTCATCGCCGCTGACGCCCGCATCGATTTCCTGCAGAATGACCTCGACGAGCGGGCAATTGATGTCCTGGCCCTGCAGGGACCCGTAGCGAGCGACCTGCGGATGATCGTGGGTTCGCTGCGGATGAGCGCTTCGCTGGAGCGCATGGGCGATCTGGCGCGCCACGTGGCGCAGCTGGCCCGCCTGCGTTACCCGGCCAACGTGGTCCCGGAGAACATGGTGGAAACCTTCCGGGAAATGGCGCAGCTGGACATCGCGATTTCGGAGCTGCTCACCGAGCTGCTGGAGACCCGTAACCTGGAGCTCAGCAAAGACATCTACGCGCACAACACGCGTATTAACGAGCTCCACGCCGGCGTGTTCAAGGCGGTGGCCTCACCGGACTGGAATAACTCTCCCGTTACGACCGTGGACCTGACGCTGGCCAGCCGCTACTTCGAACGCTTCGCTGACCACGGTGTCTCCGTGACCCGCAAGGTCAACTACCTGGTGACCGGCGAATGGCAGCCAATCTCGGAGAGCTCCCTCTAACCCTCTCCCCATCGGGATGGCAGAAACTGCCCGTATGAGCGGGCAGTTTCTGCCATCCCGTTTTTGGGAGGACAGGCTACTTCTTCTGCTTGCCCTGGTTGGCAACGGCCTGGATGGATGCCGCTGCGGCTTCCGGATCCAGGTAGGTGCCGCCGGCCTTGACCGGCTTGAG
>JBELYP010000052.1:0-238 GCA_040273995.1 Arthrobacter sp.
AAGAGGACCTCCAACCGGGCGGCAACACGGGCCTGCTGGGCCTGGGCCCAGCAGATCAGCACTCCCAGACGCTGCAGGGCGGCCACGGTGTCCTCATACCCCAGTGATTCCGGGCCACGGCAGGACAACCGGCCGGTGAACCCGTCGGGAAGCGCGGCCTCCCAGGTGCCATCTGCCAGGGCGGGATCGGCATGGAACACGGATCCTGACGGAACAGAGGACCAGTGCCGGGGACCGG
>JBELYP010000052.1:336-21064 GCA_040273995.1 Arthrobacter sp.
GGACGAGCTTTCAGCGCCGGGGGCAGACGAGGCACTGGGCCCGGAGCCGGGAGAGCCGGAACCGGACGAGCTTTCAGCACTGGGGCCAGACGGGGCGCCGGGACGCGGACCGGACGAGCTTTCAGCGCCGGGGGCAGACGAGGCACTGGGCCCGGAGCCGGGAGAGCCGGAACCGGACGAGCTTTCAGCGCCAGGCGCAGACGGGGCACCGGGGCCGGAGCTGGAAGAGCCGCCAGACCCACCACGCTGGGTGCCGGAGGAGTCTTCCGAGCCCCATTCGGTCTGGACCTCACCTGGGTTCGCGCCTGGGTTCGCACCTGGGTTGGCGCCGGGCTTCGCGCCGGGGTTGACGTCTGGTTTCACGCCGGGGTTGACGCCTGGGTCCTCACCGGGCCCCGCGCCCGGGTTCACATCCGGTTCCGCACCCGGCACACCGTGTTCTTCCCGGTCAGCAGACCGGGAAGACGTGGTATCCCAGGAGCGGTTCATACCCCGATAATCTCAGCTGCCACTGACATTCCAGGGCCAAAATGGACCATTCTCAGCCCCACAAATTACGGGACATCTACCCTACTTTCGCGGCCGGCGAGCAAAGGTTTACCGGCCCGAATCTCAGCTCGTGACCCGGCGAAAACCTGCCTCCCGTCCAGACAAACCGCACCGGCCTCGACTTGTATTAGGGGGGACCCCGAAGTCAATGCGGGCCGGTTCCGGCTTGTAAGCTGCCTAGCTGTTCGCCCAGTCCAAGGAAACCCGTACCGAAGTCTGCGTTCCATCCGCGTAGGTCACCTGGAGCTGGACGCCCTCCTCCGGATAGTCCCGCAGTTCATCCCCGGGAAACCAGAGGGCAAAATACCCATTGGCAACGCTGGCTCGAACTTCACCCTCGGATCGGCTCAGGTAAGAAACCCCACGGACCTCGGAACCACTTGCCCCAACTACCATGGACAATTCGCCAGCAGACGCGGATCCCATTCCCATCGCCGTCGGCAGCAGTTCGCGCGGCGCAGGCTCGGCGCCCCCGGGACGCTGACCGGAATAGCCAAAGGAACCACCAAAAAGCGACCCATCCGTCACGCACAACGCCGAGAAACTTCCCGGGCCGGCGAGCACGACCGTGGTCCACTCGCCCCGCCGTTCAGCAATTGCTACTTCAGCTGACGAGGATTCGTCCTTGGTATTCCGGTCCGAATTGCGGCAGTCTTCTCCGGCCTTTTGACTGGCTTCAGGACTCAGCGCCGATGGGATGTGCGTCCAGGTGGCGAACGCGGGATCCCCACCCCCAGCTAGCGGTACGGCAATGATGCCCAGAGTGGCCGCAGCCGCAGCACCGGCAAGAATGCGCCTCCGCTTTCTCCGATTCCTGTGCGGCAGGTTCGTTGGCGCGCTGCTTGTTCGACGCCGGTCCGGTGCGGAACGTGGTTCCTCACCTTGTGCATCGGTAGTCAGAATCCATTCAAGATCCTGACGGCTGCGCATTGTTGTTGCACATGGCGGCCCGGCGGCATCCAGGGATCTCAGCAGCACATCGATTTCTTTGTCTCGCATCATCACGGCTTCCTTTCAACGGCAGTGCGCTTCGCGTCTTTTGGCCGAGTTTCAGCAAGGTGCGGTTCATGTCGAGGCAGGTGAGCAACCGCCGCCCGAGGAAGAACTGCGGCCTTCGGTTGATCAGCAGAAGCAGGGAGGTGCTCGAGCAACAGCCGCAGCGCCCTGCGAGCCCGAGTGAGCCGAATCCTGTAAGCAACGGGGGAAATACCGAGGACGGCGGCCGACTGGGGGCCAGTCAACCCCTCGAAAACGGCCAGTCCCAGAGCCTCCTGATGGACTTCGGAGAGCTGCCGCCAGGCGCGGGACAGGTCCACTCTCTGTTCGGCCATTTCCAGATCAGCGGGGGAAACTGTCTCAGCCGCAGCAGCAAGCCGCACCCCAAGGGCATTCCGCCGCTGCTCTCCGCGTCTGCCGTTCAACATAATGTTGCGGCAGATCCCGAAGATCCAGGCGCGGCTATCTTCCGGGCCGGCCGGAACATCTTCGAACCGCCGCCAGACCACCAGGAAAGTCTCCGCGGCCAGGTCCTCGGCCTGGTCTGCACCCGTGCGGCGCTGCACGAACCGCAGCAGGTCCGGGTACACGGCGGCGTAGAGCGCTCGAAAGCGCACCTCGAGATCCGGCTTTCCTGAGAACTGGGTCATACCCTGTACCTGTCCGCCATCTGCCCGAGTGTTTCACACGGGCTTGTACCGCCAGTTCCAGCGGGCAGCACTAACCGGCGGCAGCCACAATCCAGCCCTGCGCCCTGCCGCCGTTACCGGGCAGCACTAACCTGCAGCAGCCACGATCCAGCCCGGCGCCCTGACTCCGCTTCCAGGCAGCAGAATTCGGCCGGCAGAACAGACAGCAAGGCCCCAGCCAGCAGAACCGGCAGCGAAAAGAGTCTCTACCCGGCGTACTGGCGCTTCAGGTCAGCCTTGCGGATCTTGCCGCTGGCAGTGCGCGGGAAGTCAGCCACAATCTCCACAGTCTTGGGAATCTTGTAGCGGGCCAGCCTTCCATCCAAATGGGCCGCAACCTCAGCCGGTTCAAGGCGATACCCCTCACGCAGGGTGATCAGGGCCTTGGGAACCTCGCCCCACTTCTCATCCCCAACACCTATGACGGCAACACCGCTGACCGCATCAAGCTCGCTGATGATCTGCTCGACCTCTGCCGGGTAGATATTCTCTCCGCCGGAAATGATCATGTCCTTGAGCCGGTCGGAGATGAACAGGAAGCCGTCGCCGTCGTAGTAGCCCATATCCCCCGAACGGAACCAGTCCCCGTCCGCGAAGGCGGACTCCGTGGCATCGGGACGGTTCCAGTAGGACCGGATGACATTGGGGCCGCTGATCTGGACCTCGCCAACTTCACCTGGCTCGGCGGTACTGCCGTCGGGCCGGGCAACGCGGACAGAGGTGAAGAAGTGCGGAATCCCGGCAGAGCCGGCCTTCTCCCGCGAGTACAGCGGCGGCAGGGCCGTGGCGCCCGGAGCGGTCTCGGTCATGCCGTAGCCGCCGGAGAAACTCAGGCCGCGCTCCTCGTAGGCATCGATCACCCGCAGCGGAACGGCAGAACCGCCGCAGGTAAGCTTCCGGAGCGAACTGATGTCCCGCTTCGCCCAGTCCGGATGCTCGCAGAGCAGCTGGTAGGTGGTGGGCACGCCGCTGATGTAGGTGGCCCGGTACTTTTCGATCAGTTCCAGCGTGCGGCCGGGTTCGAAACGGGTCTCCAGAATGACTGTGGCTCCCTTGAGCAGATTCGGAAGCACTCCCATGTCCAGGGAAGCGACGTGGAACAGCGGGGAAATCATCAGTGCGATGTCGCTTTCCGCGACGTCGTAATCCACAAGCACGTTGAAGCAGTTCCAGGCCAGGTTTGCGTGAGTGAGCAGCGCACCCTTCGGCTGGCCGGTGGTGCCGGAGGTGTAGAGGATGATGGCGCCGTCCTCGAGCGCCACCGGAACATCGGCAAACCCTGCCGGTTCGGCGAATGCCGCTTCATAGGGCAGCACCGGAAGATCAGAGCCGGAGGGCACGGCCCCCGTGCCGTCGTCGACAAGCAGACGGAGCCCGACGGCGGTGTCCGCCGAACCGCGGACGGCCAGTTCATCGAGGGCCAGGGTATTCACCAGCACCGAGGCACCGGAGTCCTGAAGGGCGAACTGGATTTCCGGAGGAGCCAGCCGGGTATTCAGAGGCACGAACACCGCACCGAGCGATCCGGCGGCAAAGAAGGTCTCCAGGAAGGAGGAATGGTTGTCGCCAAGGAACGCCACGCGTGTGCCGTGTTCAACGCCGGCGCCCCGCAGCGCGGCCGCGAGGGCGTTGATCCGGTCATCCAGCTGCGCGTAGGTCACCGGCTGGTCGCGGAAGACCAGTGCGGTCCTGGCACCGGACTTGATGCGCTGCCGGTGGATCCATGAGCCGAGACCCTGGTTCTGCATTTTCCAAACGTCCTTCGTCTGCGCCGGATCTGCCGGACAGGCTGTCCGTACCGGATGTGCGGGCTGGAACTGGGGTGTGGAGCGGCTGTAGCCGGTGGTGGTGCCGGGTCCCGCCTGAGGAGGCACAGACGGGACCCGGCACGGCTCTACTCGATCGTCATCGACGAAAGATCCGGCTCATTCTCGACGAACTTGTACTTGACCATCAGCTTCCCCATGTCGTTGAGCTCCTCGGTCCGCAGCTCGGCGTCGTACTGCTCCATCTTCAGGTTGGCCGCAACGTCAGCGGGCATGTTCATGAAGGCGGGCAGCACTGCCTTGACGTCATCGATGTTGGCTTCGGCCTGGGTGAGCAGGTCCTCCATGGCGTCCTTGAACTTCTGCACGGTCTCCGGGTTGGCGGAAGCATAATTGCCGGAAGTGAAGGTCACCATGGTGGGCATGCCGGGAACGGCTTCCTGGTTGGAGTACCCCACCAGCACGTTCTCCGGGTTGGACAGTGCCTTGCTGAGGAAGGGCTCCGGAATCCAGATGGCGTCCGTGTTGCCCAGGTCCAGCTGTGCTTCCATGTCCGGGAATGGCATCTCGGAGAACTTGATCTGCGTGGGATCCGCGCCGGCCAGTGAGGCTGCTTCCATGATGGTCAGGTCGCCCTGGGTGTTCACGGCGTTGACGCTGGCGGTCTTGCCTTCCAGATCGGCAAAGCTGGTGATGCCTGAATCGGCACGGGCTACGACGCCGTTGATGTCTTCACCCTCGGCGTAGGAGTTGGAGTAACCCGTGACGATCTTCATGTCCAGGCCTTTGTCCTTGGCCACCATGACGGTCAGCGGGTTGCCGACGGCGAAGTTCATGTCCCCGGTGGAGACAGCGGGCAGCATGGCCGCGCCGCCCTGGCCGGTCTGGAGCTCGACGTCGAGTCCGTGCTCTTCGAAGATGCCCTCGTCCACGCCGTACTGCATGGCGGCCGACGGCGCGATGCCGATGACGCCGACTACGATCTGCTCGAGTTCGCCGCCAGCCGCTGCGGACCCCGAAGCGGACGGCGAGGAGCTGGATTCGTCGCCTGACAGACTGCCTCCGCCGCAGCCGGCCAGGGCCAGGGTTGCGACGGCGCCAAGGGCGAAGGCCCTCGCGGCCCGCCGGGTAATGAAGTGCCTCATGACTTTCCTCTTCCTTGAGGGGAGAAATGGATACTGCTGGAGGGTGGTGCCGGTACTGCATTGGTGCTGCCCGGGCCGTGGACGGGGCCGGGAGTTCTGGGTGGGTCAGGAGTAGAAGCGGGCCAGGAATTCAGCGACGACGGCGGGGCGCTCCTCGCCGTCGATCTCGATGGTGTTGGACGTCTTGATCTGCACGCCGCCCTTGACCTCGGTGACCTCGGAGATCACCGAGTGCAGGCGGACCTTCGAGCCCACCTTGACGGGGTTGGTGAAACGGACCCGGTCCAGTCCGTAGTTGACCTTGGTCTTCACGCCTTCAACGTCGAAGAGCGAGCTCCAGAGCGGAATGATGAGGGACAGGGTCAGGAAGCCGTGTGCAATAGGGGCGCCGAAGGGGCCGTCCTTGGCCTTTTCCGGATCGGTGTGGATCCACTGGTGGTCGTCCGTGGCATCGGCAAAGGTGTTGACCTGGTTCTGCGTGATCTCGATGTAGTCGGTGTAGCCGAGGTCCCGGCCTACCAGGGAGGGCAGTTCTTCAAGGGTGACAACGGTGGCACTCATGTGGTTTTCCTAGCGGTTAGTTGGGTGCGGTCTGGGGCTGCAGGTCAGCGGGCAGCGGCGGGAACTTCTCCCCCACGCTCTGCTGGTTTTCGGCGAAGGGGAAGGATGCGGAGAGCTCCCCGTAGGTCCACCCGCCGTCCCGGTATTCGGAGGCAACGGCTTCCGGGTGGGACCAGAGCTGTAGCCGGTCACCGCCGACGCCGATCGCCTGGCCGGTAATGCCGGCCGCCTCGTCGGAGGCCAGGAACGCGATCAGCCCGGCGACGTCGTCCGCGGTACCGAAGCCGAGGTCCTTGCGGAAGAAGTCGGGCATGGCCTCGCCGCGCTCGTCGGCCTCGACTGCTGCGGCGAAGTACGGGACGGTCTTGGTCATGGCGGTTGCCGCAACGGGAATGACGGCGTTGGCAGTGACTCCTGCCTTCTTCATCTCCATGGCCCAGGTCCGGACCATGCCTACGATTCCGGCCTTGGCGGCCGCGTAGTTGGTCTGTCCGAAGTTTCCTCGCTGGCCGGTGGGGGAACCAATGGCGATGATCCGTCCCGCGACGTTGTTGTCCTTAAAGTACGCGTAGGCCTCGCGGACGCAGGTGAAGGTGCCGCGCAGATGCACGTTGATTACCAGGTCGAAATCCTCGTCCGTCATCTTCAGCAGCGACTTGTCCCGCAGCACGCCGGCATTGGTCACCAGGATGTCCAGTCCGCCGAAGTTCTCCACTGCCGCGGAGACCAGCGCCTTCGCTGTTTCGGTGGAGCCAACCGGAGCCACGACGGCAACCGCACGTCCGCCGTCGGCGGTAATGGAAGCCGCTGCTTCCTCCGCAACCGCGGCGTCGACGTCGTTGACTACCACCGCTGCGCCCTGCCGGGCCAGTTCGCGTGCATAGGCCAAACCAAGGCCCCGCCCGCTGCCCGTAATGATCGCTACCTTGCCCGAAAGGGACATTCGAACTCCTCAGATATGTGTCCTGTCTCACACCATGACAACGGAGATAATTGAGAAAGTCAACAGTTGAAATCGGGCGTACTCTTGAACAATGACTGAGACGGCCGATTCAACAGTGCGTACTGCAGCTCCGTCCGAAGAGGGCGGGATCGAACGCCTGTATGCCTCGGAGCTGGCCAATGAGACGGAGTTCCTGGCCGCGCGCACACGCTCGGTGGGATCGCGCCGGGCCAATGAGGTTCTCGCCTCCCTGGACCTGAAGGTGCGGTCCTATTCGGTCCTTTCACTGGCCTGCAGCGGCCTGAACCCTTCCCAGCGCGAACTGGCGGAGTTCCTGTTCCTGGATCCGAGCCAGATCGTCGCGCTAGTGGACCAGCTGGAGAAGCGCGGCGCCGTGCAGCGCAAAGCGGACCCGCGCGACCGCCGGTCCAACATCATCACGCCCACGGCGGCCGGCAAGCGGCTGTACGCGGAGGCAGCAGCCGAGGTCCAGGCCGCCGGGGAGGGCGCATTGAGCGCACTGTCCCCGGCAGAGCGGGACCAGCTGCGCAGCCTGCTGCGGCGAGTGGCATTCGCGGACCAGCAGGATTAACTAGCCGGTCCCGAGCGCACCGTTCATGACCCGCGTCAGCGAGATGAACCGCGGGTTCGCCGCAATGTCTTCGACGAGCACCGGGGCGCCATCCGGTCCGGCAAGCGGAATGCACCAGTTCGGGTATTCACGGGAGGTGCCGGGCTGGTTCTGCGTGCGGCGCTCGCCAACAGCGTCCACCAGCCCCACGCCCACCAGGGCAGAAGGACTGAGTGCGATCAGGCGGTGAAGGGCTTCAACAGTCTCCTGTTCGGAAGCGCCGTCCCCGAGCAGGCCGTGACGGCGCGCGAGGTCCAGGATGCCCCGGGTTGCGGCACTGTCCAGCTCCCGCTCCTCATCGACCGTCCGGTTCAGCAGCCCGAGCGAGTCCCGCAATGTGACGTGCTCCCCGGCGAGATAGCCGGCAGCAGGAGGAAGGTCATGGGTGCCGATCGTTGCGAGGGCACCCGGACGGTACTCAGCCGGCTCCCGGGGCCCGTCACCGGTCTGCTCGAACCACATAATCGAGGTTCCCAGCACGCCCCGCTCGGCCAGATAGCCCTGGACCCAGGGTTCGAAAACTCCCAGATCCTCGCCAATAACGACGGCGCCGGCCCGGTGCGCTTCCAGCATCAGGATACCGACCAGCGCCTCGTGGTCGTAATAGACGTAGGCACCTTCTCCGGGATCCTGGCCGCGCGGAATCCACCAGAGCCGGAACAGCCCCAGAATGTGGTCCACCCGCACCCCGCCGGCATGCCTGAGGATGGTACGCAGCATGTCCCGGTACGCTCCGTAGCCGCTTTCCGCCAGCCGGTCCGGGTCCCAGGGCGGCTGGCTCCAGTCCTGGCCGCGCTGGTTGAACATGTCCGGGGGCGCACCGACAGAGACTTCGGGTGCCAGTACGTCCTGCAGGGTCCAGGCGTCCGCACCGCCGGGGTGGACGCCCACAGCCAGGTCGTGCACGATTCCTATCTCCATGCCGGCACTGACGGCCGCCCGCTGGGCGGATTCAAGCTGCTCATCACAGATCCACTGCAGCCACTTGTAGAACCTTGTTTCGCCCGCGAGTTCGGCAGACTTGGCGGCCGCCATGGAACTGTGCAGCCCCTCCTGCCATTCAGGGGCGTCCGGCGGATACTGGGCTGCCAGGGCGCACCAGAGCGCAAAGCTGTCCAGGCCGGGGCCGGCGTCGCGCACAAAGGCCTCGAACTGCTGGGTCCGCGCAGGGCTCCGGGGCACCTGGTAGACCTGCCGCAGGGCCTGCAGCTTCGCAGCGTAGGACGAGTTGCGGTCCAGCAGACGTGCGTCCCGGTCAACGGCCCGCTGCCCGGCGGCGAGAGCTTCAACGGCCGCGCGTTCCGGAGCCGGAAGATAGGCATACTCCTCGATGGCTTCCACCCGGATATATAGCGGGTGAAAGAAACGGCGGGTGGCCGGAAGGTACGGCGAGTCCTCCACCGGAGGCATCGGTTCGGCGGCGTGCAGCGGGTTGATGAGCATAAACGCCGCCCCTGCCTCGCCGGATAGGGCGGAGAGGTCAGCTAAATCGGTCAGGTCTCCAATCCCCCAGGACCGTTCGGAGCGTACCGAGTACAGCTGGGCCATCATGCCCCACGCCCGTCCTCCGGTTCGGGGAGCGGGAAGCCGGTCCGGGGTAACGGCCAGGGTGGTTTGGGCCTCGCGCCCGGCGTAGGAGAGGTGCAGGACATGCCAGCCCAGCGGAAGCCCTGCCGGAACCGCCAGCTGCCGGGCTTCGAGTTCGACTCCGTCCACAACAGCTGTGTCCACCGGCTGTCCGGGAGCGGGCAGCCCGGGAAGCGGGACGGAGGTGCCGTCCTCCAGCGTGATCCAGGCCTGGGCCTGTGCCTCCCGGGGCAGATGCACCGCCACCGGAACAGGCTGCTGCTGGCGGAGTACGACGGCGGGCGGCAGCGTGCGCCGCCAGGGCGCCAGAGCGGCCTCCGCCAGGGAGGCTTCTGCCTGCTCCCGGGTCCAGGCCGGCGCCCCGCGGGCCGCCAGGACACTGCGCAGCGATGCGTCCGAGACCTGCTGCACACCGCCGTCCCAGCCGGTGAAGGTTGTGGCAACGTTTTTCGCCTGGGCCAGCTGCTCCAGCAGTTCCCTAGCCGGGATGGCGCCGTCGTCGTAGTCCGTCATGGAGTCTCCACAGTCATGCGTGCCAATCTAGGCGCAAAGCCATGCCAAAAGACAGCGGCGGCGGGATCCGGCCCGCCAAAGCTCCCCGTACTGGACGTCAGGGCCGCTTTTCCACCAGACGCCAGACGTCCTGGTAGTCAACATGCTCCGCATACGGAGCTGCCAGTGCGGCCAGCGCCAGCGTGGTCCATTCGAGCTCATCCGCATAGCTGCGGCTGTCTGCCTCAGCATCCTGAAGCATGCGTGAGAGCGCGTTGCGCCGGGCACCGCCGATGATGTCGATCAGCATCAGCTTGGCCTCGCACTCGCGCAGCAGCCGCTCCTCATACCACCGGTCAGAGAGCGAAAGCTCGGAGCCGCCCAGCAGTTTGCGTGACTCCGCGGCGTCTTCGTGAAAGCGCGTCAGCAGGAAATCCACGATGTCCATGCCCAGACTTTACGCGCCGGAGAGTCCCCGCGTCAGGAGTCCGTGAGCGTTCCGGGAATATTTTGGGGCAGTCGGCTGGTTGACATAACTAGGCCCCCTTCCGAATATCAAGGAGTACAGTTTGCCCTCAGCATGCGCGTCCCCGTCCCGTTCCAATACCCCCGCCCGCCGCGTCCGCAACATCAAGTCAATCCGGCGAGGAGACTACGTTGAAGCCCGCAGCGGCGACCATGTCTACTACCGCGGCGAAGTACGCGAAACGGCACCCGGACTCGCAACCCTGTGGCTCAACGACGAGGAATCCGGCATGCACACTGCGGTGAGCGCCGAGGAATTCACCATCTGGAAGACCCGCCGCTAGCCGGGGCCGGCGGGCCTGCGGTTACGCGGCTCCTACTCGATCAGTGCACCGGCGCTGATATTGATGGTGGAGCCGGTGATACTCGCGGCCATGTCCGAGGCAGCGAAAACCGCGGCGTTGCCGACGTCCTGAAGCGTTGCTGCCCGGTTTAGCAGTGTTGCCGCGGCGATGGTCCCGGCTACTTCTTCCCGCCCCTCCATCTCCGGGGGAAGAGACTCAGGCACACCCGCGGAGCGCAGGGTCACCACCCGGATGCCGTACGGTCCCAGCTCAATGGCGAGCTGGCGCCGCATCGATTCGATGGCTTCCAGGGCAGTTACCAGACCGCCCAGGTACTGTCCCCGGTCCTCGGTTCCTGATCCGCCGAAGGCCAGGATCACGCCGGAACGCTGTTCCATCATGTGCCGGGCGGCAGCCTGCGCCGTAATGAAGGTTGTCTGCACGGCTGTGGACACCGGCCGCAGGTAGTCCTCCAGGTACATGCCAGCCATGGGGATGCCCTGCACGTCTCCGTGCTGGATAACGTTCAGGGAAATGTCCAGGCTGCCCGCCGACGCAGCGACGTCGTCGGCATGCTCATTGACTGCTTCCTGGTTCAGCGCATCCAGGACCGCAGTCTCAGCCAGCCCGCCGGCGGCACGGATCTCCTCGGCAACTTCCTGTAGTGGTTCAGGATGCCGTCCGGCCAGGAAGACCCTGGCTCCCTCCCGGGCAAAGGCCCGGGCTGCCGCTCCCCCGATCGACCCGCCACCGCCGTAGATAACCGCGTTCCTGCCATTGAGCAGCATGCCGGTGTCCTTGTCTGAAGAGTACGGGCAGAAGTGCGCCCATTTTGGCACCGCCCTGATCAGAGGGCCAGAGTCCAGGCCACATGCCGGGGGTCGACGGCGTCAAGCCGCGCGGGGTTCCACTGCGGTTCGCTGCGGTCCAGCAGGCGGGCCCGTACACCCTCCCGGAAGTCGGGGCGCCCGATCATCCTCTCCGCCATCACCAGGTCCCGCTCCAGGACTGCGGCCAGATCCGGTTCGGCGGCAGCTGCCCGGAGCGCTTCGAGCGCCACCGAAAGCGAGAACGGTGCCATTGCACGGATTGCCTGGGCCGCATCCCGGGCGCCCGCGGCGGGATGGCCGTCAAGCTTCGCCAGGATGGCAGCGACGTCGCTGCCCGCGTAGCACTCGTCAATCCAGTCCTGCGCTGCGGCAAGCGGTGCGGCCGGAGGCTGGACGGAGAACTTGGCCGCCACGTCCGCGGCATCACTGCCGGCGGATTCCAGAGCCGCCAGCAGGGCCGGAAGCGACTCCGAGGGTACGTAGAGGTCAGCGAAGCCGCACAGCACGGCGTCGGCACCGGTCATTGTTCCTGCGGTCAGCGCCAGGTGAGTGCCAAGTTCGCCCGGCGCCGCGGACAGTAGCAGCGATCCGGCGCAATCGGGACTGAAGCCGATGCGCACTTCCGGCATCGCGGCCTTGGTCCGTTCCGTGGCGATCCGGATGCCGGCATGCCCCGAGACACCCACGCCCCCGCCCATCACAACACCGTCCATCACCGCGGCATACGGCTTGGGGAAGGCTGCCACCCGCGCGTTAAGGGCGTATTCCGCGGTCCAGAACTGCATGGCTTGGGCGTCAGTGCCGGAAGCGATGGCACGGATATCCCCTCCCGCGCACAGCCCCCGCTCACCGGCACCGTAGAGCACTACGGCCTGAACGGCGTCGTCCGCTTCCCAGTCCTGAAGGACCCGGTCCATGGCCAGGACCATGGCCAGCGTCATGGCGTTCAAAGCCTTCGGGCGGTTAAGCCGGATGGTCCCGAGGGTTCCTGCCGTCCAGGCCTGGAGCTCCTCCGTGGCGTGCGGGGAGGTACGGACCGGTGAGGGCACGGAGGAAGAATTCATGCCCGCTAGCATCCCAAGTTTTTGCGCCGCTCCCAACTCCGGGCCGCTCCCGGAAGACAAAGACGCCGGCTGCGGGATTCGGTCCGCAGCCGGCGTCCTGCTGTTTCTCCGTTGATTTCTCCGTTGAAGGGCCTCCTTTGAAGGAGAGTCCTTACCAGCGGACCTTTCGTTCGCGCCGGCCCTGCCTGCCGTTGGCATGGCTGGGCTTGCTGCCCTTGCCCAGGCTTTGCCAGCCGGGCAGGCCGGCTTCCTGCTGCCGGGCGGCAGCGAGCCGCTGCAGCCTTTCCTCGCTGAGACGGCGCGCGGCTGCGGGGGCAATATTGACCTGCAGTTCCGCTCTTTCACCGGCAGCTGGTTCGCGGGTCGGTCCCGCGGGTTCAATGGGTTTCGGTGACGGGTTGTTGGTGGGTTCGGTCATGGTTTGCTCCAGTTCATCTCTGGCTTGGCGAGGCCAGGGCGATGCCCTTCCGGGCGCACCGGGGCGGCTAGGCACCGGCGGTTTTCGAGCTGCAGACGGAAGGACGCGCAAGGCAACGGCCTTGACAAGCGGTTTATGTGGGTCTGCGTAGAGCGGTTCTCGCCTGGTAATTCCCCTAGAAAATTTCCCTGGGAATTCAGCCGGAGACCCCGGCCGGGCGCAGCCCGCTACTCGAAAATGAGCATGTCCATGGCCAGGACCCTAACAAGCACTGCCCGCGTTGGGAAGAGCAAACCCCAGGAACTAGCGGAACCCGCCGTCACTCCTCAGGACCTGTCCCACCATCCACCGCCCCGCGTCGCTGACCAGCCAGGCAATCAGCCGCGCCGGATCGTCCGGTTCGCCAAACCGGCCGGCCGGAAAATGCGCGAGCACCTCGGCGAGGACTTCCGGCGGCCGGTCAGCTGTTTCCGGGTTGAGGTAGCCCGTGTTGACCGGGCCCGGGTTCACCGTGTTGAGAAGGATCCCGCGGCGCACCAGGTCAGCGGCCACAGAAGGCGTAATCCCTGCCAGCGCTGCCTTGGACGCGGCGTAGGCAATTTCCGAATCCATGACCCCGCCGTTGACCTGCCCGGAGGTCATCCAGATGACTCTCCCGCCGGGCCTGCCGTCGTGCCGGGCTGCGAACTCCCGGGTGGCCAGCAGCGTTGACCGGGCGTTGACCTGCCAATGCGCGTCGAGCTTCTCCGGGGTCATCTCCGCCAGCGATCCGTCCCCTCCGCTGCGGGCGTGGTTGCAGATGAGGATGTCCAGGTGCCCAAGCTCTGCGGCGGCATCTGCGATCAGTTCGGCGGCAGCACCCGGCATTGCCAGATCAATGCTGCGGTGGGCCAGCACCGCTCCGTCGCTGAGCTGTTCCCGCAGTCCGTCCGCAACCGCGCTGATCGAATCCCCGCCCCACGGCTGCTCCAGATCATGCGGCCGGTAATGCGCGGTGAAGAGGCTGGCTCCCATTTGGGCGAGCCGGGAGGCCACGGCATAGCCAATGCCCTGGCGGCGGCTCACCCCGGTGACGACGGCGGTGCGTCCTGCCAACGGCAGCGGAGAATCCATGCTCAAGGCTTTCCGGGTTCAATGTCGGCAATTGGGCTGGGGGTTCCGAAGCGGTGGGCCGTGATGCTGATGGCCTGCTCATACAGGAACGGCAGCAGTTCCACCCGCCCGGATTCAGTGACCGGCTGGGCGTACACGGCGCAGTCCGGCCGGCCGCCCAGGGCTGCTGCCAGCGACCGGCGGTCACCGCCCAGCAAACGGATCCGCGACGGCGGAGCCTCTGCCGCTGCCATCCGGGACAGCCATTCGGCGTCGTCCTCAACGCTGACGGAGCAGGAGAACGCAGCCAGGACCGCGGTGATACCCGGTGCAAGTGCTTCCGGGACGGACACCGTCACGCGCGATCCGGCCAGCAGTGCGGCGGACAGGACACGCAGCACGGACGGCAGCGGCTCCGCTTCCGCCAGCCGGATATGGACGGGAACCGGAAGGTAGCGGAACAGGTTCCGCTCGGCGCTGAGTCCGGACACGTCCTTGGTCAGTCCGTATTCCTCGTGCCAGGCGGCAGCGTCCGAGGATGCAGCACGGTCCAGGAACTGCAGGTCCGCCCCGGACAGGAGGGAAGTGTTCCGCACCTGTTCCAGCAGCGCGCTGGCTTTTTCTCCCGGGGAGGCAGCGGCAGTCGACCGGGCGGAGGTCCAGTTCCCCAAGCCCAGCAGATAGTTGGGGCCGCCGGCCTTCGTCCCGGCACCCACCGAGGACTTTTTCCAGCCCCCGAACGGCTGGCGGCGGACAATGGCTCCCGTGATGCCCCGGTTTACGTAGAGGTTGCCGGCTTCCACGGCACCGGTCCAGTAGCGGATCTCCTCCGGGTCCAGCGAATGCAGGCCGGCGGTTAGCCCGTACTCCACCTGGTTTTGCAGCCGGACGGCGTCCTGCAGCGTTTCGGCGCGCATCACGCCCAGCACGGGCCCAAAGTATTCGGTGAGATGGAACTCGGAGCCCGGCTGCACTCCGGCCCGGATGCCCGGAGACCACACCCGGCCCTCGGAGTCGAGCTTCTGCGGCTGAAGTACCCAGGTCTCCCCCGGGCCCAGCTTGGTAAGCCCGGTCAGGAGTTTGCCGGCCGCCGGTTCGATGACCGGTCCCATCTGTGTCCGCGGATCTTCCGGCCCGCCCACCACGAGGGACTGCACGGCGTCCAGCAGCTGGTGGTGGAAGCGGCGGGATTCAGCCACCGAGCCCACCAGGATGACCAGGGAGGCGGCGGAGCACTTCTGGCCGGCGTGCCCAAACGCCGACGCCGCCACGTCCCTTGCGGCGAGGTCGAAGTCCGCGCTGGGCGTGACCACTATGGCGTTCTTCCCGGAGGTTTCGGCCAGCAGCTCCAGGTCCGGCCGGAAGGACCGGAACAGTTCAGCCGTCTCATAGGCGCCGGTGAGGATAACCCGGTCCACGGAGGGATGGGAGATCAGTTCCCGGCCGAGTTCGGACTCACCCACCTGCACAAACCGCAGCACGTCCGGGGAAACACCGGCTTCCCACAGGGCTTCTGCCAGGACGGCACCGCACCGTGCCGCCGGTCCAGCCGGTTTAAGCACCACGGCGGAACCCGCCGCGAGGGCGGCCAGGGTTGATCCGGCGGGAATGGCGACGGGAAAGTTCCACGGCGGGGTGACCAGCGTGAGCCGGGCCGGATGGAACTCTGCACCGTCAATAAGGTCCAGCTCCCGGGCACGCTCAGCGTAGTAGCGGGCGAAGTCGATCGCTTCGGACACTTCGGGATCGCCCTGGTCCAGGGTCTTGCCGGCTTCGGCCGCCATGACCTCCAGGAGCTGCGCGCGGCGGGCTTCCAGGATGTCCCCCGCCTGGCGGAGGATCCCCGCCCGCCCGGCACCGCCGAGTGCTGCCCAGCCTTCCGCGGCGGCCGCGGCGCCGGAAATAAGCTCGTTGAGCTGCTCCTCTGTTTCGATCCGGGACGCAGCCAGGAGATCCATGCCCAGGTCCGATGCGGGGACACGGGCCAGGATGTTCCGTCCCCAGCGCAGGTTGGCGGGCAGGGAAGGGTCAGTGTCCGGTGTGTTGGCGAATTCCTCCGCTGCCGGTTCCGGTGGACGGGTGCGGTCCTGCCGACGCCGTGGTTCAGGGACCAGGGTGTCCGCGGCAGCCAGGGAGGCCAGGAACCGCTGCTTTTCGCGTTCGAAGAGCGGCTCGTGGTCCGCCAGGTCAAAGACGGCAGACATGAAGTTTTCGCTGCTGGCGCCTTCTTCCAGGCGCCGCACCAGATAGGCGATAGCGACGTCGAACTCCTCCGGATGAACCACCGGCGTGTAGAGCAGCAGTGACCCCACTTCCTTTCGCACCACCTCGGCCTGGGCAGCGGCCATGCCCAGCAGCATCTCCACGTCGATGCCGTCCCGGACCCCGCGGGATCCGGCAAGCAGCCAGGCCCAGGCCACGTCGAAGAGGTTGTGGCCGGCGACGCCGATGCGGACGTTGCGGGTCCTCTCGGGCTGCAGCGAGTAGTCCAGCACGCGCTTGTAGTTGGCGTCTGTTTCGAGCTTCGAGCCCCAGGTGGCCGCGGGCAAGCCGTGAAGTGAGGCCTCCACCTGTTCCATGGGAAGGTTTGCTCCCTTCACCAGTCGCACCTTGATGGGCGCACCTCCGGCGGCGCGGCGGGCGGCGGCGAAGTCCTGGAGCCGCTGCATCGCTCCCAGTGCGTCCGGCAGGTAGGCCTGGAGCACCAGCCCGGCTTCCAGGTTGTGGAATTCGGAGCGGGAGAGCAGTTCCATGAACACGGCCATGGTCAGCTCAAGGTCCTTGTATTCCTCCATGTCCAGGTTGATGAACTTGGGACGCGGCGATTCGGCAGCCAGGCGGTAAAGCGGGGCGAGGGTTTCGGCGACGTCCATGACGGCTTCGTCGAAGGCCCAGGGGGCGTGGGGTGCCACGGTGGAGGAGACCTTGATGCTCACGTAGTCAACGTCGCTGCGTTCCAAGAGACGGCGGGTTCCGTCCAGCCGCCGTCCGGCTTCCCGGCGGCCCAGCACGGCCTCGCCGAGCAGATTTACGTTCAGCCGGACGCCGTCGCGCCGCAGCCGGGCGATGGACTTTCCGAGTCTGTCCTCTGAAGCATCAATAATCAGGTGGCCCACCATGCTCCGCAGGGCCCGCCGGGCGGCAGGTACCACCACTGAAGGAACAGCCGGGCCCAGCATTCCTCCCGTACGGACGGCAGCCTTCAGGTACCAGGGCAGGAAATCCGGAACCTGAGGGGCCAGCTGCGCGAGATTCCGGGCGGCAACCTGCAGGTCTTCGGGGCGGATCACTCCGTCTACGAAGCCGACGGTGAAGGCGAGTCCTCCGGGGTCTTTCAGGATTCCGGCCAGTTGCGCGGCAGAGGCGTCCACTTCGAGAGTGGACGCCTCTGCGAGCCAGGTGCGGACCAGCTGGATTGATTCCTCCGCGAGGTTGGCGGATTCGGAACCGGAGCTGTACGGGGCATCATTGCCGGGGTGTGGCGATGTGGTGTGGGTCATGCTCCCAGTATTGGAGTCTTTGCTCCGAACGGGAAGGGCTCCCCCGTTTCACCTGCGGTTATGTTCGTCTGGACCTATCCGACCGCTAGGCCTGGTGCGGTGCCTGCGGGTACGCCCCGTACTGCTGCGCACCGGCGTCGAACCGCGCTCCTTCGGGCTTACTGGGCATGAGGGAGAAGACCAGGATCGCAATGCTGCCAACGAATGGGATGAGTCCCAGCAGGATTAGCCAGCCGCTAAAGCCTCCGTCGTGCAGGCGGCGCACCATCAGGGCCAGGCTAGGGACCAGGATGGCCAGGGACCAGATCATCAGCAGTGCGTACGGGAACATGAATCCGGGGCTGGACAACGCTCCCGTTTGCTGGTCGACGCTTGTGCCTGCGGCAATCCCGGTCCAGGTGCTTAGGACTGACACCACCACAAAGTTCACCAGCATCCACCACCAATATTCGCTGCGGCTCGCGCGGCCGGAGAAGGTGGCGTACTTCTTGAAGAACCGCTTGACGGCCTCACCAATGCTGGCGCCGTAGAGCGGCTGGGACAGGTCCGCTGCGCCCGGCTGGGCGGGAGCATACGGGTTCGGTGCGGAGTGCTGTGACATGTCGAATTCCCCCTGTAGTCCAAAAAAATGAAGTTCACTTACCATTGAGGCGAACGAAGGGATGATAACCCACGATCAGGCCGCCGTCGAGCATGTGTTTGCGCAGGTCAGCGGCAGGTTCGTCGGCGTGCATGAGCATCGCCGGATCGCTGCGGCCGATGCCTTTCAGGGCGTGCCCGGGGCACCGAACAGCGGCGATCCCCCGGTGAGGTCCTTCAGCGGTGTAGGACCGGCTATTTCGCCCGTGAAGGAGCCGTTCTGAAACCCGAAGAGCACCCATTCGCCGTCGCGCTTCTGCACCAGCTGCGCCGCATAGATGCCTTCGAGGTAGAACTCCGCGGTTTCTTCGAGTTTCCACGGCCCCAGCAGGGACCCGCCGGGCGCGATCCAGGTTCCGGTGGGGACACGGGGCGAGTCGACGCCGGGAGCGAACTCGGGCAGGCACGAGAAGATCAGGACCGGCTGCCCGCCAACCATGCGGGACTGGATGACCTCCATCTCGCCGAACCCTGCCGGAGCCGAGAGCGGCGGACGGACTTCCCATTCCTCGAGATCGGGGCTGACGGCGTGACCAACCACTGCACGGCCGGCCGGATCGCCTTCGGCTGAGCGGGCCGTCACCAGCATGTGCCAGAGCGCGGTGTCTTCGTCCCAGAACACAAACGGGTCCCGCCACGCTTCATCCGGCCAGGTGCCCTCCCCCAGCTTCTCGTACCAGCGCGGATCCGCTTCCAGCGGCGGGCGGTCCCAGCGGGTCCAGGTAACCAGGTCATCGGAGACAGCCTTGCCGATGCGCTGCTGCAGTCCGTTCTCCGCGCGGCTGACACCGGTGTAGAACAGGTGCCAGCGCCCGTCCTTGCCCTGCACGGTGCACCCGGTCCAGGTAGCCAGGTCATCCCAGGCGGGAGCGTCCGCGGCTACCAGGGCGTCCGGCAGCAGCTGCCAGTCTTCGAGGTCGGGTGAAACTGCATGGCCGATGGATGCCCGGTAGTGCCGGCGCTGCGGGTCCTGGAGCGCGCGGGAAGCGCGCAGGAAGAACAGGTGGTACTGCTCGCCGTCGTCGGCCAGCCAGCTGTCCCAGGCCCAGTGGTCACTGAGTCGGAAAACCATTGCTTTATCCCTTCACCGCAGAGGAGGCAACGCCTTCAATGAACCAGCGCTGGAAGAGCAGGAAGACAACAAGCACGGGCAGCACCAGCAGCACACCAAAGGCCATGACCTGGCCCCAGGCCGGCGGGAGTTGCCCGGCAAAGACGCTGATCTGCAGCGGCAGCGGACGCAGGTTGGGATCTGAAATCATCAGCACCGGCCAGAGGAAGGCTCCCCACTGGGTGAGGAACGTCAGGATGGCCACTGAGGCGTAGACGGGCTTGCTCATCGGAGCGATGATCAGCGCGAAGATCCGCCACGGTCCGGCACCGTCCAGCCCGGCAGCCTCATCGATGCTGCGCGGGATGCCGGAGAAGAATGAGTAGAACAGGAAGATGGAGAGCGCGTTCCCGATGAACGGGACAATCTGGATCCAGAGCGTGTTCCGCGCGTCGTTGTAGAGGTAGAACATGGGGACGGCGACAGCTTCAAAAGGCACGATCAGCAGCATCAGGATGCCCAGCAGGACAATCCCGCGCCCCTTCCATTCCAGGCGGGACAGAGCGAACGCGGCCATCGAATTTACCACCAGGCCCAGGCCGACGACGGCGACAGTCACCGTGAAGGAGACCAGGAAGAACCGCCACAGGTGCCCGGTGCTGTCCGAGGACAGGCTGGAGGTGACGCCCGAGTAGTTGTGCAGGCCCCACTGCGTGACGTCGAAGACCTTGAATCCGGCCAGGGTGTCCGATGCCGGCGCGAACGACGCCGCAACCATGTAGGCGACCGGAACCAGGAACACCAGGCTGGTGACCACCAGCGCGAGGAAGTGCACGGCGAGTCCGGTTCGGTGCCGCGGGCTGCTCCGGCGGAGCCTGGGGGCGGCGGGAGCTTCTGCCGCACCGGCAGAGTTCCGCGGTCCGCTGTTTTGCATTGTGGTTGCCATGCCTAGGCCTCCCGTTCGCGGGTAAGACGGCGCTGGATCAGGGAGAGGATCAGCACCAGGATGAAGAAGACCACGGAAATGGCACTGGCCCGGCCAATGTTGTTCTGGTCAAAGGCGGCGGTGACTGCCTGGTACATGACGGTGCGCGTGGCATCCTCGTTGAGTCCGCCGCCGGATTTGGCCAGGACGTAAATCTGGTCGAAGACACGCAGCGAAAGGATGGTCGTATAGAGGGCCACGAAGACGAGCGTGGTGCGGATACCGGGCAGCGTCACATGCAGGAGCCGCTGCCAGCCGTTGGCCCGGTCCAGCTCCGCTGCCTCGTACAGCTCCCCCGGAACCTGCTGCAGGGCAGCCAGCAGGATGACCATCTGGAAGCCGCACCCCTGCCAAATGGACAGCACAATCACGGATCCCAGCGCGGTCAGTTCCGAGCCGAGCCAGTCCTGGGCACCGAAGTTTCCGCCGGAGAAGAAATCCAGTGTGGCGTTGAGCAGTCCCTGGTCGCCGCGGGCCAGGATCAGCCGCCAGATGATGGCCACCAGCGCCATCGGGAAGATGACCGGCAGGAAGAACACAGCGCGGAAGACAGCCATGCCCGGCAGCGCGCGCTTGACCAGCATGGCCAGGGCAAGTGCCAGGGCGGTCTGCACCGGCACCACGATCACCGCGAAGATCAGGTTGTGCCCAAGGGAACTGAGGAACTGGGCGGATACGTCCGGGTCCGTCAGGATGCGGGCGTACTGGGTGAATCCCATGAAGCTGGGGTCGCGCGGATCGCCGAGCCGGACGTTGTAAAGCGAGAAACCAATCGCGGCGATGAAGGGCACCGCCACGAACAGGATGAGCAGCAGCATGGCGGGCGCGGCCATGGCGGGCCCGGCGGCGCCGCGGCGGATGGCCGGGCGGGCAGGGGCCGGCGGCTTGCTGCGCTGGGGCGGCAGCAGTGACGTGGTCATGACGGATTCCTCCATCCCGTGCGGGCGGGGGCGGGGCTGTGGCCGGCCCCGCCCCCGCAGG
>JBELYP010000053.1:0-20997 GCA_040273995.1 Arthrobacter sp.
TTCTTCGCGTAGTTGGTGGAGACGGCCACTATCACCTCATCAAAGAGCTTGGTGGCGCGGGCAATTACTTCAAGGTGGCCGTTGTGGATGGGGTCATATGATCCGGGGCATACAGCGCGTCGCATAGAACGAATCTACCCGCTTGCCGGCCGCGGCCCGGGTCAGGCACGGCGGTACGGGAAACTCTCCAGCAGCGGATCAAGGTCAATGGAAAGCTCCGGAAGGCTCGCTGATGCCGCCAACTCCTCAATCAGCCCGGGCGTCAGCGCATCCGCGGTCACGTCGCGGGCGCTGGCCGCGGCTGCGTCCAGCGTGGTGAAGAAGTCCTCGAACTTGTACCGGTCTCCGCTGATGACCTGGTCGCTGATCCGCAGCCACACCCAGGGCACGCCGTAGGCCTGGGCCACAATGATCCCGTGCAGGGAACTGGACACGCAGGCCTGCGCTCCGGCGATCCGCCGGACCACCGTCTCAACGCCCTCGCGCACATCCACCATGGTTATCCCGGGACCTGCTGTCTTGCCCAGGCTCTTGCGGTGGTCAAGGTGCGGTACGACGGCGATTCCTCCGCCGGCGGCTTCCGTCCGCTCCAGGAACCGCGGCAGCAGCAGTGCGGGATCGCCGTAGATTTCGGGAACGCGCCAGCCGGTGCTGCGCTGCAGTTCAGTGCGTGTGTTGCGGCCGCGAACGGCATGCACGCGTACATTCTTCAGGCTCCTGAGCCTGGCCAGACTCTTCCCGGCCACCGGGCCCATCAGTCCTGAGCCCCAGATTTGGGATCCGTCCTGCTCCAGCCAGCCCGCGATTGATCCGGCAGTTGCCAGTGCCGGAGTGCTAAGCCCCAGGCTCCTGCCATTCACCGGGGTCAGGCCGCTGAGGTGCGCGGCGAGCCAGGGCCCGACGGCGTCGCCGAAGTTGGGGCGTTCATCCCACCAGAGCAGGTTGAGGAAACCGGGCGGGACCTCTCCGCCGGGCCGGGATGCGTCCAGCACAGCGCCCGTTGTTTCGCGGATGTCCCGGATACAGGCCTCCGCCCGGGCTAGGAGATCCGCTGGATGCGCTGCTGCCACGCCCAGTACATGACGCTCTGCCTGGTCCTGGACCAGGGGGAACCTGCCCACCAGTGCGTTCCGCAGCAGCCGCCTGGATTCTTCCGTTTGCGCTGTGACAGAGAGCTCCGCGTTTGCGCTGCCGGCCGGCCGAATCTCGAGGGTAAAGCACTGTCCACCGGTCTGGAACTGGAGTTCCAGCAGGGTGGTCTTGCTGCTGCGGAACTTCTGCCAAGGCGCAGCGTGTTCCCCGGCGGCGCGTTCCGCCGCCAGTTCCAGCAAACCGGATGACTCCATGTTTCCCTGCCTTTCGCGCGTCCGGCACTTCTTACCCCTGTGTCCGGTCCGGGCTCAGCCCGGCCGGAGCCTGCCGCCAAACGCCAGCAACTATACCGGCGGAGCGATTCGTGGCCCCGGCGGGTAATACTGGAAGGCATGACTTCAACTCCCAGCACACGCGCGCTCCGAGACTCCCGGGACGGACGGCCTGCCCCCTGGCAGCGGACGGCGGCCGGCGCGAATCTCCTCGGAGCGGACGGCAACCTGGGCATTACCATCTTCGAGGAGATCACCGCCCTGGCCGGCACCCACAACGCGATCAACCTGGGCCAGGGCTTCCCGGACGAAGACGGGCCGGCAGAGATCCGCAATGCCGCACGCCGGGCGATCCTTGCCGGCGCCAACCAGTACGCCCCCGGGATGGGGCTGCCGGTGCTCCGCGAGGCCATAGCCGAACACCAGGAACGGTTCTACGGCCTGCAGCTGGACCCCGGTACGGAAGTCATGGTGACCACCGGCGCCACCGAAGCCATCGCAGCCACCCTCCTGGCACTGACCGGACCGGGTGACGAGGTGCTCACTTTCGAGCCGTTCTATGACTCCTACGGCGCCATGATCGGTCTCAGCGGCGCCACGCACACCACCGCTCCCCTGCTGGCCCCGGACTTCCAGCCGGATCTTGAGTCCCTGGCTGCTGCGTTCACGGACCGCACCCGGGTGGTGGTGCTGAACAACCCGCACAACCCCACCGGCGCTGTCTTCCCGGAAGCTGTGCTGCAGCGCATCGTGGACCTGGCGGTGAAGCACGACGCCGTGATTGTCACCGATGAAGTCTACGAACACCTCACCTTCGGTCCCCGGCACATTCCCGTCGCCACCCTGCCCGGGGCCGCGGACCGCACGCTGAGTATTTCTTCAGCGGGCAAGACGTTCTCCCTGACCGGGTGGAAGATCGGCTGGCTGAGCGGGCCCGCCGAGCTGATTGCCGCAGTCCGGGCGGTCAAGAGCTTCCTCACCTACAGCTCAGGATCCCCGTTCCAGGCCGCCATTGCCGAAGGCCTGCGGATGGACGACTCCTTCTTCACCGACATCGCCGGGACACTCCGTGCCAAGCGCAATGTGCTCTCAGCCGGCCTCCAAAAGGCAGGGCTGGAGGTCTACCAGCCGCAGGGAACCTACTTCGTTCTTGCCGACGTTGCTCCGCTGGGCATCGAGAACGCCACTGACCTGGCCCGGAGGCTTCCGGAGCTGGTAGGCGTGGCAGCGATTCCGGTGGCCATGTTCTGCCATCCCGAGGGTGCCGGGCGGACCCGTACACTGCTGCGTTTCGCGTTCTGCAAGCGCTTCGATGTGCTGCAGGAAGCAGCGGAGCGCATCTCCCGGCTCCAGGAGGTGCTCTAAACGTGGAACGCCGCCCGCCCTCACGCATGCTGCGCGGA
The DNA here is from genome assembly GCA_040273995.1 of Arthrobacter sp. Taxonomy (GTDB): domain Bacteria; phylum Actinomycetota; class Actinomycetes; order Actinomycetales; family Micrococcaceae; genus Arthrobacter_B. Next base: position 2,768 of record JBELYP010000053.1, read on the forward strand.
ATCGGCGCCCATGCCGAACTGGATGAGGATGCCTTCAACGACGGCGCGTGGATCCTGTCCATCGGGGGCGCCCAGCAGTCGCACGTGAACCTCGCCCGCCCGGAAGAGATCTTCTACGAGTACCTGCGCCGCATCGGCAACGTCCTGGACCTCGCCGGCCCGCCGGGCGCTCCGCTGCGGGTCCTGCACCTCGGTGCCGGGGCCCTCACCCTGGCCCGCTACGTGCAGGCCACCCGCCCGGGTTCGGAGCAGGCCGCCGTCGAACTTGAACGCGAGCTGCTCGACTACGTCCTGACATACCTGCCGCTGCCGGAGGGAACCGTCCTGGAGACCGTGACAGGGGACGCACGTGCGGAACTTGAACGGTTCGAACCCGGCTCGTTCGATGCCGTGGTGCTGGATGTGTTTGCGGGTGCAGATGCTCCTGAGCACCTGACCGTGCCCGGCTACTACGAGGAGCTGCTGGGCCTGCTCTCCGAACACGGAGTGCTGCTGGTGAACGTGGGTGATGACCCGCCCCTGGCGTTCGCACGCCGGCAGACGAAGGCACTGCAGGCGGTTTTCGCTGCCGCGGGCGGCGGGGTAGCCGCGCTGGGCGACGTTTCGATGTTCACCGGCAGGCATCCCGGGAACATAGTCCTGGCAGCGGTTCCCTATCGCTGGCCGGCGGAGTGGACGCAGTCCCTGCTGCAGGCCGGACCGCATCCGGCCGCTGTGCTGACCGGCGCCGACCTGGATGCGTTCGCTGCCGGGCGCTGAGGAAGAATTACTGGTCCTCTTTCTGCGCCGGCTCGGCGAACCAGAGGGTTGTTTCACCGTAGGAGCGTTCGCTGAAGCGTTCCATGCCTGCCGGCCAGGCAGGCTCGGGTGAGCGGGTGGAACGTTCCACCACTACGACGGCGCGGTCCGCCAGCCGCGGGCTGAGCGCGTCCAGCACGGCAGCCAGGCCCTCTTCCTCCAGCGGGTAGGGCGGGTCCAGGAAAACCAGGTCCCAGACCAGTCCGGGCGGTACCCGGAGCAGGTAGGACTCCGCCTTGGTCCGGTGCACGCGCACCCGCTCCGAGCCGAGGATCTTGTTTACCAGGGAAGCGTTGCTGCGGCAGACCAGGGCTGCTTTTTCGGCCAGCTCCACCAGGTCCACGCGGGCGGCCCCGCGGCTGGCGCTCTCCACACCCAGGGAACCGGAACCGGCGAACAGGTCCAGTACATAGGCTCCGTCCAGGATTCCGTAGGACTCCAGCCGGGAGAAGAGCGCCTCTTTCACGCGGTCCGTGGTGGGCCGGGTGCCCGATCCGGGAACACTGGACAGGGTGGATCCGCCGGCGACTCCGGCAATGATGCGGCTCATGATTCCACTCTATCCAGCAGGCAGGTGCCGCCCGGCATCCGGGCGACTGCCGCAGGCCTCAGCCGCGGTCCAGGAAGGCTTCCTTCTCCGGGTTCAGGTACGCTTCGATCGCCTCGTTCAGGGCCGGATGCTCCAGCAGGTCCGGGTCTTCCTGGATCAGTGCCTGCGCATCTGCCCGTGCGCGTTCGATGACCTTTTCGTCCTGGATGGCGCGCAGCAGCTTCAGCGTTGACCGTCCGCCGGACTGGGAGGCGCCCAGGATGTCTCCTTCGCGGCGCAGTTCCAGATCCCGGCGGGAGAGCTCGAAGCCGTCGGTGGTGGCTGCCACGGCATCCAGGCGTTCCCGGCTGGGATGGCCGTTCTCCAGACTGGTGACCAGCAGGCAGGTTCCGGGCAGGCCACCGCGGCCCACGCGGCCGCGCAGCTGGTGCAGCTGCGAGATCCCGAAGCGCTCGGCGTCGAGAATCACCATCATGGTGGCGTTGTGTACGTCCACGCCCACTTCGATCACGGTGGTGGAAACGAGCAGGTCTATCTCGCCGCGGTTGAAGGCGTCCATCGTGGCGGACTTGTCAGCCGGGTCCATCCGGCCATGGAGCATGCCCAGCCGGGTACCGGAAAGCACCGGGAGTTCCTGCAGGCGTTCGAGGACTTCCAGGACGGACGCCAGCGGCCGCTGGTTGCTGCGGGGGGCGGCAGGCTGCTGCTGCAGGTCTTCCAGCAGTGCCAGCTCTGTCCCGGGTTCCTCTTCTTTCTCCCCGATCTTGGGGCAGACCACGTAGACCTGCCGTCCGGCGTCGATCTCTTCCCGGGCACGCGCCCAGATCCGGGGGCCCCAGGCCGGCTTGTCTGCCAGCGGCGCCAGGAAAGTGGAGATCGGCGCCCGTCCGGCGGGAAGCTCGGTGAGGGTGGAAACGTCCAGGTCACCGAAGACGGTCATGGCCACGGTGCGGGGAATCGGGGTAGCTGTCATGACGAGCAGGTGCGGAGTTGAGTCGCGGCCTTTGGTGCGCAGGATGTCCCGCTGCTCCACACCGAACCGGTGCTGTTCATCGACCACCACCAGGCCCAGATCCGCGAACTGCACGTGCTCGGAGAGCAGCGCGTGGGTGCCGATGACGATTCCCGCTGCGCCGGAGGCCGCTTCAAGGAGGGCTGCTTTGCGCTGCGCGGCGGACATTGAGCCGGTGAGCAGGGTGACCCGGGTGGCGGTCTCACTGCCGCCCAGCATGCCGGCCTGGCCCAGCGGTCCAAGCGTCCGGGTGATCGAGGCGTAATGCTGGGCTGCAAGTACCTCGGTGGGGGCCAGCAGGGCCGCCTGGCCGCCGGCGTCGACCACCTGCAGCATGGCCCGCAGGGCCACCAGGGTCTTGCCGGAGCCAACTTCGCCCTGCAGCAGGCGGTTCATGGGATGCGCTTTGGCCAGGTCAGCCGCCAGTTCCTCGCCAATGGAGGCCTGGCCTGCGGTGAGCGTGAACGGCAGCGCCGAGTCGAAGGCGTCCAGCAGTCCGCCGGGGCGGGGCGGGCGGGCGGTGGCATCCTGTTCGGCGGTGAAGGCATGCCGGCGGGCCAGTGCGGTCTGCAGCACCAGGGCTTCCTCGTAGCGGAAGCGGTGCCGGGCCTTGTACGCGTCCTCGATGACCGCCGGGCGGTGGATCGCGTTGAAGGCGTCGGCCATGCCCATCAGACGTTCCCGGGAGCGGATGGCCGGCGGGATCGGGTCGCGGAGGCGTTCGGTCTGGAGCGAGTCCAGCAGCAGGTCGATGGTGGTCTTGATTTCCCAGCTGGTCAGCTTGGCGGTGGCCGGGTACACGGGGATGGGCCGTTTGGCTTCCTCTTCGTCATCGGCTTCGTCGCTGAGCAGCACGTAGTTCGGGTTGGTGAGCGTCAGCTGGTGCTTGTAGACGCCCACCTTGCCGGAGAACATCGCACGGGTCCCCGGCTGCAGGTCTTTGAGTGCTCCGTAGCCGTTGAAGAAGGTGAGGTGGAGCAGCCCCAGGGCGCCGGCGTCGTCGTCATCAGTGACCGTGATTTCCACGATCATGCCTCTGCGGGTCTGCATGCGTCGCGAGTTGTTGCTCTGCACCCTCGCCACGAGGGTGACTTCCTCGTCGAACGGGATCTCGGAAATCCGGGTGAGTTCCCCGCGTTCCAGATAGCGCCGCGGTACGTGGAGCAGCAGCTGGCCCACCGTTGTGATGCCGAGCTGCTTCTCGATCTTGTCCGCAGACTTCTTTCCGATCCGGCGGTTCAGGGGATAGTCGAGCTCGCCGGGAATCCTGTCCTGCATGGGCCTCTAGGCTTCGCGGGCGAAACCGGCGGAATGGCCGGGCAGCGGCACCTGCGGGATTTCCGTGGTCTGGTGTCCGTTGGCGGAGAGTTCGGTGATGGTGACGTTGGTCGGCTCGCCCACGGCGTGCAGCGCGTCCATGGCGGCACCGGCGTCGGGGGTGTGGACGTGAACCCGCCAGCGGTAGCCCTCCCCCACCGGTGAGACGGCGCTCATGATCACAGACTCGCCCAGTTCATCCAGCTGCAGCCGCAGTGTCGCGGCATCCAGGGGGCTGAGCGTAATGGTGCACATGACTTCCACACCCTCAAGCTGCGGCTGGGTGCCGTGGATGTGCGGGTCCTGCACGTCATAGCCGTGCAGTCCGTCCAGAAGCTCGCCCTGCAGCTCCTCGCCCAGGGCAGCGGCGCGCAGCGCATCAAGCACAAGCAGGAATCCCACGCCTCCGGCGTCCACGACGCCGGCATCGGTCAGGGTTTCCAGCTGCTCTTCAGTGCGTACTACGGCGGCGAGCGCGGAGGTCATCATGGCACGCAGGGTTTCGGCCAGCCCTGCATTGCTGTCGTCCCCGGTCTGTGCAGCTTCGACCTGGGAGGCACCGCGGGCGGCCTCCTCGAGTACGGAGAGCATGGTGCCCGGCACCGGGTCGCTCAGCACAGACCAGGAACGCAGCTGCGCGCGTTCCAGGGAACGGGCCAGGACCGGTGCCGAAAGACGGGTGTTTCCCTGCAGGGGTTCGGCCATGGAGGTGAGGAAAACGGACAGGAGCGTGCCGGAGTTTCCCTTGGCCTGCTCCATTGCCGCACGTCCTGCTGCGGAGAGCAGCTCGCCGATGTCCTGGGTTTCCAGGTCTGCAGCCGCTGCCGAGGCCGCCCGCATGGTGAGGTAGAGGTTCGTGCCGGTGTCGCCGTCGGCCACCGGGAAAATATTGATGGCGTTCAGCCGGTCGCTGTGGTTCCCCAGGGACACCTCGGCTTTGCTCAACCATCGCTTCAGCGCCTGCGCGTTTGCGGTGATCTTAGTCTGCAAGGTAATCCCGTTCCGTGCTGCTGCTCATGCTTCTCCTCCGGATTATTTACGCAGGACATCGTTGTCCTTCGAACCGGCATGGTCAGTAGGAAGCCTACCGCAGGGCCCTGACAGCAGCCGAGAAGCGGCGCCTGAAATATGCAAAAGTGGACCGTGGCAAACAACAGTTCGTCGTAACGTGGATGCGAATCCCGCCCGGAATCGGGTGATCCGCTGGCGACGGAACTTGCCGAAGTTCCGGGCCGGAGGCACGTGCCTCGGCCACGCGACGAAAACCATGGAGTCAGCGCCCGGGATTCGGGGGTACCCGGGACCCCCGGATACCCTAGAAACATGAAATTCCTTCCGGCAGCCGTTTCCGCCGGCACCCTGGTCCTTGCCGCCGCCCTCAGCGGCTGCACACCCGCCGCCGATGTTGAGGCAGCACCCGATGCAGCCAATCCGGACTGCGCAATGGTGATGGTGGCCCTGCCCGAAAACCTTGCAGGCGCGGACCAGCGTGAAACCACCAGCCAGGCCACCTCCGCCTGGGGCAGCCCCGCACAGGTGATTGTCCGCTGCGGCGTTACCGTTCCAGGCCCCACCACCGATGCCTGCGCAACGGTAAACGGGGTGGACTGGGTGCTGCGTGAAGAAGGCAGCATGTGGACGGCCACCACTTACGGCCGGGACCCCGCCGTCGAGGTTATTCTCGACACCGAGCAGGTTGCCTCCTCCACCGTCCTGGTGGAACTGGAGAACGCCGTGGCCCGCATCGAACAGACCCGGGAATGCCTGGCAACCAGCGACGTCGAGCTGCCGGGCTAGCCCGGCCCGCGCCGGGGACCGCTCAGCGCAGGCCCGTGGGCCGCTCGAGCGCCAGGGTGATGAGTTCGTCGATCAGCTCGGTGTAGGGCAGGCCGGATTTTGCCCACATCTGCGGGTACATGCTGATCGGGGTGAACCCGGGCATGGTGTTGATTTCGTTGATGACCAGGTCCCCGTCCGGGGTGTAGAAGAAGTCCACCCGGGAGAGGCCTTCGGCGCCAACAGCCTCGAATGCCACGGCAGCCAGTTCCCGCACGCGGGTGGTGACGGCGTCGGGCAGGTCCGCCGGGCAGCTCAGTTCAGCGGCTGTCCCGTCAACGTACTTGGCTTCAAAGTCGTACCAGTCGTGTCCGCCGTCCTGGACGGCAATTTCCCCGGGCTGGCTGGTGCGCGGGTCCTCGTACCCGCGGCCCTGCAGCACGGCCACCTCGATTTCCCGGCCGGTGATGCCCGCCTCAATGACAACCTTCGGATCCAGTTCCCGCGCAGCCTCCACGGCAGCACGCAGCTCCGAGGGCTCAGTGACCCGGGAGATGCCCATGGAAGATCCTGCACGCGCCGGCTTCACGAACAGCGGGAAGTCCAGCCGGGAGGCACGCTCCAGGCAGCTTTCGGGGTCCCTGTTCCACTCGCGGTCGGTAATGACCTCGTACGGGCCCACGGTGAGGCCCGCGGATTCGAATACCACCTTCATGTAGTGCTTGTCCATCCCCACCGCGGAGGCCAGGACACCGGCACCGACGTAGCGCACGTCCGCCATCTCCAGCAGCCCCTGCAGCGTGCCGTCCTCACCGAACGGTCCGTGCAGCAGCGGAAGAACGACGTCGATGCGGCCCAGGGAGCGCGGCATCGCGTTGGGCGAGTGGGAGACCAGCTGCTGGGTGGAACCCTCGCTGGAGATCACCACCGTCTCGTCCCCGGCTGTGATCTCAGGAAGCGCTTCCGCGCGCAGGGACCACTGGCCGGGGTCCACGGATACCAGTGACCACTGGCCGTTGCGCGCAATGCCGATAGGCACGACGTCGTACTTGCTGTGGTCAATGGCCTCCAGCACCCCGGCAGCCGTCACGCAGCTGACCGAGTGTTCGCTGGAGCGGCCGCCAAAGAGGACGGCAACGCGCGGCTTGGATCCGCCGCCGGGGTTGATGGGCTGAACGCTCATGATGCGTGGACACCTTCGGGCTTGAGTTCGCGGGCCAGCAGGCGCGGGCCCAGTTCGTCTACTGAGATGGCGCCCTGCAGGACTGCAACAACGTTCTCGGTAATGGGCATGTAGACCCCCAGCTGGATCGCCCGGTCCAGGACGGCCTGCGCGGACTTGATGCCTTCCGCGGTCTGGGCCATTTTGGCGGTGACCTGGTCCAGTGTCAGCCCCTCTGCCAGCAGGCGGCCTGCCGTGTGGTTGCGGGAAAGGGATGAGGAGCAGGTGGCGATCAGGTCTCCCATGCCGGAGAGGCCGAAGAGGGTTTCGGTCTTGCCCCCAAGCGCGACGGCCAGTCGGGTGGTTTCGGCAAGTCCGCGGGTCATCACGGATGCCTTGGTGTTGTCCCCCATCTGCTTGCCTTCGCAGATGCCGACGGCGAGGGCAATCACGTTCTTGACGATCCCGCCGATTTCGGTGCCGATCACATCGGTGTTCGTGTAGGGCCGGAAGTACGGTGCGGTGCAGGCAGCAGCGATCCAGCCGGCAACAGCGAGGTCGGAACAGGCCACCACGGAGGCTGTGGGTTCCTCCCGCGCAATTTCCATGGCCAGGTTCGGTCCGGACAGGACAGCGATCCGGTCCTGCGGCCAGTCCAGCTCTTCGGCGATGACCTGGCTCATCCGTGCGTCGGTGCCGACTTCCAGGCCCTTCATGAGGCTGAGGATGACGGCGTCCTTGGGGAAGAGGTCCTTGAATTCACGCAGCCGTTCCCGCAGCGTCTGGGCGGGAACCGCCAGGACTACCAGCTGGGCACCGGCCAGGACTTCGGCAGCATCCGCCGAGGCCTTCAGGTTGGCCGGCAGCTCGATGTCCTTCAGGTACCGGGTGTTGCGGCGGGTCCGGTTGATCTCCTCAGCTGCCTCTGGACGGCGTGCCCAGACGAGCACCTCAGTCCTCCGGGCGGCACCGGAATCCGCGGCAATCTTGGCGAACGTTGTTCCCCAGCTTCCGGCGCCCAGCACGGCAACCTTGGCAGGAGGCGTTGCGGGGGTCACTGTTTAGTCTCCGTTTCCGGGTCGAAACCTCGTCCAACTGCTTTCTGGCCCTTGCTTGCCGGGTCCCAGCGCACGGCCGGAGCCGGCTCTCCCCGCAGCACTGCGACCTCCGCCGTCAGGGCGGCCATGATCCGCTCCGTGGCTTCCTCCAGCACCGACTTGGTCAGCGGGATGCCGCGGAGGTCGGAGAGGTCAATGGGTTCCCCGACCAGCACGCGCACCTGCTTCCGGGGAAACAGGTGCAGCATCTTCCCGTAGCGCGGAAGTACGTCCTGGGCGCCCCAGTGCGCCACCGGAATTACCGGGGCGCCGGTCTGCAGCGCCAGGCGGGCTGCACCGGTGCGCCCCTTCATCGGCCACAGATTCGGATCGCGGGTGAGCGTTCCCTCCGGGTACACGATCAGGGCGCCGCCGGCGTCGACCACCTCCTGCGCTGCGTCCAGGGAAGCCGCCGCACCTGCGCCGCCCCGCTGTACCGGCACCTGCTTGGTGGCACGCAGCGCCGCGCCCAGCACGGGGGCCTTGAACAGCGAAGCTTTGGCCAGGTAGCGGGGCAGGATCCCCTGGTTGTAGAAAAAGTGCCCCACCACAAGCGGATCGATTTCGGTCACGTGGTTTGGGCAGGCGATGAAGCCCGTGCCCTTCGGCAGGTTCTCAACGCCCTTCCAGCTGCGCCCCATCATGAGGTTCATGGCCGGACGCACCACCGTAGCCAGCAGCGTGAACGTGATTCGTGACTTTCTCGATTCGCTCATGGGCGGAAGCTTACTTCCTGTTCAGAACGTCGAAATCGGCACCCAGACCTTCGAGCTTGTCCAGGAAATGCTCATAACCGCGGTTGATCAGCTCGACGCCGGTCACCCGGGACGTGCCTTCGGCCGCCAGGGCTGCGATGAGGTGGCTGAAGCCGCCGCGAAGGTCGGGGATGTCGATCTCGGCACCCTTGAGCTTCACAGGCCCGGAGATCACTGCCGAGTGCAGGAAGTTCCGCTGGCCGAAACGGCACGGGATGCTGCCAAGGCATTCGCGGTGCACCTGGATGTTCGCCCCCATGCGGATCAGGGCATCGGTGAACCCGAAACGGTTCTCGTACACGGTTTCATGCACAATCGACACGCCGTCGGCCTGACTGAGCGCCACTACAACCGGCTGCTGCCAGTCCGTCATAAAGCCGGGGTGGACGTCCGTTTCCAGCACCAGCGGGTTCAGCTTGCCGCCGGGGTGGTAGAAGCGGATGCCGTCGTCGTCGACGTCGAAAGCACCGCCGATCTTGCGGTAGATGTTCAGGAAGGCCGTGAGGTCCTGCTGGTTGGCCCCTTCCACGTAGATGTCGCCCTTGGTGACCAGAGCGGCTGAGGCCCAGGAAGCGGCTTCGTTGCGGTCCGGCAGTGCGCGGTGGTTGTAGCCGCTGAGCTCCGGTACGCCTTCAATGCGGATCACGCGGTCCGTCTGGACCGTGATGATTGCGCCCATTTTCTGGAGCACGGCAATGAGGTCGAGGATTTCAGGCTCGACGGCGGCGCCGCTCAGTTCGGTGATGCCTTCGGCACGCACGGCGGTGAGCAGGACCTGCTCGGTGGCTCCCACAGAGGGGTAGGGCAGTTCCAGCTTGGCGCCCTTCAGTCCCTTGGGTGCGGAGATGGAGATGCCTCCGGGACGCTTTTCCACCAGGGCACCGAAGTTGCGGAGCATCTGCAGGTGGTAGTCGATGGGCCGGTCGCCGATCTTGCAGCCGCCGAGGTCGGGAATGAAGGCCTCGCCGATGCTGTGCATCAGGGGTCCGCAGAGCAGGATGGGGATGCGCGAATCGCCGGCGTGGGCGTCGATGTCCCGGGAGGCCGCGGTCTTGGTGTTTTTCGGATCCATCAGAAGGTCGCCCGTCACCGGGTCCTTCGTGACCTCAACCCCATGCAGCTTCAGCAGCGAGGTAACCACGTCAACGTCCTTGATCTCCGGAACGTTGCGCAGCAGCGACGGGGAGTTGCCCAGCAGCGCTGCCACCATGGCTTTAGGGACGAGGTTCTTGGCCCCGCGGACCGGTACTTTGCCTGTAAGGGGTACACCACCACGGATGGTTAGCACGCTAGCCATGAACACCTGTTTCTTTCGTTTTTATTGCCCCCGAGGCCATAAGAGACTGCACCCCAAGCATAGGAGCTAGCCTGCCTTTCCCGAAATAACGCGGCCGCGCAGACACCCCTCGGGAGGGCATGGCACGGCGGCGGGCAGGGAAAAATCTGATGGGCCCTCCCACACGGGAAGGCCCATCAATACTACTGCCCTTGAAGGGTCCTGCCGAAACCGGACCTGCGCCTAGGTCCGGGCGGGCAGCGTGGTCGGCTTGAACGCAGGGCGCCGGGCTTCAAAGCCCGTGATGTCCTCTTCGTGCCGGAGCGTCAGGCCAATGTCATCCAGGCCCTCGAGCAGACGCCACCGGGTGTAGTCGTCGATCTGGAACGGGGCCGTGACAGTGCCGCAAATCACTGTCCTCGCTTCGAGGTCCACCGTCACTTCGGTTCCGGGGGTTTCCTCAAGCACCTTCCAGATCAGCTCAATGTCATCCTGCGCCACCTGGGCAGCAACGAGGCCCTGCTTGCCGGAGTTGCCGCGGAAGATGTCCGCGAACCGGGAAGAGAGCACGGCGCGGAAGCCGTAGTCCTTCAGCGCCCAGACGGCGTGCTCGCGGGAGGATCCGGTACCGAAGTCCGGTCCGGCCACCAGCACTGAGCCGGCCTTGTACGGTTCCTGGTTCAGGATGAATTCCGGGCTCTTGCGCCAGCCGGCGAACAGCGCGTCTTCAAACCCGGTCCGGGTGATGCGCTTGAGGTAGACGGCGGGGATGATCTGGTCGGTATCCACGTTGCTCTGCCGCAGCGGAACACCGATTCCGGTGTGGGTGGTGATCTTTTCCATGATGTTCTCCTAGGCGGCAGCGGTTGCGGTGGAACCGGCGGCTGCGCCGGGCAGGGGGTCAAGGTCCGACGGCGAGCTCAGCGTGCCGCGCACGGCGGTGGCTGCGGCTACCACCGGGGAGACCAGGTGCGTGCGTCCGCCCTTGCCCTGCCGGCCCTCGAAGTTGCGGTTGGACGTGGATGCGCAGCGCTCCCCCGGCTCCAGCTGGTCCGGGTTCATGCCCAGGCACATCGAGCATCCGGCGAAGCGCCATTCGGCTCCGAAGTCCTTAAAAACCTGGTCCAGGCCCTCAGCTTCCGCCTCCAGACGGACCCGGGCAGACCCGGGGACCACCATCATGCGGATGTTGGGGTCCTTCTGCCGGCCGCGGATGATGTCCGCGGCCATGCGCAGGTCCTCGATCCGGCTGTTGGTGCAGGAGCCCAGGAAAACGGTGTCCACCCGGATGTCCTTCATCGGAGTGCCGGCCTGCAGGTCCATGTATTCAAGGGCGCGTTCGGCCGCAGCCTTCGCGTTTTCGTCGGCGAAGTCCTCCGGTGAGGGCACTGCCTCGGAGAGGGACACGCCCTGGCCGGGGTTGGTGCCCCAGGTAACAAAGGGTTCCAGCTCATTGGCGTCCAGGAACACCTCCTCATCGAACACCGCGTCCTCATCGGTAGCCAATGACTTCCAGTGCTCGACGGCGGCGTCCCAGTCGGCGCCCTGCGGCGCGTGCGGCCTGCCCTTGAGGTACGCGAACGTCGTCTCGTCGGGGGCAACCATACCGGCGCGGGCGCCGGCTTCGATGGACATGTTGCAGATGGTCATCCGCGCTTCCATGGACAGCGAGCGGATAGCTGAACCGCGGTATTCCAGGACGTAGCCCTGGCCGCCGCCGGTGCCGATCTTGGCGATGACCGCCAGGATGATGTCCTTGGACGTGACGCCGGGCTTGAGAGTGCCCTCAACGTTTATGGCCATGGTCTTGAACGGCTTCAGGGACAGCGTCTGGGTGGCCATGACGTGCTCCACCTCAGACGTGCCGATACCCATGGCGAGTGCACCGAAGGCGCCGTGGGTAGAGGTATGGGAGTCACCGCACACCACGGTGAGGCCGGGCTGGGTCAGGCCGAGCTGCGGGCCCACCACGTGGACGATGCCCTGTTCCGCGTCTCCCAGCGGATGCAGGCGGACCCCGAACTCGGCGCAGTTCGCACGCAGTGTTTCAATCTGTGTGCGGCTGACCGGGTCCGCGATCGGCTTGTCGATTGCCAGTGTGGGGGTGTTGTGGTCCTCCGTGGCGATGGTCAGGTCCGGGCGGCGCAGTTTGCGGCCGGCCAGGCGCAGGCCTTCGAAGGCCTGCGGTGACGTGACCTCATGCACCAGGTGGAGGTCGATGTAGAGCAGGTCCGGCGCGCCGTCGCTGCCCTTGGAAACTACATGTTCGTCCCACACTTTTTCGGCGAGCGTCCTGCCCGCTGAGTGCTCTCCCATTGCCATCTGCTCCTCGCCCGGCGCAGTTTGCGGCGGTCCTGCCGGTCACTGCGGAATCCTGATGGTTTAAGACAACCAGCATCCCCCGGCGCCCTGCCAGTTTTTCAGCTTGCATCTCAGATATTGAGACGGCAATATCATCTTATGGACAACTCAAGCGGTGTGGGCGTCATCGACAAAGCGGCGATGGTGCTGGACGCACTCGAAGCCGGACCTACTACCCTGGCGCAGCTCGTAGCTGCCACCGGGCTCGCGCGTCCCACCGTGCACCGGCTGGCACTTGCACTGGTGCACCACCGGCTGGTGGGCCGGGACATCCAGGGCCGGTTCGTCCTGGGCAGCCGGCTCGTGGAGCTGGCGTCTGCCGCCGGCGAGGACCGGCTAATCGCTTCGGCCGGGCCGGTGCTGCTCGCGCTGCGTGACGCCACTGGGGAAAGCTCGCAGGTATTCCGCCGCCAGGGCGAATGGCGGGTCTGCGTCGCCTCTGCGGAGCGGCCCATCGGCCTGCGGGACACCATTCCGGTAGGCACCCAGCTCTCCATGAAGGCCGGCTCGGCAGCCCAGGTACTGCTGGCATGGGAAGACCACGACCGCCTGCTGGAAGGACTGCAGAACGCCCGTTTCACTCCCACGGTGCTGGCCGGCGTCCGCCGGCGCGGCTGGGCACAGAGCCTGGGTGAACGCGAACCCGGAGTCGCTTCCGTATCTGCCCCGGTCCGTGGCCCGTCAGGGCGGGTCATCGCCGCTGTGTCCATTTCCGGCCCGATTGAGCGGCTGACCCGCCAGCCCGGCCGCATCCATGCCGAGGTAGTCTCCAAGGCTGCCCAGCAGCTGACCGAAGCGCTGCGCACCAATACCGACTAATCCGCCGTCGGCCTATCGTGGAAAGCCCCACCACTAGGAGCGGGCATGAAACGCTTGCGGGTCCTCAGGAACATCATCCGCGTCACCGGCGCCGACTTCGTTTTCTACGGTTTCCTAGCCGTCTACGCCGGTGCCGCTGTGGCGCTGCCGCTGTTCGAACCTGGAATCCCCCGTATTGGAGACGCCCTGTGGTACCTGTTTGTGTCCTTCACGACGATCGGTTTCGGTGACTTCGTGGCCGAGACCTTCGTGGGACGGCTGCTGACCGTGGTGGTGGCGCTGTACGGCATCCTGGTGGTGGCACTGGTTACCGGCGTGATTGTCGGCTTCTACAACGAACTCATCCGTGCGCGGACCCGCGGCACCCTGCAGTCCATCGTCAGGGAGCTGGAGCGCCTTCCGGAGCTGAGCAGGGAACAGCTCACGGACCTGTCCCGCAGGGTGAGGGAGCGGCATCTGCTCGATTAACTCCCCTCAACCGAGATGGCAGAGAGTGCACGCTACAGCGCCGATACGTGCACTTTCTGCCATCTCGATGACGGGCAGGCTCAGCCGGCGAAATGGTCCCAGCCCGCGGCGGCGGGCTCATCGCCGCCCACGCTCACCCGCCTGGCACCGTCCTCCGTGGCCAAGACGGTGCCCACTTTGCGGAACCCGCGGGGAAGGTCCGGCCCCGGCGCGAACGCCGCAAGCAGCCCGTGGTCCTCTCCCCCGCCCATTACCCAGTGCAGCGGATCCGCGCCGAGTTTCGCGGCAGTGCCGGCCAGCGGCTCCGCCTCTGCCCGCAGTGCAGCGGGGTCCAGATCAACCCGCACGCCCGACGCCGAAGCCAGCCGCCCGGCGTCGCGCACCAACCCGTCAGAGATGTCCATCATGGCGTGTACTCCCGCCGCGGCCGCTGCCGGCCCCGCTGCAAGCGGCGGGCACGGACGCGACTGCACCGCTGTGAGCGCCCGTTCCCGGGCATCCAGCCGGTCATAGTCCAGGGAGCTCTCCAGGAGGGCGAGCCCGGCCGCGGCTTCGCCCAGCACACCGCAGACTGCCAGCTCGTCTCCCGGCTGAGCTCCGGACCGGAGCACTGGACCGCGTTCCTGCAGGTCCCCGGTGACTGCCGCTGAGACCACCAGCTGGCTCCCCCGGCCCAGGTCGCCGCCCGCCACCGAGCACTGGTCGGCGCCGAGCGCCCGCAGGGCCGCGGAAAGGCCGTCGGCCAGGCCTTCAACCCAGCTGACCGGTGTGGAGGCCGGCAGGGTCAAGCTGACCACGAGGGACGTCGCCACAGCCCCCATGGCGTTGACGTCGGAGAGGTTCTGGGCCGCGCACTTCCAGCCGACGTCGTACCCGGTGGTGCGGTAACCGCAGTGCCACTGCAGGCGGAAATCCTGGTCCTGGACCAGCGTGTCAATGGAGATGGCCGTGCGCCCGTCCGGTGCCGCCAGCACGGCGGCGTCGTCACCGGGACCCAGCAAAGCGCGCTGTCCCCCCAGCCGGGGAAAGATCCGTGCAAGCAGTTCCCCTTCGCCCAGTTCTGCTGCCGTTTGCGGGTCATGGAGATGTGCTGCCACTAAATCTGTTTTCCTTTACCGCCGGGTGCCTGGAATTTCATTATGCTGCACGGCAGTGGTTTGCCGGCGTACCCTCTCGCTATGAATGGATCACTCAGCAGGTATGCCGTTCTGCTGCGTGGCGTAAATGTGGGCGGAATAACGGTGAAAATGGCCGACCTCCGTGCCACTCTTGAACGGGCTGGACTCCAGGACGTCCGGACCCTGCTCGCCAGCGGCAACGCGGTTGTAAGTTCGTCCCAGGATGGCGCTGAAGTGAAGGAAACCGTGGAGCAGGCGCTGCGGGCGGATTTCGGCTACAACGCCTGGGTAATTGTGCTCCGCGTGGAACGCGTTGCTGAACTGGCAGCGGCAGTACCCTATCCGGTAGGTGACCCGGAGGTTCATGCCTATGTGACGTTCTGCACCGATCCGGAGGTCCTGGACGAATTGCTCGCGCTCGGTGCCGGCGCCGGACAGGAGCAGGTCCGGCTGGGCCCGGAAGCCGTGGCGTGGACGGCAGTGAAAGGGGCAACCCTGGATTCGGAATTCTCCCGGGCCACGGCTAAGCCGCGTTATAAGGCAACCACCACCACGCGTAATTTACGGACGCTGCACAAAATAACCGCGGCGGGCTGACTTTCGGGCAAATAGAAAAGGTCCCGGACATTTCTGTCCGGGACCTTTCTCTGTGACCCCAGCGGGATTCGAACCCGCGTTACCGCCGTGAGAGGGCGACGTACTAGGCCGCTATACGATGGGGCCGTTTGCTTCACCTGCTAAGCGATCTCAACAAGTATTTCATACCTGTTGTTTATTTCTCAAATCGGGCTAAAAGCCTCATTTGATTAGCGCTGGGATACCAGGACTCGAACCTAGAATGACGGTACCAGAAACCGTTGTGTTGCCAATTACACCATATCCCAATGTGCTGTTCCGGGCCGTTCCAGACCTTCAAGATCCGGCTTCAACCCCTCAGCACGAGTTATTACTATACACGGGTTCCGGCCGGAGTACAAAACGGCTCCGGAGCCGGTCCGTTCCGAACCCCTAGGACAGGCCGACTGCGGCCGCTACTGCCGCCAGCGTGCCTGACACCGGAAGATCCGGATAGGCCGCCCGCAGCTGCTCGTTCCCGCTGCGTTCAACCCACAGTGCCTGCAGACCGGCATCAAGTGCGCCCTTGCCGTCTACCTCCGGGTTGTCCCCCACATACAGGGTCTGCGCCGGATCGGTGCCGAGCAGGCGGACGCCTTCGAGGAAGATGGCCGGATCCGGCTTGGCCGCGTCAACGGCATCAATACCCACCAGCACCTTGATGCGTTCAAGTCCTGCGGCGTCGAGCTTGGCCCGCTGGTAATCGTGGACGTTGTTGCTGACCGCCCCGTAGGGAATCCCGTGGGCGTCGAGCAGGTCCAGGACGGGTACGACGTCGTCGAACGCCTTGAAGTGGCGCGGCAGCGTTTGATCGTAGGCGGCGTTCCACGCTTCCTCGGCATCGCCGTCGAAGGCCGGCAGTCCGTGCGCCTGCTGGGCGTGGGCTACCCGAAGCAGCCGCTGGCGGGTAAAACTGAGCTCCCCGGCCAGGTAACGGTCGTAGTAGCCCTGCGGGTCTGCCGAATAGAGATGCTGATAGGCAGCCCAGTCCTCTTCGGTGAAGTGCGCCAGGTCCTTTGCGCTGATCTCCCGCAGCGTGTTGCCCATGGCGGTGCGGAGGTCCACGAGGGTCTCGTCGATATCAAAGAGCACACCCGTGGGCCTGCCGCTCCGCCATTCACTCATGGGTTTCCTACGCCTCCGCCGCGCGGAAAGCGCGGATGCGTGCCAGTGAGGAATCCTTGCCCAGGATCACCATGGATTCGAAGAGCGGCGGGGAGATCCGGCGGCCGGAAACGGCCGTGCGGACCGGGCCGAAGGCAAGCCGGGGCTTGATCCCCAGGTTTTCCACCAGGGCCTGGCGAAGAGCGGCCTGGATGTTCTCCGCTGTCCATTCCTCCACCGGCTCGAGAGCAGCCAGCGTAGCATCCAGCACTTCGGTGAGGTTAGCCGGCAGTCCCTTGCGGGCGTCGTCGGCGACGTCGATCGCGTCGTCTTCCTTGAAGAGGAAGCCGAGCATGTCCGGAGCCTCACCGAGGAGGGTGATGCGTTCCTGGATAAGGGGCGCCGCTTCGGTGAGGATCTCCTGCTGCCGTTCGGTCAGCTCCTCCCCCACCAGTCCGGCGTGCTGCAGGTAGGGAACCAGGCGTCCGCGGAAATCAGCTGCTTCCAGCATCCGGACGTGGGTGCCGTTGATGGCCTCAGCCTTCTTGAGGTCAAAGCGCGCCGGGTTGGAGAGGACATCGTGGATGTCGAAGTTCTCCACGAGCTGGTCCACTGTAAAGATGTCCTCATCAGCGGAGAGCGACCAGCCCAGCAGGGACAGGTAGTTCAGCAGGCCTTCGGGGATGAAGCCCCGTTCGCGGTGCAGGAACAGGCTGGACTCGGGATCGCGCTTGGAGAGCTTCTTGTTCCCGCCGCCCATCACGTAGGGCAGGTGCCCGAACAGCGGCATGTACTGGGCCACTCCGACGTCGATCAGCGCGCGGTAGAGTGCGATCTGGCGAGGCGTGGAGGAAAGCAGGTCTTCGCCGCGGAGGACGTGCGTAATCCCCATGAGGGCGTCGTCGACCGGATTCACCAGGGTGTAGAGCGGAGCACCGTTGGCGCGCACCACCACGAAGTCCGGAACGGTGCCGGCCTTGAACGTGATTTCACCGCGGACCAGGTCTGTGAAGGTGATGTCCTCGTCCGGCATGCGCACCCGCAGCACCGGCTCGCGCCCCTCGGCCTTGAAAGCGGCGATCTGCTCTTCGGTCAGGTCCCGGTCAAAGTTGTCATACCCGAGCTTGATGTCCCGGCCGGCGGCGCGGTGCCGGGCTTCGATTTCATCGGGGGTGGAGTAGGACTCATACAGGTGCCCTGCGTCCTTCAGCTTGGCGATGACGTCCTGGTAAATCTCGCCGCGCTGGGACTGGCGGTACGGCTCATGCGGACCGCCCACATTGACGCCTTCGTCCCAGGTGATGCCCAGCCAGTCGAGAGCGTCGAGCAGCTGGAGGAAACTTTCCTCGCTGTCCCGGGCGGAGTCGGTGTCTTCGATGCGGAAGATCATCTTGCCGCCGGTGTGCTTGGCGTAGGCCCAGTTGAACAGGGCGGTACGGATCAGGCCGACGTGGGGAGTACCTGTCGGGGACGGGCAGAAACGAACCCGTACCGGAGTGTTGTCGTCGACGGTTGGGAGATCAGCGAAGGAAGAAGGCTCAGTAGTCATGATTTCCCCAGTTTAGTCGCTGTGTCCAAACCTCTAGGTGTTCAGGCCCTGCAGCAGGACAAACAGCCCGCCGCCCACGGCAGCACCGGCCACGGCGGAGGCCAAAGGCAGCTGCCAGCCGCCGCGCATCCGAAGTGCGAGCAGGGCACAGAGAAGCAGGACGGCCGCGGCGGGCAGAACTGGTCCTGATGCCAGGGCGAACAAGAGAACTGGTACTGCGACGCCGGCAGCACCGATGCTCACGCAGGTCCAGTCCAGCTTCACGGCACGGTCCAGGACCAGGACAACTGCATAGGAGATGAGCATCGCGAAGACTGCGGCAGCCAGCGCCCTCGGCCCGTCAAGCCAGAGGATCAGCCGGAGCAGGATGAAACACAGGGCACCTGCGCCGGCAATCACCGGCGTCGCAGGCGCTCTGGCGATGGAGGACCGCAGGTCGCCCCTCCGGTCGAG
>JBELYP010000054.1:0-20109 GCA_040273995.1 Arthrobacter sp.
CCGCAGCGGTGGGGCGGTTGCGGGACCAATCGGGCCGGCAAAGGCAGGCCGCTGAAGCTTCAGTCGCCCTGATCCTCGTCGTCGTCTTCCTCGTGCTCTGCGGCCGGGATTTCAGTGAGGAACATGGTTCCGCCCCGGTAAGCCACCCGCCATTCGAAGCGCTGCTTCCAGCTTCCGCGGGAGACGAGACGTTCCCGTCCAGGACCGTAGGGTGAATGCCACTCCATCTCCCAGCCGGCGCGCAACCGGACCAGCGCTGATTCCACCTCCGGAAAAGCTTTGTGCCGTGCCGCCTCCTCGCGCCTGCGGAAAAATGATTCCGGAATCCAGAGCGCGAATCCGAGCAGGAAACAGACCACAAGCAGGTACGAGCCTGCCTCGCCTATCAGCGGTGGAAGCAGCCCGCTCAGGAGCACCAGCAGAATGGCCGGGAGCAGCAGTGCCCAACTGGCAAGCATGAGAATCTGGGCCGCCATCCTCCGGCGCCGTGCCCGTGCCAGCCGCACAACGGCGGGACCGGCCACCTCCACGGAACGAAGTACCGCCATAGCCATGATCCCCCTGACACTCCACGCTACGGACATTCCCAAGATATAGGAGCGAGGGACCGGACTTTACCGGTGGCCTAAGGGACCGGCGCGTTGGGCCGGAGACACGTCCAGAGCAGGCCCGGCAGGTTCCGCACGCGGGCATTTAGCCGGGAGCCGAACGGACCGGATGGGTGCCGCGCATTGTCAGTGTGGTGGTGAACAATGGGTGCATGACGTCGGCAGGTTCGGTGCTCCAGAAATTCACCCCCGCCACCCGGGACTGGTTCACGGGGGCCTTCACGGAGCCGACTCCTGCCCAGATCGGTGCCTGGGATGCGGTCTCGGAAGGGTCGAATGCCCTGGTCATCGCCCCTACCGGGTCCGGCAAGACGCTCGCTGCCTTCCTCTGGTCCTTGGACCGTTTTATTGCCGACGCCTTTATTGCCGACGCCGCGAACTCTCCTGCGCCGGATCCTGAACCCGCTGCATCCGGCCGCGGGCGTTCACGGGTGCCCAAGCGCAAGACGAAGGTCCTCTACATTTCGCCGCTGAAGGCCTTGGGCGTGGACGTGGAGCGGAACCTCCGTGCTCCGCTGATCGGCATCACGCAGACGGCGAAACGGCTGGGCCTGCCGGCACCGTCCATCACCGTGGGCGTAAGGTCCGGGGACACCCCGCAGAATGAGCGGCGTGCCCTGCTGACCCGGCCGCCGGACATCCTGATCACTACGCCGGAGTCCCTGTTCCTGATGCTTACTTCCCAGGCCCGGGAAACGCTGTCCGAGGTGGACACCGTCATTGTGGACGAGGTCCACGCCGTGGCCGGCACCAAGCGAGGCGCCCACCTGGCGGTCTCGCTGGCCCGCCTGGATGCCATGCTGGACAAACCGGTGCAGCGCATCGGTCTTTCCGCCACCGTTGAACCGCAGGAGACGGTGGCACGGTTCCTCGGCGGCAACGCCCCCGTGCGGATCGTCTCTCCCAAGTCGCGGAAGAACTGGAACCTGACCGTCACCGTCCCTGTGGAGGACATGACGGACCTCGGGAAGGCCCCCGCAGAGGACACTGTGGAGGGCGGGTTCGCGCCGCAGGCCAGTATCTGGCCACATGTGGAGGAGAAGATCGCGGACCTGATCGAGGCCAACCGCTCCACGATCGTCTTTGCCAATTCCCGGCGTCTTGCCGAACGGCTAACTGCCCGGCTGAATGAGATCCACGCCTACCGGGTCGAAGCGGCCCAGGCAGCCACGGGAACGGACTGCGCGCCGGTCCCATCAGCACCGGCGGGACGTGCTCCGGCGCAGCTGATGGCTCAGGCGGGTGTCTCCATCCGCGCACGGCAGGAGGACATCGCCGTCGACGACGACGCCCCCGTCCTGGCGCGCGCCCATCACGGGTCGGTGTCCAAGGACCAGCGGGCCATGATCGAGGATGACCTGAAGTCCGGGCGGCTGCGGTGTGTGGTGGCGACGAGCTCGCTGGAACTGGGCATCGACATGGGTGCCGTGGATCTGGTGGTCCAGGTCGAATCCCCGCCGTCGGTGGCCAGCGGACTGCAGCGCGTTGGGCGGGCCGGACACCAGGTCGGAGAAATCTCCCAGGGCGTGATGTTCCCCAAGCACCGCGGCGACCTGCTGAACTCGGCCGTTACCGTGGAACGGATGCTCGCCGGGCAGATCGAACCCCTTTTTATTCCGGCAAATCCGCTGGACATCCTGGCGCAGCAGACCGTCGCGGCCAGCGCTTTGGGGAGCATCGATGTGGAGGAATGGTTCGACGTCGTGCGCAGTTCCGCGCCCTTCGCCGGACTCCCCCGTTCGGCATTTGAAGCCACCCTCGACCTGCTTTCCGGCCGTTATCCCTCCGATGAGTTTGCCGAACTGCGGCCGCGCATCATCTGGGACCGCAACGAGAACACGATTACGGGACGCCCGGGCGCCCAGCGGCTGGCAGTCACTTCCGGCGGCACTATTCCGGACCGCGGGCTCTTCGGGGTGTACCTGGTGGGCGATTCGGAGGGCAAGAACAGCCGCCGGGTCGGTGAACTCGACGAGGAGATGGTTTACGAATCCCGGGTGGGGGACATCTTCGCCCTCGGCGCCACTAGCTGGCGGATTGAAGACATCACCCACGACCGGGTCCTGGTCTCCCCTGCCTTCGGGCAGCCGGGCAAGCTGCCGTTCTGGCGCGGCGATTCCCAGGGGCGGCCGGTTGAGCTGGGCCGGGCGCTGGGCAAGTTCGTCCGTGAGATGGCCGGCACGGGCGAGGCGGAAGCGCGTGAGCGGCTCGCCGCCGTCGGGCTCGATGAATGGGCGTCCGGGAACCTGATGGCGTACCTGCGCGAGCAGCAGCAGGCCACCGATGTGGTGCCGAGCGACAGGACCCTGGTCATTGAGCGGTTCCACGATGAGCTGGGCGACTGGCGTGTAGTCCTCCACAGCCCGTTCGGCATGCCGGTCCATGCTCCGTGGGCGCTGGCCGTCGGCGCCCGGCTGCAGCAGCGCTACGGCCTGGACGGTTCCGCGATGGCGTCCGACGACGGCATTGTGCTGCGGGTGCCGCTGATGGAGGACGAACCGCCCGGCGCCGAGCTGTTCCTGTTCGAACCGGATGAACTCGAGGCCATCGTGACCGCTGAGGTGGGCGGCTCGGCCCTGTTCGCGTCGCGTTTCCGGGAGTGTGCTGCCCGGGCGCTGCTGCTTCCGCGGCAGAACCCCGCCAAGCGGACCCCGCTGTGGCAGCAGCGCCAGCGATCCGCCCAGCTCCTGGATGTGGCCCGCAAGTTCCCGACGTTCCCAATCGTGCTTGAAACGGTGCGGGAATGCCTGCAGGACGTCTACGATCTTCCGGCGCTCAAGGACCTTGCCGCCGCCGTCGAGCGCCGCGAAATCCGGCTGGTGGAAACCACCACGCCTCAGCCTTCGCCGTTCGCCCGGTCACTGCTCTTTGGCTACGTGGGTGCGTTCCTCTACGAGGGCGATTCCCCACTGGCAGAGCGCCGCGCGGCTGCCCTGTCCCTGGACCCGACGCTGCTGAATGAGCTGCTGGGACGGGCCGAGCTGCGCGAGCTGCTGGACGCGAGGATCATCACACAGACCGAAGCCGAGCTGCAGCGTCTGGCTCCGGACCGGCGTGCACGCGGACTGGAAGGTATCGCCGACCTGCTGCGTCTGCTCGGGCCGCTGACTGCGGCGGAAGTCGCCGAGCGCCTGGAACCGGCCGCTCCCGGTTCTTCGGATTCCCCTGTTCCCGAAAACGGTCCAGAAGCCCATGCCACCGAAGCGGAAGCGGAGCAGCTGCTGCGCGAGCTGGTCCGTGCTAACCGTGCCCTCCAGGCGGGGATTGCCGGCACGCAGCGCTATGCCGCGATCGAGGACGCGGCCCGGCTGCGGGATGCCCTGGGCGTTCCGCTTCCCATGGGTGTTCCACTGGCGTTCATCGAGCCGGTCCCGGATCCGCTGGGTGACCTGGTAGGACGATATGCCCGCACCCATGGCCCGTTCACGGCAGCTGAGGCGGCCGCCCGGCTGGGACTCGGCGTCGCCGTCGTCACCACCACGCTGCAGCGCCTGGCCGGCGAGGGCCGGGTTGCCGAAGGCGAGTTCCGGCCTACGGAGGCGCAGGTGCTGGACGCGGCGTCGGGCGTGGACCAGACCCCGCCGGCCGTCATCACGATGCCGGGCGTTCCGGCCGGGTCCGAGTGGTGCGATGCCGAGGTGCTGCGCCGACTGCGGCGCCGGTCCCTGGCGGCGCTGCGTTCCGACGTCGAGCCCGTGGACCCGCCCACCTACGGACGGTTCCTGCCGGCCTGGCAGAACGTCGGGTCCTCGCTGCGTGGGCTCGACGGCGTCGCAACCGTGATCGACCAGCTCTCCGGCGTACCGATTCCGGCGTCCGCGTGGGAGCCGCTGATCCTCGGATCCCGCGTGCGGGATTATGCTCCCGCGATGCTCGATGAGCTGACCGCCACCGGCGAGGTGATTTGGTCCGGCACCGGTTCGCTGCCCGGGAACGACGGCTGGATTTCGCTGCATCTTGCGGAGAACGCGGCGCTGACTCTGAATCCGGATCCCGACTTTGTGCCGTCCGAACTGCAGTCCCGGCTGCTGGACCTGCTCTCCGGCTCCGGCGCATACTTTTTCCGGCAGCTTTCCGAGGCGGTGAACAGCGTGCCCCTGCAGGACGGTGGCTCGCTCCTGCCCGATTCCGAGATCATCACCGCGCTGTGGGAGCTGGTTTGGGCCGGGCGGATCTCCAACGACACGTTCACGCCCGTCCGGTCCCTGCTTTCCGGCGGGAAAACCGCGCACAAGCAGCGGGCAGCGACACCGCGCGCCCGCACGGCACGGCTGGGGCGGATGGGCCGGGGTTCGCTGAGCAGTTCTTCACTGCGGCTGGCCGGTGCTGCCGGGGATGCTCCGGGACGTGGTCCGCAGCCGCTGGTGGCCGGGCGCTGGAGCCTGCTGCCGGCGGTGGAAACGGATACCACCGTTCATGCCCACGCGACGGCCGAGCTGCTGATGGACCGGTACGGCGTCGTCACCCGCGGCTCGGTGGCCAGCGAGGGTGTTCCCGGCGGGTTCGGGCTGCTGTACAAGGTGCTGGCCCGGCTCGAAGAAATGGGACGCTGCCGGCGCGGCTACTTCATTGAACAGCTCGGTGCGGCGCAGTTTGCTGTTCCCGCGACTGTCGACCGGCTGCGGTCCTTTTCCCGGGAGAACCAGCTGGCGGTTCCCGCACCCGAGGCTGTGGCCCTGGCCGCCACTGATCCTGCGAATCCGTACGGCGCGGCCCTGCCCTGGCCGGCCTCCGACGGCGGGCACCGCCCCGGTCGGAAGGCAGGGGCTTTGGTGGTGATGGTCGACGGCGAGCTGGTGCTGTACGTCGAGCGCGGCGGCAAGACCCTGCTGACCTACACCGATGATCCGGAGATTCTGCTGCTTGCCGGTGCGGCCCTGGTAGGGATTATCCGCCGCGGCGCAGCCGAGAAGATGGCCGTGGAGAAGGCCAACGGTGTGGATGTGCTGGACACTCCGGTGGCCACGGCTCTGCTGGCTGCAGGGTTCTATTCGACGCCGAAGGGACTGCGCTACCGTGTTTGAGGCTGTTGTGAGGATGGTATTTGGGATGTGCGTCCGTGCGCCTGGTCTTGTACGGGTGGCGGGCCGGAGGCTGGCGGGCAGCTGCGCGGAGGTGGGGCGCTGGCGTGAGGCGGGTCGCGGCGAGGCCGTGGGCTGCGGGCGCGCGGCGAGCTGCGGCGAGGCCGGTCGCCAGCGTGCGGGGGCTCGCATGCCGGAGGTGGCTCGCGGCGCGCCCGGTCTCCATCGTGCGTCATGCTGCGGCACCCCACGAACCTCTCGTGCGACGACCTCGCTGCCAACCGCTCTGTCCGCCCGAATTCCAGTGCGCCTGAGCTCTCATCCCGCTCACGACACCCCTGCTGCGCACCACCAGCCTGCGGCGTCGAGCTCTCATCCCGCTCAGGCCCTGGTCGTCCGGACGATCCTGGCGGTGCGCAGTGCCTGAGGGCGATACCGTCTGGCGTGCTGCCCGCGGACTCCATACTGCGCTGGCCGGCACCGAACTGACCCGGACTGATTTCCGGGTTCCACGCTTTGCCACAACAGACCTCAGCGGACGCACCGTTGAAGAGGTGGTCTCCCGTGGGAAGCACCTCCTAATCCGGGTTGCTCCGGGCCCTGGGGAGGCTGAAGGCTGGAGCATCCATTCCCACTTGAAGATGGAAGGCCTGTGGCACGTCTATGGGCGCGGCGAGCGCTGGCGCCGCCCGGCTTTCAAGGCACGCGCTGTGCTGGAGACTGCGGACAAACAGGCTGTGGGGTTCGAACTTGGCATCCTCCGTGTGTTTCCCCGAAGCGGTGAGGAGGAAGCGGTCGGATACCTCGGTCCTGACTTGCTCGGACCGGACTGGGACGCCGCCGAGGCGCTCCGTCGGCTCTTATCTGTTCCGGAGCGTCCGGTGGGACTTGCCCTCCTTGATCAGCGGAATTTGGCCGGCATAGGTAACGTCTACCGCTGCGAATTGTGTTTCCTCGTCGGTATCCACCCCCTCACTCCCGTGCGGGAGGTGCCCGATCTGGTTCGACTTGTAGACCTGTCGAAACGGCTGCTGGAAGCGAACAAGGCGCGGTCCCGGCGCATTACCACCGGTCTGGCAGGACGGGATCCGCTGTGGGTCTATAACCGGGAGAAGCGGGGATGTCTCCGGTGCGGGACGAAGGTCGTCCACGAACTTGTTGGCGATAGCGAACTCGAGCTTCGGGATCTGTTCTACTGTCCGCGATGCCAGCCGCCTGTGGGCTGAGACGCGTTACTGCTTCCTGCAGTGAGCCCCTTGTCCCACCACCATATATTTGATGTCTGACCTGGGGTTACTCCCTTCCTGTTATCCCCACCTCCTGGACAGCGCCGGCTCTCCGTTCAGACCCAGTCCGCTTTGACTGTGTGCTAACCCCCGTGCTGCTCTCATTCCCGCTTTCCTGGCCTTCGCCCATGCTGTCCGACGTTCACAATGTCCGATGTTCACGCTCTCCGCGTCCGAAGGCTCCCCATGCGTCTCCCTTCCCACTAGTCCTCCCCAGAATGCGATGCCCGCTTTAGGCTCAGATGGTTATCCACATTGAGGTGGTCTTCGCTTCGGTCCTGCTCTTTCGACCGGAATGCTAGACCCATGAAGACAGGCAGCAGCAGGAAACGAGAAGACGGACCCGATGCCCGTCAGGCCCCTGCCGCTTTTCTGGATACGTTTACGGTCTGCGAAAAAGCAACCGGCGCATCTACCTACGCTGAAGATGAACCCAACCCCAGGCCGACCTCAGCAACATCCCCCGGGCCCGGCTTCAGAGGACGTCTGGAACTCGCTCAGGCAGATTCAATCTCGGCGGCAGATGCCGTGCCGGTCCTCAAGCAACTGGCTGCCCTTGTCTCTTGGGCACAGGCTCAGCAGGCACTGGTCATTCACCGGATAGAAACGGAGTTGAGGCGGGACATTGAAGAGAACTTCGGTCCTGTGGAAGGTTCCGTAGCGCTGTCCGCCGCTGCCGCGGACGTCGGCTCTGCCCTGCACCTGCCTCACATGAGTGCTCTGGCACTTGTCAGCGAGTCGGGCATGCTCTGCACAGTGAACCGTTCCACCCATGCCCGGCTCTCCCGTGGGTCCATTAGTTACCGGCACGCTCAACGGATCATGGATGAAACACAGTCGGTGCCCCCGCATGCGGCACCCGAGTTTGAGGAAGAGCTGATCCAGCTAGCCGAAGGACGGACCTGCGCCCAGTTCGTGGTGCAAGCACGCCGGCTTCGTGAATCCCGCTGGCCTGAAACCATAACCGTCCGTCACCGGAGGGCGCTCGAAGAAAGACGCGTAAGCCTGGACCCCAAGCCGGACGGCATGATGGAGCTCTGCGCGCTCGTGGCTGCAGAAAAGGGCCAGGCAATCTTCAATTCCCTTACTGCCTCCGCACGGGCAGCCCGTTCTGCCGGAGACCGTCGGACGCTGGATCAGCTCCGATCCGACTCGCTGACCTCTCTCCTTCTAAAGACTCCTTCGTCGGCTGGCTTATCACCTGACGGTAGTGCCCTGCTTGATTCCGGTGGGCCGGCTGCGGCCCCGGTCCCGCCTCCAGCCGAGGATCCCGGCGGGATCCGGACCGAGATCATGGTTCTTATTGATGCAGACACCCTGATTGGCATGGATGACAACCCGGCAGAACTGAACGGTTACGGGCCAATCGCCGCCGACGCTGCACGCAGGCTGGCACGCCAGGCACCGCATTGGACTGGGATTCTGAGAGACAAATCCTCCGGCGAGGTCCTAGCCGTCGGACGGCGAAGGAAGATCCCTGCCGGGTTGAAACGATGGCTACAAGCCCGGGACGGAACATGCCGGTTTCCCGGATGCCGGGTCAGCACCTTCCGAACAGAAATCGATCACACCGTCCCATGGGGCCAGGGCGGAGAGACGGAGCACGGCAACCTCAGCCATCTCTGTCCCAAACACCACCGGCTCAAGACTCTGGGGCTTTGGGACGCCCGCCAGCCGCAGCCCGGGCAACTCGAATGGGTCTCACCATTGGGACGTAGGTACGTCACCGCAGCCCAGTTGGACCTCCGCAAGGTACAGGCGACGGCAATCTCGCCAGAGGAATCTAACAACACCCAGCCACACGTGATGTCGAGCCAGGTGATGTCTGGCCAGTCAGCGTCCGACGGCGAGGAACCACCACCCTTCTAAACCCCAGAACCTTGAACCACAGAATCCCAGAACCGGCCAGGCAACCCACCCGTCACCGACCTACCGCTATGCTCGCAGTGGCCTCGTGCGGTCCCCCGCAGCGTGCCGAACCTCCAACGCGTTTCCAGCTGAGCTCGGTCTCCTGCTCTGCCAGGACTTCACCGGTTGCCGAATAAGCGGTGAGCTGGATACTCTCAGGAGTCTGCATCGATGTCGAAACCGTCCAACCCGTGCCGGATCTCGCTATCGCTACGACCTCGAGCTGCGCGCTTTCCCCAGGAGCGTCGGCACGCCCGGAGTAACAGGAACCGTCAAAACAGATTTCCAGACGGTCGACGGCTTCGGCCCTGTCGCCGGTAACGTGGACTTCGAGTTCGTCAAACCAGCCGATAGCGGTGCAGGCGTTGGCGCACCCCGTTACAGGCAAGAACAGCGGAATCAATCCTGCGGTCAGCAGACACGTAACCCGCCGATGGAGACGCTCTCCACGATTTACCGCGCTGTGATGGTCCTTCCGTCCCCGAAGACGGGTCCCTCCCTCAGCATCGTCCGCATCAGCCATGGACCTAAGCTAGTCCACCGCCGCGACCGCGGTGCGTAACTGCCATCTGTGCCGCCGCTACCCTCGCTAGTCCACCGCCGCGGCCACTGTGCGTAACTGCCATCTGTGCCGCCGCTACCCTTGAAGGGTGATGCAATCCCCTCTGCCGGTCCGCAATGGCGTGAATGCTACCCGTCTGCGGCTCCCCGCCGAGGGCCGCTGGGCAACCGCCTTCGAGTACGTTCTCGAACGTTTCGGCCATGTGAATCCGCAGGGTATAGCCGAGCGGTTTGACCGCGGCGAGGTCGTAGGAATTGGAGGTGTCCCCCTTGACCGGACTACTCCACTGACTGAGCACACCTTTATCTGGTACTACCGTGAGTTACCGCCTGAAGAACGCCTGCCCGTGGAAATTAACATCCTCCACCAGGACGAGAATGTTCTGGTCGTGGACAAACCGCATTTCCTTCCAACCACACCGGGCGGCATGTACGTTGCAGAGTCTGCGCTGGTACGGCTTCGCGTCGCACTGGATATTCCGGACCTCATCCCGATGCACCGTCTGGACCGCATGACTGCCGGTGTTCTCCTGTTCTCCACAAACCCGGAAACCCGCGGCAAGTATCAGGTGCTGTTCGAAAAACGACGCATCGAAAAAGAGTATGAGGCCGTGGCTCCGGTCCGTCCTGAACTTGATCTACCGGCGGTCATCCGCAGCCGAATGATCAAATCCCGGACATACCTGCTAGCCCAGGAAGTGCCCGGTGAACCGAATGCCGAAACGAGGGTGGAGCTGCTCGAAGAAGCCGGTGGACTCGGACGATACCGGCTGCTCCCGCACACCGGGAAAACCCACCAGCTGCGCGTGCACATGGCATCCCTGGGGATCGGCATCCTCCATGACCCGTTCTACCCGGTCCTGCAGGAACAGGGCCCAGACGATTACAGCAAACCGCTGCAGCTGCTTGCCAGGTCAGTTGAGTTCACTGACCCGTTGACCAAAGAAACTGTTCAGTACCGCAGCGAGCTGTCTCTGGACGCGTTTCCCACGGCGGTAAACAGCCGCTGACCTGCAAATTTTCTCTTCCAGAGTACGGCGCGAGCCGTTACGCTTTGGTGGATCCAACCCGGGTTAGGCGCCCGAAGGAACCTCCGAGGCAAAGGAAACAGGCATGCTTCCCCATCCCGCACGGCCCGCCGAGGCAGCCGAGGACACGCCAGAAGCCGGATCACAGCGCGACGACGAGCGTGGCGACGGCGGCGGGCCTGGCAAGCGGGAGCGCGACAGCAAGCGTGCACCCAGCTCCTACACGCGCGACGACGCCGATTACGACGCCGACGAGCACGGAAAGATCCAGCACGGGAACCCGAACGGAAAGAGCGGGAAAAGACCACGCGTCAAGGGTGGACGAGGCAGGGGCAAACGCGGCACCCCTGGTACCGTGGCTCCCGTCTTTGTGCCTCCGCTAGCCCCTTCACCTCCGCCGGGAACACCACCCACTGTGCACACCCGTCCGGCTTCGAACGAACTGAAGCTTTCCTCAGGCATGTCCTCCGCGGCTACGGAGCAGCAAACAGCAGAGTCCCAGTCCGGGTCCTTCAGCAGCATTCTGTCCGGTGAAACCTTCACAGATCCCTACGGCGGTTCTGCCGGGGACTCTTCCGGAGATTCCGCCAAGGACTCGTCCGGCCGGGCCTACCACCTCAGGACACCGTTCAATCCTGTACGCCTAGCCCAGTGGTTCGTTTTCAACCGAGCTGTACAAGACGCCGAATCCAGGGAAGAGGAACACCCGAACACTGGGCCGATCACGGATGCGGAGACAGAGTCTGACGGCCAGGAGACAACAGCTCACGACAAGCTTCGAAGAGCTGATCAACACGACGACCAGCCAGACGGTCACCGCTGGGACGAACTATGGGAAGAACAAGACAACCAGATAGATCCCCAGAACTACCCCTTGGCTGAACATCAAGCCGAACTCCCCTTGATTGAACATCAGGACGTCCACGCCTTCGAACAATCTGCATCCGCCACGAACACAATCCGACGCACCGCAGTCACCATCTGCACAACTTCCGCCCTCGCCGCGGCATACGTCCTGACACGCACCGCATCGGGATGGCCGCAAATCGACCACTCCCCCGGAAGCGTTCTCGATCCGTCTGCATCCCTGCTCGCTGCCTACCCCTGGATTTGGCTGGCATGGCTTCCCGTCCTGGTGGGCGCCGCCGTTTATGCCGGCTGGCAATGGCTACCCACCCAAAGGACCAATCCGAGGCAGACCTGGACGGGACCGGTGAGCGCCGGATCGGCCACGGTGGCCGCGCTCTGGCTCTGGGCTGTTCACTCCGGGAACCCCGCTGCAGCCACCGGGGCTGCTGCCCTCGGCATAGGAATCGGCCTGGCAGGAATCCATCTGTCAAATACCCGGACCTCCGGATCACGCGCCGAAACAGCAGCGGCAGACGTATCCGCAGCTATCGCACTGGGTGCGTCCACGCTCGCCCTGCTCTCCGGACTGGGCAGCTGGCTTACCGCATCGGATGCGGACGCGGCCGGATGGGGAGGAGATGCCTGGTCGCTGATAGCCCTCGTCGCGACGGTCGTGGGGATCACTACGGTCTCCATGACGGACCGGGGCCATCTCGCCGCAGCGCTCACCGTCGTCGCGGGCCTGACGTGCATCGGTTTCGCACGGATCCTTACCGGGGAAGCATCCGGTCCAGTTGCTGCAGGAGCCTTCATTGGAGGATTCCTGATCCTGGTCTCCGCCGGGTCCCGGCGCCACCAGGTGGATCATGCTCAGCGCCGTCGGGTCCGGGAATGGCTCAGAGCGGAAGCCAGCGCCCCCGCTGCCGGCGAAGCACTCGAAGCTGTTCGCATCTAGCTACCTGCTCGACAGCGTGCCGCATGTTCATGGCGGCCCGCCGTGCCTGGGAGTTCTCCACCTCGTACTCATTGGGCGGAACCATGAACCGCAGCGTAATGCGCGGAACGCCGGAAACAATGTCCAGCTGATTCGCCTCCACATGGTGGCTGGCCTCCAGGGCCTCAACCGCAGCATCCATCACCCCTTCGGGCTGGTTGCCGGGCCGCAGGCCAAGAATGCTGAGCTGGACACGAAAGGAAGGCATCCTTCCACCGTAGTCCCGGCGGAAGGATGCCTCCTATCGAAATGTGGCCTAAAGCGGCTCGTCGTCTGGGTTGAAGGAGGAGAGCGGGTCACCGCCGGCATGGGCGGGATCATCGCTGCCGTCTTCCAGCGGGTCCACCGACGAGTCGCCGAAATCAACATCGCGTGCTGCTTCACCGATCGTGGGTTCCTCCGGCGGAATCTGCGAATCGCCCGCTTCATACCGTTCCTCCGCGGTCTCGTCGCGAAGCGTCTGGTCGGATTCGGCGCCGGGTTCGCCGGCGAGCGGTTCTTCGCTGACCAGAGGATCTTCCTGCCAGTTGTCCGGGTTATCTTCCGCGGCGCCGGGGTAGGAAAGGTCTTCTGCGTTCGTGAGTTCATCTTCGTCCAGGAGTTCCTCACCGGAAACGACGCTCAGCTCATCCGGGGTGACAACCTCATCGAGGTCGTCGGCCAGGGCCGGGTTGTCGCTGTGGTCCGGGTTCTGTTCAGTCATCTGCAGCTCGCCTTCCGATCGCAACGTGTCCTTTGAATAGATACTAAGCCTACTGATATCCGATTGCACAAGCGGCTGCAGCCATACGCGCGCGCACATCGCGCGTCATTCTGCACCCGAAAACCGACTTTATCCTCATCGCGGCGAATTAAGACACAAAAGTTTGACGTAATGCCCAAAGTAAGGACAGGCTAACCTGCGTTACCGTCTTGAGACCTTCCAGGAGAACGCAGTGAGTACTTTGCAGAAGCCGGAGCTTGACTCCCCATATCAGGCAGGCGAGGACCCGGCAGCAACGCTGCTGACCGGTGCATCCACCGGCCAGTACCTGTCCGAGAACCTACTGGGCATGTCGGCCGTGAGCCGTTCCATCGGCTCAGCCAGCCGTCCGTTTACCGGGCGGCATCCCCGGGACCTCGCCCCCGCCGTCGACGCCGTGAACCTGGACCAGCCGCTGGGAACCACCAGCGCAGCACTGGAGGAACTCCGCCCGCTCTACCTGCGGGACGCCGTTTACTTCCACAATCCCGCCTACGCCGCGCACCTGAACTGCCCGGTGTCCATCCCCGCCCTTGTGGGCGAAACCATTCTCAGCGCCGTGAACTCTTCCATGGACACCTGGGACCAGAGCGCCGGAGCCACACTGATCGAGCGGCACCTGCTCCGCTGGACCGCGGATCGTCTGGGGCTTGGCTCAGCGGCAAGCGGTGTCTTCACCAGCGGAGGCACCACCTCCAACCTCCAGGCGCTGCTCATCGCCCGCAACCGTGCTGTGGCTGCGCTCCGCCGGGACGGTGCCGGACAAGACAGCGCCGGACAAGCCGGGGCTGGTCATAACGCCGGACAAGACAGCGCCGCAGAACAAAGCAAACGGCTTCCGGAGCTCCTGGGGCGGCTGCGCATCTTCGCCTCCGAGGTCAGCCACTTCAGCGTCCGCAAGTCTGCGGCCCTGCTGGGACTCGGAGAGGAGGCAGTCCAGCTGATTGAGTGCGACGCCGACCGCCGACTTCGTCCCCAGGCGCTGCGGAAGGCTCTGGCTGAGTCCCGCAGCCGGGGGGAAATCCCCATGGCGATTGTGGCCACCGCGGGGACCACGGATTTTGGCAGCATCGACCCGCTGCTCGAATGCGCCGCACTGAGCTCCGAGTTCGGCTCCTGGCTGCACGTCGACGCCGCATACGGCGGCGGACTGCTCACGTCCCTGAAGTACCGCCGGCGGCTTTCGGGAATCGGCGCGGCAGATTCGGTCACGGTTGACTATCACAAGACGTTCTTCCAGCCGGTCTCCTCCAGCGCCATTCTGGTGCGCGATGCCGCCGAACTACGCCACATCCTGCACTACTCGGACTACCTCAATCCGGAAAGTGCCGCTGACCCAGAGGTCCCGAATCAGGTCGACCACAGCATCCAGACCACCCGCCGTTTCGACGCCCTAAAGCTCTGGCTCACGCTGCGTGTCACCGGGGCCGACGGCATAGGCACCATGCTCGACGCCGCCATTGACCTTGCGCAGGAGACAGGCCGCCTGCTTGAGGCCGATCCGGACTTCGAACTGGCCGCCCGCGTCCAGCTGAGCACGGTCGTGTTCCGTTTCCAGCCCCGCGGACTGGAGGGGGAAGCCTGCGATGCGCTGAACCGCTGGATCCGCTCAGCCCTTTCCGCTTCAGGTGAGGCCGTTATCGCCGCCACCACCGTGGACGGGCGGAACTACCTGAAGTTCACGCTCCTGAACCCAACGGCAACCCTCGAGGACATCGAACGGATCCTGGACCGGATCCGCTCCCACGCCGCCGAATGGCTCTCCGGGCAGGCAGGACGGAATTCGGCCGGAAAGAGAGCCGGCGCCCCGGCAGGAGCAGCCGCAGGAGCAGCAGCATGAGCCCCCGCGCCCAGACGGGCCTGACCGGGCCGAATGCCGGCCGAACCGTCCACGACATCATCGGCATCGGCGTCGGGCCGTTCAACCTTGGCCTCGCGGCACTGACTGAACCCATTACCGAGCTGGACGCCGTGTTCTTCGATGCCCGCCCCGGCTTCGACTGGCACCCGGGAATGATGCTCGAGACCGCTCACCTTCAAGTTCCGTTCATGGCGGATCTGGTGTCGCTGGCGGATCCCACATCCCGGTACTCGTTCCTGAACTTCCTCAAGGCCACGGGCAGGCTCTACCGCTTCTACATCCGGGAAGATTTTTATCCGCTGCGCGCCGAATTCAACGCGTACTGTCAGTGGGTGGCGGAGCAGCTGCCCAGCGTCCGGTTCGGCCACGAGGTCACGGACATCCGCTATGAACACACAGCGCACGACGGCGGCAGGTACCTGGTGAGCACACGGCACGACGGCGGCACTCAGGAGCACGCTGCCCGCCGGCTGGTCCTGGGCACCGGCACCCAGCCGGAGATCCCGCCGTCGTGCGCCGGAATCCTCTCCGGTGAAGGGACTGCCGTCCACAACAGCGGGTATCTTGATTCAAAAGCCGCCCTTCAGGCGCAGCGGAGCATCACGGTGGTGGGAAGCGGGCAGAGCGCCGCCGAAGTCTTCCTCGACCTGCTGCAGGACTGCGGACCGGACAGCTACGAGCTGAACTGGGTCACACGCTCCGGCCGCTTCTTCCCGCTGGAATACACCAAGCTCACGCTGGAAATGACATCCCCGGACTATGTGGACTACTTCCATGCGCTTCCCGCCGGCATCCGTGACCGGCTCATCGGGTCGCAGAAGAACCTGTACAAGGGCATCGACGCCGCGCTGATCAACGAGATCTACGACGCGCTGTATGCACGAAGCCTGTCCGGGCCGCTGCCGGTCCGGCTGCTCACCGGAACGGAGGTTACCGGCAGCAGCTACGACCGTGACACCGGGCAGCACCGGCTGGAACTGCGCCATACGGAACAGGGAACGAGCGGTGCGCTGGCGACCGGCGCCGTGGTGCTGGCCACCGGATATTCCTACCGCGAACCAGGCTTCCTGCGAGGCATCAGTGACCGCGTTCGGCGGGACGGACGGGGCCGGTTCGACGTAGACCGGAACTATGGAGTTGGTGTGAAGCCCGGGGAGATCTTTGTCCAAAACGCTGAACTGCACACCCACGGGTTCACCTCTCCGGATCTGGGCATGGCTGCGTACCGGAACTCGACCATCCTGAGGGAAATCCTCGGTTGGGAGTACTACCCGGTGGAGACCAGCATCGCGTTCCAGGAATTTGGGCTCGCTGGACTGGAACGCCGCACAGACGGGGCTGCGGACAGGCCTGAGGACGGAACGGGCGGAACGGCGACAGCTGCGAGTGCGCCGGCGACAGCCGCGAGCGCTGCGAGCGCCAGCGCAGTGACAGCGAATGCCGGAACCGGATCCACAGGAAACCCACCGTCAACCGCAGAAGGAGCCGCGGCATGATGTTCGAATTCCGGCCGGTGGACCCGGTAGCCGACGCACCCCTCCTGCACAGCTGGATGAGCCGGGACTATGCCCATTTTTGGGGTATGGGCAGCGCCTCTCTGGACGAGGTCCGCAGGGAATATGCAGGAATCGACGCGAACCCGCACCACGAAGCATGGCTGGGACTGCACGGCGACGCCCCGGCATTCCTGATGGAAAGCTACGCTCCGGCGCATTCTCCGCTTGCCGCCCTCTATCCGGTCCAGCCGGGAGACCGCGGCATGCACCTGCTGATGAGCCCGCCGGACAACCCCCGGCACGGCTTTACATTCGCTGCCTTCCGGGCGGTCATGGACTTCCTGTTCTCTGCTCCGCAGGCCGGGCAGGCTCCGCAGGCCGGGCAGGCTCCGCAGGCCGGGCAGGCTCCGCAGCCCCAGCGGATAGTCGTGGAACCGGATGTCCGCAACAGCAAAATCCATGTGCTCAACCAACGCCTGGGCTTCCAGCCCCACAGCCGCATCGAGCTGCCGGACAAAACTGCCCTGCTGTCGTTCTGCACTCGTCAGCAGTTCCTCGCCGCCACTGCCGGCACCCGCATGACTTACGAAGGAGCAAAACGATGAGCACCGCCGTCGAACCCCTGACCTTGAACCGGGAAACCGGGCACCTCACGCCGGAACGATGGTCGGCGGCCAGCCGCCACGTCATCCGGAAGGCACTGGCCGAGTTCTCCCACGAGCTGATACTCCGGCCTGAGCCCGCAGGTCCCGGCAGTTACCGCCTGACCTCGGACGACGGCGCCGCCACCTACACCTTCGAAGCGGACGTCCTTGAGCTGGAACACTGGAGCATCCCGGCGGAGAGCATCCTCCGCTCCGTCAACGGCCACCCCACTGATCTGGACGCGCTGGACTTTATTACCGAATTCGCACAGACCCTGGGCATCAGCGAAGCCATGCTCCCGGTCTATCTGGAGGAAATTTCCAGCACCCTCGCCTCCCACGCCTACAAGCACAGCGCCTCATTCCACAGCTCTGCCCAGCTCGCGGCAGGTGCAACGGGCGGAGCGGATCCTGCCGCGAACTTCCAGGCCATCGAAGCCGCCATGACCGAAGGGCACCCGTGCTTCGTCGCCAACAACGGCCGGCTGGGCTTTGGGCTGCACAGCTACCTCTCCTATGCACCCGAGACCGGCGCCGGCATCCACCTGCACTGGATCGCAGCCCGGAAGGACCGCGCCCGCTTCACGTCCGTGTCCGGCCTCGACTACCAAGCCCTGCTGGCGGCCGAGCTCGACGCCGGAGTGCAGGCCGGGTTCGAATCCGCGCTGAAGGAGCGGAACCTGGATCCCGGGGATTACCTGCTGATGCCGGTGCATCCGTGGCAGTGGGAAAACAAGCTCAGCGTTACGTTTGCCGCGGATGTTGCCCAGCAGCACATTGTGCATCTGGGCCCCTCCGAGGATGTGTACCAGGCGCAGCAGTCCATCCGGACGTTTTTCAACCGGAGCAAGCCGGCCCGCTGCTACGTCAAGACAGCACTCTCCGTGGTGAACATGGGGTTTATGCGCGGCCTTTCTGCCGAGTACATGGTGTCCACACCAGCCATCAACGAATGGCTGGACCGGCTGGTCCGCGCTGATTCCGTCCTTGCCGCCACCGGTTTCGAAATCCTGCGGGAAACGGCCGCCATGGGTTACACCAACCGGTATTACGACGCCGCTGCCCCCAAGGGTTCCCCGTACCGGAAAATGCTGGCAGCGCTGTGGCGGGAAAGTCCGCTGGACCGCCTGGGGCCCGGTGAGCAGCTGGCCACTATGGCGTCCCTCCTGCACACCGACCAGGCCGGCAGCCCCTTCGTTTCCGCACTTATCCAGCGCTCCGGACTGCCAGCGCGGGCCTGGCTGCAGCAGTACCTGCGGGCCTATTTGGTTCCGGTCCTGCACTGTTTCTACGCCTACCGGCTAGCCTTTATGCCGCACGGCGAGAATCTCATCCTCGTTCTGAAGGACGGTATGCCGGTACGGGCACTGATGAAAGACATTGGCGAGGAGATCATCGTGATGGCGGACAAGGTTGACCTGCCCGAGGAGGTTGCACGCGTCCGAGTGGACGTGCCGGCCGAGGAGCAGGTGCTTTCAATCTTCACCGACGTCGTCGACTGCTTCTTCCGGTTCCTGGCCGCCGTTCTCCACGAGGACGGGCAGCTGCCGCAGGAGGAGTTCTGGGACACCGTGGCCAGTGTCATCCGCCACTATCAGACGGAACATCCCGAATTCGCCGAGGATTTCGCCGCACATGACCTCTTCGCTCCGGATTTTGCGCGTTCCTGCCTGAACCGCCTTCAGCTGCGCAACAACCAGCAGATGCTGGACATCTCCGATCCCTCGGGCGGACTGCAATTCTCCGGCAGGCTGGTCAATCCGCTGGCCCGTTTCGCGGAGAGCAGGTCTGCGGACAACGATGCTGCAGAGGACCGCCGCCCGTAGAAGGCGGGTGCGTCGCAGGGGGCTGCTGGACGGAGAGGCGGGCTGCGTGCTGGGAAGGGGAACCCACCACGCAGCCCGCCGGCTTCTTAGTCCCTCGGAGACTCTCTGCCAGGGTTCCGAATCCCCGTTACCGGAGGGACGGCGTTGACGGCAGGAATCCAAAAGTAACCTAACTCCAAAGTTGAACTGAATCCAATTTTGGGTGCTAGCGTGCCTCTGTGAACGCAGATCGCCGCGGCTGCCGGGGCCGCATCTTACTGACATTCCTGAGCATTAACCTGCTTCTGGCAGCGGCATGGCTTGGAGCCCCTCCGGCATCGGCCGACCTGAGGCTCGACGCCTCTGAGGACCTCGCCGCCTCTGAAGCCCTCTACGCCCCTGAAGGCACCACGCAGATGTGGGTCGACGTCGAATCCCAGGCCGCGCGGACGGGCATCGAGTCCCTTTCCTGGCGCGCGGGCAGCAGCAGCTGGGCACTCATCGGCCTCTCCCCCACAGTCTTCGGCACCACGGGATTCACTGCGGTCTCCCCGGGTGGGCTTGAGCTGCGCTTTTCTCCAGCTGAGCGGTTCTCCGCAGACGTCGCAGTTACTTTTGCCGATGCCCATGGCACCATCCTCGGTGAACACCGGCTCCGTGACGTGCCCTTCGATCCGGCCCGTACGTTCGACGGCTGGATCACCTGGCGCGACATGGGGGCCGGGAACATCCCGCCGGCCCCCTCCCCGTCTCCCGCACCGTCACCCAGCGGGGATCCTGACAGGCAACCCAGCAATCTTCCCGGCACACAGACCAGCAGCCAGGAGAACCCCGCCCCAATGAGCGCGGACGCTCCCGGGTCATTGGGAGCCACCGGCACGGCAGGGACGCTGCTGGCCGCGGTCCTCGCCGCGGGCGTCCTGGCCGCGGCCGCGGGCACCGTACTGGTTCTCAGGCGGCGACGGCTGCGGGCGGCTCCGGTACCCCGCGACCTTGCCGCAGCCGGGGCTGAACAGCGGGGAGAAAGCCGATGAACCGCCGCCCAATCACAGCCGCACTGCAGCGGCTCCGCGGCGTGCGCACCACTGACGCAGTCCGCATCGGTGTTGCCTCAGCGCTCGCCTTCACCCTGACCATGGCCGCGGTTCCGCCGCCCGCCGCAGCCGTGTCAAGTGACGCGATCGAGAACCTCAGCGCCGTCCGGTCCGCTCCGGAGCCCGGCTTCACTGCGGTTCCAGCCAGCCTGCCTGCAGTGGACAGCGCCGTCGGAATTGGTTCCCGCCTGTCCAAGGATGCCTCCGGAGCG
>JBELYP010000055.1:0-19899 GCA_040273995.1 Arthrobacter sp.
AGCGCTGGCGCAGCCGCTGCACGTCCAGGATGACGACGGCGCGTGCTTCCAGGCGCAGCCAGCCGCGCTGGACGAACTCGGCCAGGGCCTTGTTCACGGTTTCCCGCGAAGCGCCCACCAGCTGGGCCAGCTCTTCCTGCGTCAGCTCGTGGGCAACCAGGATGCCGTCCGTGGCGGGGCGGCCGAAGCGGTCTGCCAGG
Organism: Arthrobacter sp.; assembly: GCA_040273995.1. Taxonomy (GTDB): domain Bacteria; phylum Actinomycetota; class Actinomycetes; order Actinomycetales; family Micrococcaceae; genus Arthrobacter_B. Next base: position 201 of record JBELYP010000055.1, read on the forward strand.
TCCAGCAGTGCCTTGGCCACGCGGCCCGGAACGTCGGAGAAGACCAGGTCCGCAAGGGACTCGTTGGTGCGGCGCAGGCGGCGGGCCAGTGCCTGCAGCAGCTGCACGGATACCTCCGGCCGCGTTTCGATCAGGGCGCGCAGGTTTTCGTGGCGCAGGCCGGCCAGCCGCGTTTCCGACACGGCAGTGGCCGTGGCGGTGCGGGGGCTCGGGTCAAATAGGGCCATCTCGCCGAAGAGCTCGCCCGGGCCAAGAATGGCCAGCAGGTTCTCGCGACCGTCAGGAGCCGAACGCCCCAGCTTGATCTTTCCGGACACGATGAAATAAAGCTGGTCGCCCTGGTCACCTTCGCGGAAGACAGAGGCTCCGCGGGACAGATCGACCTCGGTGAGCTCGTCGGTCAGAGCGGCGAAGACGTCGTCTCCCAGTGAGGCGAACAAAGGCGCGCGGCGCAATACCTCGATATCCATGAAATCTCCTGTTAATAGTTGTCGCTTGTACTATCTTGCCGCACCGAACGGGCATGTGACAGCCGTAATAGCTTTGTTCGCCCTCGGATGATAAAACGACCTGGCTGCTGTGGGCGGGGTTACAGCGCTCGGGGGATGGTCGGCGCTGACCGTTAGACTCGGGAGGCAAAAGCGTAAACCGCACCGCCCCGCACGTGTACTTACATCATATTGGAGCTATTTGTGCTCGGATTCACCGTTCTGGACATCATTCTGGGGCTGTCCCTGCTCTTTTACCTGCTGGCGGGGCTGCGGAACGGTCTTGCAGTCACGCTTGGGGGCATTGTCGGTTTCGTTGCCGGTGCCACGGCCGCGTTCTTCGCGATCCCGCTGGTGTCCGGCTGGGTGCCGGATGAAGGCTGGCGCCTTGCGGCGGTGATCGCGACCGCCGTCGTTCTGGTGCTGGTGGGCCACGCGGCGGGTGCCGCGCTGGGCGGGGCGGTACGCCGGTGGTTCAACTTCGCGCCGCTGCGCGCGCTGGACCGGATTCTGGGCGGGGCGCTGAACGTAGTGGTGGCGGCGCTGGTGATGTCCATGCTGGCATTCAGTATCGGCACCCTGGGCATGCCCTTCCTCTCGCAGCAGATCGCCTCCTCGAAGGTTCTGATGACCATCGATTCGATTACGCCCAACGCGGTGAAATCGGTGGCGGCCCAGGTTCGTTCGTTTACCCTCGATGAGGGGCTGCCCCGGATTTTCGACGGCGCCGCTCCCGAGGCAGTGGAGCTTCCTGCCGAGGGCATCAGCTCGGAGGCCCTGAACGCTGCGTCATCCTCGGTCCTGAAAATCACCGGCACGGCATTCCAGTGCGGGCAGAACCAGACCGGCTCCGGTTTTGTGGTGGCGCCGGACCGGGTCATCACCAACGCCCACGTGGTGGCCGGGGTAAGTGAGCCCGTAGTCCAGGTTCCCGGCGGCGGTGTGCTGCCCGGACGGGTGGTGCATTTCGACCCGGCCCGGGACCTGGCAGTCATTGCCGTGGAAAACCTGGCTGCGGAGCCGCTGCCGCTGGGCACCGAACTGCCCAATGGAACCACCGCGGCCTTTGCCGGCTACCCGGCCGGCGGCCCGTTCCGGCTTCAGACCGCCGTCGTGCAGAACCTCGGCGACGTGTCGGTGCGGAGCATCTACGGCACGTCGCCCCAGGTGCTGGAGGTGTACACGCTGGCGGCCAACGTCCAGCAGGGCAACTCGGGCGGTCCGCTGCTGGACATTGACGGCCAGGTGGCCGGTGTGGTGTTCGCCAAGACCACCGGAGACCAGCCGATCGGCTACGCGCTGTCCCTGGCGGAACTGCGGCCGATCGCCGAAGCCGCCCCGGACTACCGCAGCGCGGTATCCCCGGGGGAGTGCATCAGCGAGTAGCGTCGGCGTCCAGCTTCGAGGCGATGTAGTCCACGGCCATCCGGTAGCCGGCGATCCCCGCTCCGCAGATCACAACCTCCGCAACAGCGGAAACGTAGGAGTGGTGGCGGAACTCTTCACGCTTGTGGATGTTGCTCAGGTGCACTTCCACGACGGGCAGGCCCACACCGGAAAGCGCGTCGCGGATCGCCACGGAGGTGTGGCTGTACGCAGCGGGGTTGATGATGATTGCGTCGGCCAGGCCCGGAGCCCCGTGAATGGCGTCAATCAGGTCGCCTTCATGGTTGGACTGGATGCAGTCCGCCGTCCAGCCGTGGGCTTCCGCGGCCGCCACGGCAGCGGCCTCCACGTCATCCAGGGTGTCCGTCCCGTACACCGCGGGTTCGCGCGTGCCGAGGAGGTTCAGGTTGGGGCCGTTCAGGACCAGGAGGTTGCGGGTGCGTTCGGTAGTCATGGGTTCAACTATGCCGCAACCGTCTCCACGTCCGCCGTCTGTGCCTGGGCGCGGATTCTGCGGGCTGCCGCGAGGGCACCGGCAATCGTGATCAGGGACATCAGTGCCAGGACGGCGCCCGGGTGCCACCACGCGGCGCCGGTTGCCTCGGAGAAGAGCTGCGTGACCGCAGGCGTGAACCCGGCGGCGATGCCGGCGAAGCTGTAGGCCAGGGACATGGCGGTGTAGCCGGTCCGGGCCGGGAACAGGTCCGCCATCAGCCCGCCCAGCGCTGCCCACGCCGCGGTCGGGGCGATGCCGCCGATCAGAATGGTCAGGATGTACAGCGGCTGGTCCGCGATGCTGATCAGGAAGTACAGCGGGAAGGAAATCATGGCGGTAGCCGCCGCTCCGCCGGCGACTACCTTGGCCGAACCGATCTTGGTGGCCAGCCACCCGAAGGCGGGGATGGTGGCCAGCTGGAGGATCGACCCCACCAGTGCGGCGTTCAGCACCGTGGATTCGGACAGGCCCAGCACGCCAACGCCGTAGGCCTGCGTGTAGGTGGTCATCAGGAAGTAGGAGCCGATGCCCAGCAGGGCGGCAGCCATGGCAATAACGACGGCGGCTGGCTGGGAGCGCAGCACCTCCAGGACCGGGACACGGGCTACCTGGTGGTGCTGGGCGACGTCCTTGAAGACCGGGGTCTCATCGATGGCCAGGCGCAGGTAGAGGGCAACGGCCATAAAGGGGAAGGCCAGCAGGAACGGGATCCGCCAGACGCCGGCTTCCATGGCTTCGGGGGAAACCTGGGTGAGGATCAGGAAGGTGGCGGTGACCATGATGGTGCCCACCGGGGAACCGATCTGCGGAATGGCGGCATAGAGGGCACGCTTGCGCGGTTCGGCGTGCTCGCTGGCAATCAGCACGGCGCCGCCCCATTCCCCGCCCACGGCCAGGCCCTGCAGCAGGCGCAGCGCGACGAGCAGGATAGGAGCCCAGACACCGATCGTGGAGTAGTCCGGCAGCAGGCCGATGATGCCGGTGGCCAGGCCCATCAGGACGATGGTGTAGATGAGGGACTTCTTCCGGCCCACGCGGTCCCCGATATGGCCGAAGAGCACCGCGCCCAGCGGCCGGGCCACAAAGCCCATGCCCAGGGACAGGAAGGCCAGGAGCGTGCCGGTCAGCGGATCCACGTCCGGGAAGAACACCCGGTTCAGGATCAGGGCGGCGGCGGTGCCGAATACGTAGAAGTCATAGGATTCCAGTGCTGTCCCGACGAAGGAGGCGCCGGCGACCCTGCGGGCCATCCGGGAACGCTGGGCGGGGTTCACTGCTGTGGAGGAAGTAGACACAAGTGCTGATTGTGCTAGGTGGCGGCAGCTTTTCGCCAATCGTTGAGCTGAACGTCACGGTTTGGGCCGTTCGGAGACGCTTTTCTGCGCCGAACGGCAGCTCCGGCCGGAAGCGGTGTGCCTAGGCGGTGCTGTTCGGAAGGTGCTGCCGGAGCACCGCCCGCCCGGCCTGGAGCAGGGAGGCCCCCACCGTCTCAGGATCCGCCACATAGCCGTGGACCATGGCGCCGTCGCGCAGCATGATCAGCTGGTCTGCGGCGAGCTGCGGGTTTTCCGCCCCCAGCCGGCCGGCAAGCCCGGCCACCAGGGCGTGGAACCAGTCGCGGTGGCGGGCGACGGCGGCTCGTACCGGGTGGTCGCTCGCCGGATACTCGGCTGCCGCGTTGATGAACGGACAGCCGCGGAAACCGGGCCTGCAGGACTCCGTGCCCATGGCCCGGGCCAGGGTTTCGAGTGCCGCGCAGGGGTCAGCGGGCAGATGCTCCGCCGCCTCGCGGATCAGCTCCGACTGCCGGTTGAGGTAGGCGGCCACCAGGTCATCCTTGGTGGAGAAATGCCGGTAGAAGGTCACCTTGGTGGTGCCCGCGGCGGCAATGATCTTGTCCGCGCTGACGGCGCGGATCCCCTCGCGGTAGAAGGCGTCCGTGGCGGCATCAAGGATGCGCTCGCGGACCGGCCTCACGCCGCCGGCATTCTGGACTGCCACTGGAACCTCCCTGGAGGCCGGTCCGTGGGACTGGCCATTAGTAGACTAACTAGTTAGTCTACTAGCAGAACGGCGGAAAGCTCCGCTCTTCATGCCAAGTGTTCCTACCCGAAGGAGAACCCGATGAGCGCCATCTACACAGCAGTTGCCACGGCTACCGGCGACGGCCGGAACGGAGAGGCCCGCACCAGCGACGGCCTGCTGGAAGTCGACCTCGCCGTTCCCGCCGAGATGGGCGGCGCCGGCGGAGCCACCAACCCCGAGCAGCTCTTCGCCGTCGGCTACGCGGCATGCTTCCACTCGGCCCTGAAGATGGTCGCCCGCCAGGCCAAGGCCGAGATCAGCGACAGCGCCGTGACCTCCGAGGTCAGCATCCACCCCAAGGAAGAGGGCGGCTTCCAGCTGTCCGTCGCCCTGCACGTGGAGATGTCCGGCGTTGACTAGCCCACGGCGGACAAGCTGGTCCAGGAAACCCACCAGGTGTGCCCGTACTCCAACGCCACCCGGGGCAACATCGAGGTGGAAGTGGACGCCGTCGTCGGCTAATCCGTTCCTCATCCCGCGGAATTACAAAACGAGATGACAGAAACTGCCCGTATCAGGCGGCAGTTTCTGTCATCTCGATGTGTGTGGCGCGGCAGCTACTTGCGCAGCGACTCCGCGATCTGGGACATCACCGTGTTGTCCGCCAGGGTGCTGGAATCGCCCGGCTCACGGCCTTCGGCAACGTCCTTGAGCAGGCGCCGCATGATCTTGCCCGAACGCGTCTTGGGCAGTTCCGGAACCACCAGGATGTGCTTGGGCTTGGCGATCGGGCCGATCTCCTTGCCCACGTGGTTGCGCAGCGTGGTAACGATGTCGTCGTCGTCCTTCGCGCTGCCGCGCAGGATCACGAACGCCACCACGGCCTCGCCGGTGGTGTCATCAGTGGCACCGACCACGGCGGCTTCAGCGACCGAAGGATGGCTGACCAGAGCGGACTCGATTTCGGTGGTGGAGAGGCGGTGGCCGGAAACGTTCATGACATCATCCACGCGGCCCAGCAGCCAGATGTCCCCGTCCTCGTCCTTCTTGGCACCGTCGCCGGCGAAGTACATGTTGTCGAACCGGGACCAGTAGGTGTCCTTGAAACGCTCCGGGTCTCCCCAGATGCCGCGCAGCATGGACGGCCAGGGCTCCTTGACCACCAGGAAGCCGCCGGAGCCGTTGGGCACCGGTTCGCCCATCTCGTCCACGACGTCCACGGAGATGCCGGGAACCGGTACCTGCGCCGAGCCGGGCTTCGCGGCTGTGACACCGGGCATGGGGGCGATCATGTGCGCGCCGGTCTCGGTCTGCCACCAGGTATCCACGATCGGCGCCGGGATCTCCTTCTTGCCGCCGTTGGCGCCGATGACCTGCCGGTACCACATCCATGCCTCGGGGTTGATGGGCTCGCCCACCGTGCCGAGCACCCGGATGGAATCCAGGTTGAACTTGCCGGGGATGTCACGGCCCCACTTCATGCAGGTGCGGATGGCAGTAGGAGCCGTGTAGAGGATGGAGACCTTGTACTTCTCCACCAGCTCCCACCAGCGGCCCTGGTGCGGGGTGTCCGGGGTGCCCTCGTACATCAGCTGCGTGGCGCCGTTGACCAGCGGTGCGTAGGCGACGTAGCTGTGGCCGGTGACCCAGCCGACGTCGGCGGTGCACCAGTAAACGTCGCTCTCCGGCTTCAGGTCGAAGGTCGCCCGGTGGGTGAATGCGGTCTGGGTGAGGTAGCCGCCGGTGGTGTGCAGGATGCCCTTGGGCTTGCCGGTGGTGCCGGAGGTGTAGAGGATGAACAGGGGGTGCTCGGAGTCGTGCGGCACCGCGGTGTGCTCGCTGCTTGCGGAGCTGACGACGTCGTCCCACCAGACGTCGCGGCCCTCGGTCCACTCAACCGGCTCGCCGTTGCGCTTGACGACGACGACGTTGGTGACGGTGTGCCCCTCCTTCACCAGGGACTCGTCAACGGCGGGCTTGAGCAGGCTGGGCTTGCCGCGCCGGTAGGAGCCGTCCGCGGTGACGACCAGCTTGGCCTCGGCGTCGTCGATCCGGCTGCGCAGGGCGTCAGCGGAGAAGCCGCCGAAGACCACTGAGTGCACGGCGCCGATACGCGCGCAGGCCAGCATGGTGATCACGGCTTCGGGAATCATGGGCAGGTAGACGGCAACGCGGTCGCCCTTAGTGACGCCGAGGGATTCGAAGGCGTTGGCGGCCTTCTTCACTTCCTCGGTGAGCTGGGCGTACGTGTAGGTACGGGTGTCCCCGGGCTCGCCCTCGAAGTAGATGGCCACCCGGTCTCCGCGGCCCTCCTCAACGTGCCGGTCCAGGGCGTTGTAGGAAGCATTCAGCTTGCCGTCCACGAACCACTTGGCAAAGGGAGCATCGGTCCAGTCGAGGGTCTGGGTGAAGTCCTCATCCCAGCTGAGCAGTTCCCGTGCCTGCTTGGCCCAGAACTCCGGGCCGGACGCCGCTGCTTCCTCGTAGAGCTCCGGCTTGGCCACAGCCGAGGCGGCAAATTCCGCGCTTGGCGGAAAGCTGCGGCGCTCGTGGTAAAGGTTCTCCAGTGCGTCACCGTGCTGCTTGACCGGAGGCTGTTCAGACATCGCGGACCCTTTCCGTTGGCTTGGACCCGGCGCCGGTGACGGGTTTCTGCCCGGCCGGCGGGGCTGTTGATGATGTTGTCCTTACCCTAACGCGGCAGAAGCCAAGGTGTGGCACCGGTCACAGCAGCCTCCGTGAAACGGGGTAATTATGCGATAAACGGTAGTCCCGTACTCCCGGCGCGGCGATGAACCGGTAGTCTGGCCTGCCGGCGTTGACTAGGCTGTTATTGAGAGCAAACCGCTTGAGGTGCCGCCGTGGCGGTGCCCTGCTCGGTCGGCGCACCCGCCTTCCGGATGGCTGCTGTCGGAACGGAGAACAGAATGAACCAGCCCCACGCTGAACACGAGCAACGCGCTGCCGCGGAAGCCGCAGTCCCGCAGGGCGCTGAACCGGTATCAGGGATTCGCGCGGTCGCCGGACCCTTCGGACTGCGGGATGTCATTGTGGGCTCCGCCGTACTCGTGATGCTCATCGGAAGCGTCCTGCCTTTCACCCTGGGCAGCGGACGGAACCTGTGGACGGCCTTCAGCCTTTTCTACGTCGGGATTGGCATAATCATGCCCCTGGTAGTGGCTGGCCTCTTCGCCGCCCGCCGCCTGGCCCCGTCCCTCCGGCTGCGCGTCGGATCCCTGTCCCTGGACCAGTTCGCCTCGGTGATCGCGGTGCTGGCGGCCATCTTCTTCTTTCTGCAGATTGTCTACGTCTTCAGCGTCGGTTCCCTGCTGGGCCTGATCGGCTCCGTGGCGCTGCTGGCCGTAACTACTTTCGCGCCGCACATCCCCCCGTTCGCCGCCGAGTTCAGCGACCGCACGGAGGTTCCCGCGCACCCCGTTGCCCGGGATGCCAAGCCGCTGGTCCACGCGCCCAAGCCGGCTCCGGCACCCAAACCCGGTGCTGCCGGTGAAGGCCCCGGAGCAGGGATGTTCGGCAAGGGCAAGGCCGCCGGTACCGGCGATGTTCCGCAGGCCACGCCGGCAACCGGCGCAATGCCGCAGCAGCGGCCCGGTGCAGGGCAGGGTCCTGCAGCCTCCGGTGCGGGACAGCCCGACGGCGCCAAGCCGGCAGCTGCCGCCGGAACTGCCGGTGCTGCCGCAGGTACTTCCGGCGCAGCCGCAGGCACAGCCGCCGATGCCGCCCCGGCCGAAGCCGCGGCCGGTGCAGCCGGCACCTCACCTGCCGGCAAGACGGAGCCTGCCTCCGGCGTTGGCCGCGGCTCCGGCACCGCCGGGACAGGCCGTGACGCCCATGTCCCCACCGGCCAGGATCCGCTGCCCGCCACCACGGTAAACCCCACCGTCCAGGGCGGGGCAGCGGCGTCGAACACCTCGTCCCAGGAGTCCATCTCCGCCACCCGGGAAGAGAACGAGAACGTGGTGGAGGCCTTCTGGTTCGCCGTCGGCACGCCCCGGCAGATCGTGGACGAGCGCACCGGCCTGCCGCTGTTCATGTTCTACCCGGGCGACTGGGAACTGGGCCTGGAGGACCGCGGACACGAGTTCCTGGTCCAGGACAAGCGCACCGGACGGATCGGCGTGCTGCGGGACCTGACCAACATTGAGCGCGTCAGCGACGACAGCTCGGGCCACTGACACAACCACTCCATCGATGCCCCGGCGCCAAGGATCCGTCCAAGGCGCCGGGGCATCGTTGACTGCGAAGGACACCACATGCCAACCGGCAACGATGCCTCACCGCTGGCACTGAAGCGCCGCGCGCGGAAAATCAACCGCCTGCTGGCGGAGCTGTACCCGTATGCGGTGGCGGAACTGGACTTCACCAACGCCTTCGAACTGCTCATCGCCACTGTGCTCTCCGCCCAGACCACGGATGTGCGCGTCAATGCCGTCACCCCGGCCCTCTTCGCCCGCTACCCCGATGCCCGCGCGCTCGCGGAGGCGGATGAGGCAGAGCTGCAGGAACTGATCCGGCCCACGGGTTTTTTCCGGGCCAAGTCCGCGGCGATCAAGAAGCTGGCCACGCAGATTGTGGATGATTACGACGGCGAAGTGCCCAGCAAGCTCGAGGACCTGGTGAAGCTGGCCGGCGTGGGCCGCAAGACCGCCAACGTGGTGCTCGGCAACGCCTTCGGAGTCCCGGGCATTACCGTGGACACCCATTTCCTGCGCCTGTCCCGCCGCTTCGGCTGGACCGAGTCAAAGGATCCGGTGAAGGTGGAGCAGGATGTTGCCGAGCTTTTTGAACCCAAGGACTGGACGCCGCTGTCCAACCGCGTGGTTTTCCACGGCCGCCGGGTCTGCCACGCCAAGAAGCCCGCGTGTGGTGCGTGCGCCGTCGCGCAGCTCTGCCCGTCCTACGGGGAGGGCGAAACGGATCCGGACAAAGCGCGGAAGCTCCTCAAATACGAGCTGGCCCCGGGACGCGAGGAACTGCTGGCCCGGATGATGGCCTCGGAAACCCGGGCGCAGCTGCGGGCCGCCGGCTACGGGCTCGAAGCATGAGCGCCCAAGCCCAGCTGGAAGCGTTCGGCAATCTGGTCAGCAGCGGCGGGGGATTGTTCGGCCGCGACCTGCGGTTCCTTGCCCGTGCCGTGGACCCGGCGGTGGCCCGGGAAGCGGCGGTGCTGATCCTCTTCGGTGTGCTCGATGACCATCCGGCACGGTTTCATTCGGACGCCGTTCCGGACGACCTCGATGTCCTCTTCGTGGAGCGCGCCTCCACTCTGAACGACCACCCCGGCCAGGTGGCCTTCCCCGGCGGCGGGGTGGACACTACCGATGCAGATGCGGTGGCTGCGGCGCTGCGCGAAGCGAACGAGGAAACCGGGCTGGACCCGAGCGGTGTGCGGGTGCTGGGAACCCTGCCCAAGGTGGGGCTTCCGGTGAGCAACTTCCTGGTGACGCCGGTCCTGGGCTGGTGGGACAAACCCACTCCGGTGGATGTGGTGGATGAGGCCGAGTCGGCGTCGGTGTTCCGGGTTCCCGTGGCGGACCTGCTGAACCCGGCCAACCGCCGCACCACGGTGCTTGGCCGCGCCGGCCAGGAGCACCGCGGGCCGGCGTTCCTCGTGAACGGGGTGGTGGTGTGGGGCTTCACCGCCCTGCTCCTGGACGAGGTGTTCAACCAGCTCGGCTGGACCCAGCCGTGGGACGAGACCCGGGAGATGGTTCCGCCGCTGTAGTTACTTGGCCTCCGCATAGGAGTCGACGGCGGCACACACCACCGGGAACTCCAGTGGAATCTTTCCAAAGAGCAGCTCCGTGGCTTCGGCTGCGGCTTCGGTGACGATGGCCTCGGCTTCCCGGACCCGCCCGGCAGGCACATGGAGCATCACTTCGTCATGCAGGAAAAACACCAGCTGCCCCGCCGGTGAGGTACCCGACGCCGCCCGGAGCCGGCGCCGGATTCCCGCCAGCCAGCAGGTGGCCCACTCGGCAGCGGTGCCCTGGACCACGAAATTCCGTGTGAAACGTCCGCGGGAGCGGGCGAGGCTATCGGCCCTGCGCTGTTCCTCCGCCGAGGCCGTGCGCTGCGAAGCGAGCCACCGTTCGGAGGCCGGGGGAGTGCTGCGCCCCAGCCGGCTGGACACCGTTCCGCCGGCTTCCCCGGTGCGTGCGGCGCGTTCCACCACGGCGATCGCCCGCGGATAGTTCCGGGTCAGGACGGGCATCAGCCGGCCGGCTTCACCGCTGGTCGCCCCGTACATCGCCCCGAGCATGGCCACTTTCGCCAGGGACCGGTCGCCGTTGAAACCCTGGTCCGCGATGCCCTGGTAGAGGTCTTTGCCGCGGGCAGCCGCGGCCAGCGCCGAATCCTGTCCCAGGGCGGCCAGGACGCGGGGCTCAAGCTGGGCGGCGTCCGCCACCAGGAGCTTGTGGCCGGGATCCGGTCTTACGGCGTCGCGGACGTATTTGGGGATCTGAAGGGCGCCGCCGCCGCGGGAGGACCAGCGGCCGGACACCACTCCGCCCACCACGTACTCGGTGCGGAACCGGCCGTCCCGAACCCAGTCATCAAGCCAGGTCCAGCCGCTGGCCGAAAGCAGCCGGGCCAGTTTCTTATAGCGCAGGAGCGGTTCGATGGCCGGGTGGTGCTGCTGTTCCAGCTCCCAGGTTCGGGTGGTACGCACTTCGATGCCGGCGCGGTGCAGGGCGCGGAGGAGTTCCTGCGGAGAGTCGGGGTTGAACGAAGGATTGCCCAGTTTGGCCCGCAGCTCGGCCGCTGCGGCTTCCAGCTTCGCCGGCCGGCGGCCTTCCGGCGGGCGCGGTCCCAGCTGTTCTTCCAGCATGGCTTCGTGCAGGTCCCGGCGCCAGGGAATGCCGGCGTGCTCCATTTCGGCGGCGATCAGGCCGCCGGCGGATTCGGCGGCGAGCAGCAGGGTGAGCCGGCGCCGTTCGGTGCTTCCGGCAACGGCGGCCAGCTGGTCCTGGAGTTCCCCGGTGAGTTCCTCCAACGTGCGGGATGCCTGCCGGGCGCGGGGATCGAGGGATTCAGCGCCGTCGAGCCCTTCGAACAGGGACCCCTGGTCCGGTGCCGGCGGCAGCGGGAGCAGCTGGCGGGGCGTCAGGTCCGGTTCGTCCTCCGGGCGGCGGGCCCGCAGCTCTTTTATGTAGGGAGTCTCGGCCGCGAATTCGGAGTTGCGCAGGATCTCCCGGCACAGGGTGAGGTCATGGCTGCGTTCCACGCTGATCCCGGCGGCCAGGAGCCTGCTGTAGGTGTCCCGGCTCCGATCCCAGACCCAGCGGACCGGCTGCTGCTCCGCGTACGCCACGGCTTCCGCCAGCCGGGCCTCAGGCACGACGGCGGCCGGTGCGGTGGGTGCCCCGGCGGCGTCGGCCGGCTGCAGGACCCAGGTGCCGGGAGCTCCGGGAGCAAGGACAAAATGCATGTCTTTATTCTTCCCTGTCCCGGGGACAATCCCGGGCACAGGAGCAGACCGCCCATCGGGTGCGCGTCTCTTCCTCCACACCGGTGGTCTGCGGCGGTTCCGCTGTTTTCCGTCCACGGTTTCCCACTCTGCGGCTCGTGACCGGTGACGGAGGCAGACGCTGGAGCACATGACGGACACTCTTCCCTGGATCCCGCCGGCCAGGCGGTCCCTGCCGGATCAGCATGCTCCCGAACAGAACCTGGGGCTGGATACCGTTCTGGTGCTGCCCCGGAACCAGCGGCTCCAGGACGAAGTGGCGCGGATTGCCGTGGCCGCGGGCATTGCGCTGGAGACCACGGAGACACTTGCCGGGGCGCTGTCCCTTTCACCGGGCATTCTGCTCGTGGACGTCCACGCGCTTGAACGCGAGGGAAGAGTCCTGGGTGCCGTTCGGGGCACGGAAACCATCTGTGTAGGTTTCCAGGCGGATGAACCGTGGCGCCAGTCAGCAAGATACGGAGTGGACGGGGTGGCAGTCCTGCCCGAGGCCGGTGCCTGGCTGGCAGAACACCTGGCCCGCCGCAATGGTCCAACCGGACGCATCCTGGGCGTGGCGGGGACCTTCGGCGGGGCCGGTGCCTCAACCTTGGCCTGTCTGTTGGCACGGCAGGCTACCGATGCCGGGCTGCAGGTGCTGCTGGCGGAGGCCGGAAGCAGCGGAGGAGGACTTGAGTACCGCCTCGGCGCGGCGGAAACCGGCGGACTGAGGTGGTCAGATCTGGCCGGTGTCGAGGGTACGGTCAATCCGGCCCAGCTGGCGGCGGCGCTTCCGGATGCCGGAGGTTTTGCCGTATTGAGCCACGGCGCGGGTGAACCGATACCGGAAGGACTGGAAGACGAGGTGCAGCCCGCTGTCCTTCAGGCAGCGAGGGCTGCGTTTGAACTGACAGTCCTGGACCTCGGGACGCGCCCGCCGCGGCATTCCGGGGCGCTGGAACAAAGCGACGTTCTCCTGGCCGTCATGGGCGGCGGCACCGCCGCCCTGCTGGCAGCCCGTTCTTGGTGGAACGGACTGGGTCCCGGCATCCCGCAGACCCTCGCCGTTGTCCGCGGACCGCTCCCGGAAGGGATGGACGAGGTACGGGCTGCAGCACTGCTGGGCATCGAGCTGGCAGGGTACGTTCCCTGGCTGCGTTCCGTGGCTGCTGCCTCCGACGGCGGACGGCTGCTGGAAGTTCGTCGACGGCGCGTCCGCCGGGCAGTCACCCGGGTCCTGGCGGCTGCCGGGACGGTGCCGGGCATGGAACCATGAGCGCGGCCGGACGCCGGGCACGGCGCACCGGACCGCCCGGCGGCGGCGGGGAAACCTACGCCGCAGGGCTGGTCAACCAGATCCGCGAAGACATGCTGGCCGGTGATGTCCCGGTCACTGGAGCGCGGCTCGCCGCCGCGGTTCATGCAAGCGGCCGGCTGCTCGGCTCGGAGGGCGGCCTGAGGGCAGTGGACCAGGTCCACGCAGACCTGCAGGGACTCGGCCCGCTTCAGGCACTGCTCCGCATCCCGGGGCTGACGGACATCCTCGTCAACGGCCCGCAGGAGGTGTGGGTGGACACCGGCTCAGGGCTGTCCCGGACGGGGGTCACCTTCTCATCTGAGACAGAGGTGCAGGGCCTGGCAGTTCGGCTGATAGCCGCCGGAGGGCGCCGCCTCGACGATTCGTGCCCCTGCGCCGACGTGCAGCTGCGCGGATACCGGGTACATGCAGTCCTTCCTCCGGTGTCCACCGGCTCCACGCTGCTGTCCATCAGGCTCCGGGCCGCAGAGAGTTTCGCGCTGGAGGATCTGCAGGACGGCGGAATGATGGATGAGCACTGTGCCGGTGTCCTGAGGAAGATCGTTGCCTCCCGGCAGAATTTCCTGGTCAGCGGCGCCACCGGCACCGGAAAAACCACCCTCCTGTCCAGCCTGCTCTCCCTGTGCGAACCGGATGAGCGGCTGGTCCTCATCGAGGATGCAGCTGAGCTGCTGCCGCGGCACCCACATGTCATCGGCCTGCAGACGCGGCACACGAACATTGAACGCGCCGGTGCCGTGGACCTGCCTGACCTGCTGCGGCAGGCCATGCGGATGCGTCCGGACCGCCTGGTAGTGGGTGAATGCCGCGGCGCGGAAGTGCGGGAACTTCTTGCCGCCATGAACACGGGGCACGACGGCGCCGGCGGCACCATCCATGCGAGTGCCGCCGCCACCGTGCCTGCCAGGCTGGCAGCACTCGGGGCGCTCGCCGGGCTCAACGCACGGGCACTCGCACTTCAGGCAACGGGAGCGCTGGACGCGGTGATTCATCTTGAACGTGGCCCGGAGGGCCGCCGCGTCGCCGAAATTGCCGTCCTGGATTCCCCCGGGGACGGTGAACTTGTTGCCCTCACTGCCCTGAACTGCCGGGCAGGAAGCTCCCGCCCAGGCCCCGGGTGGGAGACACTGCACGCACGGCTCGCTGCGGGAAGATCACGGTGAGTTTGAGATCGTGTCCCCAGCCGGGCTCGGCCTGGGGGTGGTGCTTGCGCGGGTGTGGGCGCAGGAAACGGGTGTCCGCGTGACAGCAGTCTTGGTCACCGGCTTTCTCACCGCCGCCTGGGTGCTGCTGTTATCCGGGCGCGGCGAGCGTGGGCCGGACTGCGGAAGCGGACCCCGGAATCCCGGCCACGCAGACCGGCCCTATGCGGGGAAACAGAGCGGCCGACGCCGCCCGGGACGAACCTCCGAGGACGAACTGCACCGGCTGCCGCTGCTCGTGCACCAGCTGGCGGGACTGCTCACCGCAGGTCGCACGCCCGCCCAGCTCTGGGCGGATGCTGCCAGGCTCAGCGCCGGCTCCCAGGGCGAGGCTTCCCGTGACCCTGTATCTTCCACGCTGGAGCGTGCAGCCCGCGCATCAACGCTGGGACTCAGCCCCGTACCGGTGCTTCAACAGGCTGCGCAGGCATCATCCGGGCTGCACGCCGTGTTCTGGGAAGATCTTGCCGCGTGCGTGCAGGCCTCTGAACGGAGCGGGGCACCACTGGCCGGGATTCTGGACCGCTATGCCCTGGGACTGGAAGCACTGCTGGATTCCCGTGCTGCCCGCGCCTCCGCCTTGTCCGGGCCAAGAGCCACCGTCCGGCTGCTCACGTGGCTGCCGCTGGCCGGGCTCGGACTCGGGTTCATGCTGGATACCAATCCGCTGGCAGTGCTTGCGCAGAGCCCGGTGGGCTGGGCCGCGGCTGCGATCGGTACTGCGCTGGCCCTCATTGCACGGATCTGGTCCAGACGGCTGATCTCCCGGGCTGTGCCCGAGGAGGATGCAAGAGAATGAGACCCAGGCGCGGGAAATGACCGGACTGGCAGTGGGACTTCTGCTTTTCGGTGCTGCAGGCTTGCTGTGGGCGGGGGCCCCCTCAGTGCCGCTGCCCGGCAACAACGGCCGCCCGCGTCCTGCTGCGGCAGGGGACTCCAGTGAGGAGCGGGGAGGGACGGGCCTGCAGGATCCGGCGCTGATGCTTGATCTCTGCGCTGCCATGCTTTCTGCCGGCCGTCCTTTGAACACCGTGCTCCTGGTGCTTTCGGACGCCGCCGGGTCCCCGCTGGATGCGGTTCTGCGACGAGTGGTTACGGCCGTGGAACTGGGCGCTTCGTGGGAACAGGCGTGGGATCTGTCCGATCCCCGGGGAGTGCAACCCTCCCGGGCGGCGGCACGGAAGGCAGCGGTCCTGCGGGATGCGCTGACTTTTGCGGCTTCGAGCGGTGCTCCGTCGGCGCAGGTCCTTCACGCTCAGGCAGCCCAGGTTCGCCGGCGGAGGGCCCGTGAAGCCGAACGCCGGGCGGCAGCACTTGGCATCCATCTGGTCCTGCCGCTGGGGCTCTGCGCCTTGCCTGCTTTCCTCTGTTTCACAGTAGTTCCGCTGCTGCTGGCCCTGATACCGGAGTTCTAGAAACTGCACCAGCGGGTGGACGGCGCTGCGGCAAAGATTCTGATCTCCTCCACAAGCCGCCTGGCAGCAACAGATTTTCCAGAGGCGGAGGGATTGGCCTCCTGGCGGGACGCTTCCCCCGCCAGACTCAATGGACCAAGAACCGCCGGTTCATGGCCGCAATCCACCAACAAGACGTAATCCACCCAACGAGGAGTTCCCAATGTCGTCCCTGCCGCTCGAACCAACAGCTCTGTTCACCCGCTCCGCCGGAGCAGGACAAACCTCCGCACCGGAGACAAATCTTGGACACCCAGGGCTTCGCGTTGCGCCAAAGGATGCCCACACCCGAGCGAACGCGGCCGGGGAACAGCCTCCTCTGGCCAAGGTGATCCCGCTGCCGCAGCCCAGACACATCCCGGCCCAGGACCGTGAAGCGGGCATGGCCACCGCGGAATATGCAATTGCCACCCTGGCCGCCGTCGCTTTTGCTGCTCTGCTTGTGGCCGTCCTGAGCAGTGGAGACGTGCGGGAGCTGCTGATGTCGCTGATCCGTGCCGCGCTCAGCTTCGGGTAAGGCAGGTTCTTCAGGCCGCGACATGGGGGCCGTTACTGCGGAACTTGCGGTCGCGATGCCTGCGGTGGCGATTCTGCTGGCAGCTCTGCTGACTGGTGCCGCCGCGGGGCTGACGCAGCTCCGGCTGGAGGAAGCCGCTGGTGCAGCAGCCCGGCTGGTGATGCGGGGGGACAGCGCTGAGGCGGCCGGTGCCGTCGCACGCCTTGCCGGTGCCGGAGCGGTACTCGAGCTGTCCGAGGGCGAAGGCTGGGTTCACGTCCGGGTAGAGTCCGCTCTCAGGGCCCCGCTCCTTGAGCTGCTGCCCCTCACCCTTTCAGCCGAGGCCGTGGCCCCGCAGGAGGACCCATGACGCGGCACTGCCAGGCGGGCTCCCGGAGTGATGCCGGAGCCGGAACGGTGCTGATGCTGGGCATCGCATTGGGAACCATCACGCTCGTACTGGCTGCCGCGCTGTTGTCTGCGGCAGCGGTAGCTGGAGCCCGGGCAGGCACGGCTGCCAACCTCGCAGCCCTCGCGGGGGCGGACGCCCTGCGCGGTCTAAGGACCGGGGATGCCTGCGCAGTGGCGGCTGAAGTCGCCGTCAGAAACCAGGCAGAGGTTGTGCGCTGCACCCCTGTTCCGGGGGAGGAAACCGTGACCGTCAGCGTTCACTCCGGTGTCCCTCTGTTGCCCTGGCCAGCCTCCGCGGAAGCACGGGCCGGTCCGCCGCCACCTATCCCGGCGTCCGGCGCGTTCGCCAGCAGCACCTCGATGAGGGTGACAGCTCCCTTTTTGTCCAGAGGGTTGTTCTTGTTGCCGCACTTGGGGGACTGCACGCAGGAGGGGCAGCCGCCGTCGCACTCGCAGGCCCGGATCGCATCCCGGGTAGCGGCGAGCCAGATGGTGGCTGCCTCGTAGGCCCGCTCGGCAAAACCCGCGCCGCCGGGATGCCCGTCGTACACAAAGATGGTCGGCTTCCCCGTATCGGCGTGCAGGGCGGTGGAAACACCGCCGATGTCCCAGCGGTCCGAGGTGGCCACCAGCGGCAGCATACCGATCGAGGCGTGCTCGGCGGCGTGCAGCGAACCGGGGAAATCAGCCGCAGCCAGGCCGGCGCCCAGCAGCAGCTTCTCGTCAATGATGAACCACACGGCCTTGGTGAACAGTTCCTTGGCCTCCAGCTCCAGCGGCTCCTCACCAAGGATCTCGTTGGAGATCAGGGCCTTGCGCTGGAAGGAGACCACCTGCGTTGTCACCTTCACAGTGCCGAAGCACACCTGCACCTCGCCCCACTGCGCGGAGCGCTCGGTCTCCATCACCTCAATCTGGGTGATGTCCCGGGCCTGCGTGTAGAACTCCGGGTTGGCCCGGGTTACCACGGCACAGTGGTCCGCTTCGTTCAGCTCCTCCACCAGGAAGGTCTGCCCCTGATGCACATATACCGCCCCGGTGTGGGCCTGGTACTGGCTCTGCGCACCGTCCATAGTGCCCAGCAGCGTCCCGGTCTCTGCCTCAACAATGTTGATCGGCCCGCCGCCCGCTGCTCGCAGGTTCACCATCGATGCGGCGCTATCCGCATGGGTCCAGAACCACCCGGCCGGGCGTCGCCGCAGGTACCCCTGCTCCACCAGCGAATCCAGCAGGCCGGCGGCCGTAGGACCGAACATCCCGCGTTCCTCCGGCTTCAACGGCAGCTCGGCCGCTGCCGCACACAAATGCGGGCCCAGCACGTACGGGTTCGAGGGGTCGAAGACGGTAGCTTCAACGGAAATATCGAAAATGGCCTCCGGATGGTGCACCAGGTAGGTATCCAGCGGATCGTCACTGGCCACAAAGGCGGCCAGGGCGTCCTGCCCGGACCGACCGGCGCGGCCAATCTGCTGGAACAGGGACGCACGGGTTCCCGGCCAGCCGGCCACCAGCACCGCGTCCAGCCCGGAAATGTCGATGCCCAGTTCCAGGGCGGAGGTGCTGGCAATGCCCAGGAGCTGACCGCTGCGCAGCTGGTTCTCCAAGGCCCGGCGCTCCTCCGGCAGGTACCCCGAACGGTAGGCAGCCACCCGGTCCGGAAGCGAGGGGTGCACCTCATCCAGAAGCCGCCGGGTAATGGTGGCAATGGTCTCAGCGCCCCGGCGGGACTTGATGAAGGCAATGGTCCGTACCTGGGCGGAGACCAGGTTGGCCAGCAGATCCGAGGTTTCAGCAATCACCGTGCGGCGCTCGCGGGCACCGTTTTCGCCCTTGCCATCGGTGAGCTGCGGTTCCCACAGGGCCACGGTGGTGGCGCCGTGCGGGGAGTAATCGCGGGTGAACGCCTGTACCTCGCTGCCGATCAGCCGGCCGAAGGACTGGGCGGGGTCCGCCGAGGTGGCAGAGGCTCCAATAAACACCGGGTCCGCACCGTAATAGGCACAGATCCGCCGCAGCCGGCGCATCAGGTTGGCCACGTTGGACCCGAACACGCCACGGTAGCTGTGTGCCTCGTCGATGATCACATACTTCAGCCGGCGGAAGAACCGCGCCCACCAGGCATGGTTCGGGAGCACACCAAAGTGCAGCATGTCCGGGTTCGCCAGCACCATGTTGGCGTGATCCCGGATCCAGCGGCGGGCACCCGGATCCGTGTCGCCGTCGTACGTTTCGGCCCGCAGCGTCGGGAGATGCAGAGAGTTCAGGGCGGCCAGCTGGTCCGCGGCCAGCGCCTTGGTGGGGGAGAGATAGAGGGCCACGGACCCGGCGGGCTCCAGCGAGATCCGGTCATCCAGCGCAGTCCGGTGGATCTCATCCAGGACCGGCAGCTGATAGGCCAGCGACTTGCCGGACGCGGTACCGGTGGAAATGATGGTGTGCTGTCCGGCATGGGCACAGTCCGCTGCCTCGGCCTGGTGCTGCCAGGGGGAGTGCACGCCCAGGGACGCATACGCTGCCACCAGGTCAGGGTGGACCCATGCGGGCCAGGACACGGTCTTGGCTTCCCTCGCCGGAATCTGGTGGATGTGGACCAGCTGCTCCGGGTCGGCTCCGCCGCCGAGCAGCGGGATCAGGGAATCAGAAATGGCCACGCGGCCATTCTCCCACCGGTACCCGGGAGCCCGGGACACGGAACCGGTGTGGTCCGCGGCGGGCGAAATCTACAGCCGCGGCTCGAACATCATGACGCTCGCCAGGGACTCCCAGCCCAGGTACCGGTACAGCTCCAGGCCGGTCTCGGGAGAGATCAGCAGCCCGGTCTCGGCGTCGTGTTCCAGAGCCACGGCAGTCAGTGCCCGCATCACATAGCTGCCCAATCCCTGCCGGCGGAACTGCCGGTCCGTGTAGATCTGGTCATACACCGCGAACCCGTCCACCACGGCCACATGCCCC
>JBELYP010000056.1:0-19531 GCA_040273995.1 Arthrobacter sp.
CGGCGCTGCCGGCAACCATCCCAGGGCTCGGCGCAATGGCCACTGCCAGCACACCCAGCCCGGCATGCGCGGCAAGAACCGCCGGCAGCGGACACAGCCTTACATCCGCTTCGGGAACCTCACGGATCACCGCAGAAGCCAGCCTTTCAGCCTCAGCCTCGTTGCCGAAGTGGTGGACGGCAACATGCACCGGACCGGAACGCCGGGAGAGTTCCTCCCGGGAAAGTTCCTCCAGCCGCGCCAGGGCCTTCGGCGCGGTCCGCACCCGTTCCAGCGGAACCACCAGGCCGTCCCGGATCGCGAGGATCGGCTTCACCGCAAACAGAGTGCCAAACCAGCCTGCGGCGGCACCAATCCGGCCGCCGCGCCGCAGCTGCTCAAGGCTGGGCACGTAAAAGAGAATGTGGGCGGCCTCCGCACTGGCGCGGGCGGCAGCAGCGACGTCGGCCGCCTCACCGCCGGCCAGAGCCGCACGGGCCGCAGCCTGCACCGCATAGCCCAGCCCCATCGCCACCGAAGCAGTATCCACAACCACGACGGGCACGCTTGCAGACCGGGCAGCCAGCCGCGCAGAATCGACAGTCCCCGACAGCTTGGAGGAAAGATGCACCGAGACCACCGCTTCAAACCCGGCTGCTGCCAGCTCCGCGTAGGCATCCTCAAACTGCCCCGGAGCAGGCCGTGAGGTGCGCACCTCCTGGCCCTGGGCCAAAGCCAGCGCGAGGGCACCGATCATCCGGTCCGTACCTTCGCCGTAAATCTGGTCCCCGATCATCACCGGCATTGAGACCACCCTGACCAGCGCAGCCAGGGCTGGCGTCTCTGCCCACCCATCGGGCAGGGAACTCGAGGAGTCGGTGACGACGGCGACGCGCGGACGGGAGACAGGCTCAGCGGCCCCGGTCTCCCGGGACTTAAACCACCGTCCGCGCAGCGCCGCCCAGTCCATCATGCTTAGGCAGGCACGATGTTCACGAGCTTGGGTGCCTTCACGATGATGGTGCGGATTCCGGCGCCGTCGAGCGTGCGCTGAACCTGCTCCGAAGCCAGCGCCATCTCGCGCAGGGCGTCTTCGGTAATGTCTGCCGGAACTTCCAGACGGTCGCGGACCTTGCCCTTGACCTGGACGATCGCGGTGACCGTGTCCTGCACCAGCAGGGACTCATCGACGGCCGGCCAGCCTGCGTTGGCGACGGATGCCGGGTGGCCCAGGGCGTTCCAGAGATCTTCGGCCGTGTACGGGGCGAAGAGGCTCAGGATCACGGCCACTGCTTCGGCAGCTTCGCGGACAGCGGGATCCGCTCCACCGGCGCCGGCGTCGATCGTCTTGCGGGTAGCGTTGACCAGTTCCATCAGCTTGGCGATCACCACATTGAACTTGCCGGCATCCAGCAGTTCAGTTGCGTCGGCGATGGTGCGGTGCGTAACCGAACGCAGCTTCTTGTCGCCGGCGGCGAAGTCCACGCCCGGCTCCGAGGCCACATCCTGGCCGAGGCGCCAGGCGCGGGCCAGGAACTTCGCAGAGCCCGACGGCGAAACGTCCGCCCAGTCGACGTCGTCTTCCGGCGGGGAAGCGAAGACCATGGTGAGGCGCACGGCGTCGACGCCGTACTTGTCCAGCTGTTCGCCCAGGTCCACGCCGTTGCCCAGCGACTTGGACATGGCCTTGCCGCCGTTGAGGACCTGGCCCTGGTTCAGCAGCGCGGTGAAGGGTTCATCGGCCTCGATCAGGCCCATGTCCTTGACCACCTTGGTGAAGAACCGGGAGTAGAGCAGGTGCAGGATGGCGTGCTCGACCCCGCCCACGTACTGGCCCACGGGCATCCAGTTCCGGACTGCCTCCGGGTCGAACGGACCCTCGGTGAAGTGCGGGGAAACGAAGCGCATGAAGTACCAGGACGAGTCCACGAAGGTGTCCATGGTGTCGGTGTCCCGCTTGGCCGGTCCGTCGCAGGACGGGCAGGAAACGTTGACCCACTCTTCCACCGAGGCCAGCGGGGAGGTGCCCTTCGGGGCGAGTGCCTCGCCCTTGAGCCCGGTGGGCAGGGTGACGGGCAGCTGGTCATCGGGAACGGGAACTTCGCCGCACTTTTCGCAGTGAATGATGGGGATCGGAGTGCCCCAGAAACGCTGGCGGGAAAGCAGCCAGTCGCGCAGCCGGAAGTTGACGAACTTCTCGCCGGTGCCCTTTTCCTCCAGGATCCGGATGGCAGCGGGAATAGCTTCGGATTTCGGCAGGCCGTCCAGCTCACCGGAATTCACCAGGGTGCCTTCGCCGGTGGTGGCGGTGCCTGAAACTGCGGGGTCTTCTTCGCCGGTGTCCAGGACTGCACGCACGGGCAGGTCGAAAGCCTTGGCGAAGTCCAGGTCGCGCTGGTCGTGGGCGGGCACGGCCATGATAGCGCCGGTTCCGTAGTCGGCCAGCACGTAGTCGGCTGCCCAGACCGGCAGCTTCTCGCCGTTGAGCGGGTTGACCGCGTAGCGGCCGGTGAAGACACCGGTCTTGGTACGGTCAGTTGCCTGCCGTTCGATGTCGGAGAGCGCTTTCACGTCCTCGCGGTACTGGAGCAGGGCTTCGCAGTGCTCGTCGTCCACCAGATCCAATGCCAGCGGCGCATCCGCGGCCACCACGAAGAACGTTGCTCCGTAGAGGGTGTCCGGGCGGGTGGTGAAGACGGTGACCTGTTCTTCGGGCTTGTTGCCGGCAGCCTCGATGGCGAACCGGACGTGGGCGCCTTCGGAACGGCCAATCCAGTTCTTCTGCATGGCCAGCACGCGCTCGGGCCAGTGGCCCTTCAGCTGGTCCATGTCGTCCAGCAGCCGGTCAGCGTAGTCGGTGATCTTGAAGTACCACTGGTTCAGGGCCTTCTTGGTGACCTGCGTGCCGCAGCGTTCGCAGGCGCCGTTGACTACCTGCTCGTTGGCCAGCACTGTCTGGTCCTTCGGGCACCAGTTGACCGGGGAGTTCTTCCGGTAGGCCAGACCGCGGTCGTAGAAGCGGGTGAACAGCCACTGCGTCCAGCGGTAGTACTCGGGATCCGAGGTGTGCAGGCGGCGGGACCAGTCGACGCTGATGGCGTACCGCTTGAAGGACCCGGCCTGGGTGTCAATATTGCGGTACGTCCACTCGCTGGGATGGGCGTTGTGCTTGATCGCGGCGTTTTCCGCGGGCAGGCCGAAGGAGTCCCAGCCGATCGGGTGCAGCACGTCGAAGCCGAGCTGGCGCCAGTAGCGGGCAACGACGTCGCCCATCGCGAACGCTTCGGCGTGGCCCATGTGCAGGTCGCCGGACGGGTAAGGGAACATGTCCAGGACGTAGCGGCGTTCCTTCGAGCCGTCGTCGGCCGGGGTGAAAACGCCGAGGTCGTCCCAGACAGCCGGCCACTTCTTCTCCATGGCCGCGAAACTGTATACGGCCTCTTCCGACTGGTCAGTCTGTGACTGCGTGCTCACTATGCTTCGCCTCTGTCCTCAAGAAATCCTGGTGATCCGCGGCCTCCGGCGTGCCGCCGGTTCCGCCTGCGCTGTTGACTCTTCCCCAGACACACAAAAGCCCCTCGTCAAATGCAAGGGGCTGCCGCGTTTGATTGCAAACGCGGCTATCTAAGGTTGAGCAAAGCGGTCATTTCTCCACTTTACAACAGGCAGCGCCCGACGGCGGTGCCCGCCGCAGGCCGGTAACGGACGGAGTGGGCGCTGTCCCCAGGCAAGGCAGAGGGGCCCGCTGAAGATGGTGCCGGCTGCAGCGTATCTTTTGGGCCTGCCTGTGCGTCTACCCGATAAGGGCATGGCGCAGTGCCATGCTGTTCATGAGTCACCGCAGGAGGCGGAGAGCGAGGGGATGCAATGACTGCGGGAATGGACTTCGAGCCCGGTTTAACGAACGAAACAGCCGATCTGGCAGAAAACAGGAGAAGTCTGCGTGAGGCCCGCCGGGACTTCCTGCTGGCTGTGGAACCTGCCAGGGCGTCGGTCTATGCGTATTGCCGCAGCCTGACCTCAACCGTGTGGGATGCGGAGGACCTGCTGCAGGAAACCCTGACCAAGGCCCTCGCAGAAGCATCACGGCGGTATGAGCCAATTAGAAATCCCGAAGCATGGCTCATCAGGATCGCCACCAACACGTGGATCGACGCCGTGCGCCGCAGCAGCAGGATGAGAGTTGAGTGGACAGATTCCGCTGCCGACGTTGCGGATGACGGCGCACCGGATCCCCTGGTGAACCTCGCGGTCGAGTCCGCGCTGCGTCAGCTGCTGCACCTGCTGCCGCCGCGAGAACGCGCGTGTGTGGTCCTTAAGGATGTTTTCTCCTATCCCCTGGCTGATATTGCCGAGATGCTGGAGACGACTCCCGGCGCCGTAAAGTCCGCCCTGCACCGCGGCAGGACGGCACTGCAGGCAGCGCGTACGGACTCTGCCGGGCACTCCACCGGAACCGTTCCGGCCGGAACCACGACATCTGTCCCGCAACCCGGACATGAAGAACTGGTGCAGCGGCTTGCAGCCGCGTTTAATGCCTAAGACATCGACGCCATGGTGTCCCTGTTCCTGGGAAGCGGACGATCCGAGGTGGTGGGCAATGCCACTGAGACGGGGCATGAAGAGATCCGCGGCGGATCCCTGAGCGACACGTTCGGCCCGGACGCGGTGGAATTCCACCGGTCCACAGTCCATCGTTTCGACTGCGAGGACATCATCCTCATGTGGGAGCGGCAAAAGGATGCCCCCGGGACCACGGAGGTGGTCTCCGACGTCCTGCGGGTGCGGCCTGCCTTCGGTGCCCCGCTGGTCGCTGAACTGAAGTGGTACTTTTTCTGCCCCGAGGTTGTCACGGAAGTCGCCGGCGGACTGGGACTCCCGTTTAAGACCAACGGTGTGAGCTACTTCTAGCCAGTTCCGGCGGCCCGGCCGGCGGCTTCCCTGGCAGCCCTAAACTCGAGGAACGCCTCCCGGCTGGTCCGGCTGGGCCTAAACCCGAATTCCTCCTTGAGGGCCGTATTGTCCAGCACCGGCCGGTAGCGCAGGAACCGCAGCTGTTCCGGCCCGTGGACAGTTAGTTTAAGTTTCTGCCCCAGCCACAGACCGGCGGCGAGCAGCGGCGCAGGAACCGGAAGTGTCCGTTTTCCCATCAGTTCCGCTATTTCGCGGACAGTCAGGGCGCCGTCGCCGGCCACGTTGAAAATTCCGGTCCGTCCGGTGACCACGGCCTGGGCCATGGCATCCGCAACGTCCTGGTCCCAGATAAAGACGAACGGCGATTCGCTGCCGGCCACCCGCAGCAGCCGCGGTGCGTCGAAGAGTGCGGTGATCTGGTTCCGAACCCGCTCCCCCAGGATGGTTCCAATCCGGAAGATGGTCTGCCTCAGTTCCGGATGCTCGGTGCGGAGCCGGTCCAGTTCCTCCTCAACCAGCCGCTTGTGCCGGGAGTAGGCAAACTCGTCATTGCCGCGCAGCGGGTGGGCTTCCTTCAGCCATGCCGCGTTGTCCGGGTGGTAGCCGTAGGCAGCGCCGGAGGAAGAGATGACCACGTGCTTCACCCCGGCCGAGAGGCAGGCGGAGAGCACGTTCTGCGAACCAGCCACATCCACCTGGTACTCCTGCTCGCGGGTCGTATCCCGTCCCGGGTTCACGATCGCCGCCAGGTGGACCACCGTGTCAATGCGGTGATCCGCCAGGAGAGTGTCCAGATACGAAGCGTTGATGTCCGCCAGCGCGTACTCCACGCCGTCGATCTCACGCTCGGGAAGAGGTTTCCGGATATCCAGGCTCAGGACGTGGCTTACGGCAGGATCTGCCGCCAGCCGGGAGACGACGGCACTGCCCAGGAACCCGTTGCCTCCGGTCACACACACCCGGGTCACAGTGCTGCCTCCCGCGTGTTGGCGGCTTTTCGGGCATCCCGCCGGCGCCACCAGGCGGCCAGCGCCAGTCCGGCCAGAATGTCCCAGATCCCCCACCAGGCGGCAACCATGGCCATCCCGCCCAGTCCGGAGAAGAAGGTCAGGGTCAGCCCCAGGCCCAGTCCGGTGTTCCGGGCACCCACCTCGAACGTCACCGCCCGCCGGCTGGCTTCATCCAACCGAACCGCAGCGGCAGCCCAGTAACCCACGGCCAGCGCCACGGCGTCGTGCAGGGCTACCACCAGGAAAATGGTGCCCAGGTGCTCGCGCAGCGGGCCGAGGTTGCTGGCGGTGCCGGCAACAATAAAGGCGAGCAGGGCCACCAGGCCGATCCGCTGGACCCAGGGCCGCAGCCGGTCCGTGAGCTCGGGAAACCGGCGGGCCAGCGGCATGCCCAGCGCAAAGGGCACCCCAATGATCAGCAGGACCTGGATCAGCATCCCGCCCCGGTCCAGGGAGAAGTCCCGCATCAGCGAATCCGTGGAGGGGCTCAGCGCAGCCCAGAACGCCACGTTGAGCGGCATCACGACAATCGCCACGAGGTTGGATACGGCAGTCATGGACGCGGAGAGCGCCACATCGCCGTGGGCGCGGTGGGTCAGCACGTTCGAAATACCGCCCGGCGGGCAGCAGGCCACCAGGATCATTCCCAGCGCTATGGAGGCCGGAACCTTCAGCGCCAGCGCAATACCCACGGTCACGGCCGGCAACAGGAGGTACTGCGCGGCGATCCCCAGCAGGATCGCCTTCGGGCTCCGGGCTACCGTGCGGAAGTCGGCGGGACGCACCTCCAAGGCGATGCCCAGGATGATCACAGCCAGGACCACGTTCAGGATCACCAGTGATCCTGGCGAGAAGTTGAGTACGACGTCGTCAATGGGCATCAGCGGTTCACCTCCGCGGGTGCCGGGAAGGCCGCCTGGTCGCCCAACCGTGCGAGGTGCGCTTCCAGCTCTGCCCGGTAGGCATCCTTGTTCACGTAGTAGCTCATCCGGTCCAGACCCAGATAGCGGTAGCCGCCGGTGACATCAGGCGACGGGCCGGCCAGTACGGCGTCGAACGCTGCCGCCGCAGCGGGATCGATTAGCTGGGCTGTGAGATATTCGGCCACCAGCTCGGCCTGACGGTACCTGCCTTCCCAGCCGAGACCCGAAGCTTCCACCATGCCTACCACCATCAGGTTCCGTGCCTGGCGGCTGAAAATATTCAGGTATAGCTGCGGCGACGCGCCGGACCAGCCCAGCAGCTCCTTTGACAGGAACGGATAGCTGAGCACATAGCCGGTGGCGCAGAGCAGCAGGTCGTACTCCCCTGACGTGCCGTCCCGGAAATGCACGGTGGATCCCTCCAGACGGGCGATGTCCGGCTTCACGGACAGATCACCATGGCCCAGATGATGAAGGATCAAGGAGTTGACCACGGGATGGGACTCGTAAATCCGGTAATCGGGCTCCGGGAAGCCGAAGCACACCGGATCGCCGGTGAACATGCGCAGCAGCCGCTTGTCCAGGAACTGCTTGAGCGGCCGCGGCAGGGGCTTGCCCTGGTTAAGGGTGTCAGTCGGCCTGCCAAAGACGTACTTCGGCACGAAGTAGTAGCCGCGCCGGACGCTGATGTCCACGGCCGCGGCGTGGTGCACGGCGTCTACGGCGATGTCACAGCCGCTGTTTCCCGCACCCACGATCAGCACGCGTTTGCCGGCAAGGTCAGCCGCATCCTTGTACTGCGCTGAGTGGCGGATTTCCCCGGCGAACTCCCCCGGGAAGGATGGCAGGAACGGCGTGTGCAGCGTGCCGGAGGCAATAACGACGGCGCTGAAGCGGCCGCTGCCCGTCCCGTCCGGCCCTTCCCAGGTGAGGTCCCAGGCGTCGTTCGCCCCGGGTACGGCACTAATAACCCGCGTGCTGAACCGGATACGCCCGGTGAGCCCAAAGGCGTCGGCATAGCTGCGGAAGTACCGGCGCAGATGCCGATGGCCCGGATAGTCCGGCGTGCCTGGCGGCATAGGAAACTCAGCGAACTCTGTGGTGGTTCGGGAGGAAATCAGGTGCGCTGACTCGTAGACGGTGCTGGCGGGGTTGCCGATGTTCCAGAGCCCGCCCACATCGCTGTGCGCTTCGAAACCAACCGCGTCCAGACCGCGCCGGGTGAGCGCCCTGAGCGCGGCCAGTCCGCTGGGGCCGGCACCGATCACGGCAACCGGCAGCATCTGCCGGTCCGTTGGGACATTCTGGGATGTTTGGAACACTCAAACCTGCCTACGTGATGTGCATCACCATTGATGCTGACCGAACGCTACCGGGATGTATTCCCACAGGTCAAACAGGACACTCCGGCATTCCACACGCAAAAAACGGCTCCCCGCACCAGAGGGCGCGGGGAGCCGTTTTCACAGAATGAACATCCCAGCGAGCTACAGGACGTCCTTGTCCACCCAGTCGAACGTGCGGGTCACGGCTTTGCTCCACAGCCGCATTTGCCGGTTGCGCTCCTCCTCATCCATGTTCGGAGTCCAGCGCTTGCCTTCGTTCCAGTTCGCGGCGAGCTCTTCCGTGTCGTTCCAGAAACCAACTGCGAGTCCGGCCGCGTAGGCGGCACCCAGCGCGGTGGTTTCTACAACCTCGGGACGGACTACGTCCACGCCCAGGATGTCAGCCTGGAACTGCATCAGTGCATCGTTGGCCACCATGCCGCCGTCGACCCGCAGTTCGGTGAGCGGAACGCCTGAGTCTGCGTTGACGGCGTCCAGGACTTCCCGGGTCTGGAAAGCGGTGGATTCCAGGGCAGCGCGGGCAATGTGGTTCTTGTTCACGAACCGCGTCAGTCCCACGATTGCGCCGCGGGCGTCGGACCGCCAGTGCGGTGCGAACAGGCCGGAGAACGCCGGAACAATGTAGACGCCGCCATTGTCCTCCACAGCGCTGGCAAGTTGCTCAATTTCCGGGGCGCTGTTGATGATGCCCAGGTTGTCCCGCAGCCACTGCACCAGCGAGCCGGTGACGGCGATGGAGCCTTCCAGGGCGTACACGGGAGCGGCGTCGCCGATCTTGTAGGCAACGGTGGTCAGCAGGCCGTTCTCGGACATGACCTTTTCCTCACCGGTGTTGAAGATGAGGAAGTTGCCGGTGCCGTAGGTGTTCTTGGCATCGCCCACGCCGAAGGCTGCCTGCCCGAAGGTGGCCGCCTGCTGGTCGCCGAGAATGCCGGCCACCGGGGTTTCGCGCAGCAGCTGGGAGCCGTGCACCGTGCCGTAGATCTCCGAGGAAGAACGGATTTCCGGAAGCATGGAGGCAGGCACCCCAAAAACGTCCAGGATGGACTGGTCCCAAGTCAGGGTGTCCAGGTCCATGAACATGGTGCGGGACGCGTTGGAAACGTCGGTGATGTGCACACCGCCGTCGGTTCCGCCCGTCAGGTTCCAGGTGACCCAGGAGTCGGTGTTGCCGAACATGAGGTCGCCGTTCTCCGCCTTTTCGCGGGCGCCCTCGACGTTGTCCAGGATCCACTTGATCTTGGTCCCGGAGAAGTAGGTGGCCAGAGGCAGCCCTACGGTGTCCTTGAAGCGGTCCAGCCCGCCTTCCTGGGCCAGCTCGTCCACGATGGGCTGGGTGCGGGTGTCCTGCCAGACAATCGCGTTGTAGACCGGCTTGCCGGTATTGCGGTCCCACACCACGGCGGTTTCGCGCTGGTTGGTGATGCCGACGGCGGCGATGTCATGCCGGGTCAGGTTCGCCTTGGACAGGGCGGTGCCAACAACCTCGCGGACGTTGGTCCAGATCTCCATCGGGTCGTGCTCCACCCAGCCCGCACGGGGGAAGATCTGCTCGTGTTCCTTCTGGCCGGTTGACACAATCCTGCCGTCATGGTCAAAGACGATGGCCCGGCTGCTGGTAGTGCCCTGGTCGATTGCGATCACATACTGGGGTTTGCTGTCGGTCACGTGGGACTCTCCTTTGAGATTCGGGGCTGTGCGGACGGAGAACTGCTAGACGATTTCGGGGAGCGGGATGATGCCACCGGCCCAGCCGCCCAAGGCGCCGCCGATCAGCGGCCCAACAACCGGAACCCAGGAGTACGCCCAGTCGCTGTTTCCCTTGTGGCGGATGGGCAGCAGTGCGTGGACGATACGGGGCCCGAGGTCACGGGCCGGGTTGATGGCGTACCCCGTGGGGCCGCCGAGTGAGGCGCCGATGCCGACCACCAGCAGGGCAACGGCCAGCGGACCGATCTCCGTAGGGGTCCCGGCGAAGGCGACGATCACGAACACGAGCATGAACGTGCCAACAACTTCAGTGACGACGTTCCAGCCGTAGGACCGGATGGCCGGACCGGTGGAGAACACACCGAGGATGTTCGCCGGATCCTGCTCTTCGTCGAACTGCTTCTTGTAGGCGAGCCAGGCAACAAAGGCACCGATGATGGCGCCGAGCATCTGCCCGCCAAAGTAGGTGAGGGTGGATCCAATGGTTACCGCCACGCCCGGAACGAATTCCTCCGCTCCGCCGGTGATGACGCCAACCGTCACGGCCGGGTTGATGTGGGCCCCGGACATCACGGAGAGATAGACGCCGGCGAACACGCCGAGGCCCCATCCCCAGTTGACCATAAGGAAGCCGCCGCCGTTGCCTTTGGTTTTGCCCAGGGCAACGTTGGCAACCACACCACAGCCCAGGACTATCAGTGCTGCTGTACCCAGCATTTCACTGACGAAAACCTCTCCAAGAGTCACCATCGACTACTCCGATCCATTAGTTGTGCCTTTTTGCTGGGGGTAATCAGGGATGCAAATCCCGCCACGGGCACCGGCATGGAACGGGGGCATTTTCACCTGCCGCAGCCTGTCGGCGCACTGTAAGGCCCTATGCAATCAATCTTTTTCAAGAAACGCCATGGCTTTAGGGAAACTGCTTGTCAGCGGGCGTTTACAGGGTCTTCACCGTACACGCGGCCCGGCACGAGCGCACGTCCGGCCGTCCTCGGTAGAGTTGCATCATGGATCCGGCACCAAAACTGACACTGAACAACGGCGTACTGATGGACCAGGCGGGCTACGGAACCTATAAGGTTCCCGCAGAGGATGCAGCGCCGCTGGTCAGCGCCGCCCTCTCCCTGGGCTACCGGCACATTGACACCGCGGCTCTGTACGGGAACGAAGAGGGCGTGGGCAAGGCGGTGCGCAATTTCACCGACGCCGGCCATGTAGTCCGCGAAGACCTTTTTGTCACTTCCAAGGTGTGGAACACGGATCATGGTTACGAGGCCGCCCTGCGCGCCTTCGACACCTCGATGCAGAAGCTGGGCTTCGATTATCTGGATCTTTACCTGATCCACTGGCCGTGCCCGGAGCGCGGCCTTTTCGCCGAAACCTACAAGGCCCTTGAGAAGCTCTATTCCGAGGGGCGGATCAGGGCAATCGGGGTCTCCAACTTCAACCGCGAACACCTTGAAGTACTTATGGGTTCCGCCTCTGTGGTTCCGGCTGTCAACCAGGTGGAACTGCACCCCTGGTTGGCACAGCGGGAACTGAGGGAGTTCCATGAAGCGAACGGCATCCGCACCGTTGCCTGGAGTCCGCTGGGGCGGGGGGCCCTCCTGGAGGATCCGTCTGTGCAGGAAATCGCCGGCAGTATTGGACGTTCCGCGGCGCAGGTGGTGCTTCGCTGGCATGTCCAGTCCGGCCACACAGTTATTCCCAAGGCCAGCACCGAGGAACGGATGGCGGAGAACCTGGACATCTTCTCCTTTGCACTTCAGCCCGAGCACGTGGCGGTACTCGACGCGATGGACTGCGGACGCCGCACCGGCTCAAATCCCAGCGAGGTGAACTAGATGCTGCTGCCGCGGCAGCGTGCTGCTTCCGCAGGGGGCGCCCCGGCACCGTTCCAGCGCCGCGCCAGCGTCCGGACCCTGGCTGTGGAGGGCACGGCGCAGCGGTTCTGGGACTTTCCCGCCGCAGACCCGGACACAGCAGGTCCGGCGATCTTCATGGTCCACGGTTTCCGCGGCGACCACCACGGCCTGCTGCGCCTGGTGGAAGCGCTGCCGGACAACCGGGTCATCCTGCCGGACCTTCCCGGGTTCGGCCAGGGCGCGGTCCTTCCCGGAGTGCACGACGCCGCTGCCTACGCGGGTTTTGTCCGCACCGGTTTTGACCTCTTCGGGTTGGACAGGGATACCGTCCTGCTGGGCCATTCCTTCGGGTCGATCATCGCAGCACGTGTGGCCGCCGAATACCCGCAGCTCATCAGCGGGCTCGTCCTGGTCAACCCGATCAGCGAACCTGCGCTGGAGGGGCCCAAGGGTTTCACCAGCAAACTCGCCGAGGCCTACTATCTGGCGGCTGCCCGGCTCCCGGAGAGACCCGGCCGGGCGCTGCTGGCCAATCCGGGGATTGTCCGCGGCATGAGCATGCTGATGGCGAAGACCCGGGACCCCGGGCTTCGGCGCTGGATCCACGCCCAGCATGACGCGTACTTCAGCGCCTTCGCCTCCCGCGCCGTCGTCCTGGAAGCGTTTCGTTCCTCGATTTCCGAAACGGTCCGGGACTTTGCCCCCCTGCTGCAGATGCCGGTGCTGTTGATCGCCGCTGACCGCGATGACATCGGCTCGGTGCCGGCGCAGCGGCGGCTGGCCGCGCTGGTCCCGGATTCCGAACTTGAGATCCTGTCTGGAGTGGGCCATCTGGTCCACTATGAGGCGCCGGATTCCGCGGCGGCACTCATCACCAACTTCCTGAGCCGGAGGCACCGCGCGGCATGAGAATCGTCTTTGACGCCCGCTTCACCCGCACCGACCAGCACGACGGCATCAGCCGCTACGGCGCCAGCCTGATGGAAGCCGTCTCCCGGCACGCTGATGTGCGGATGCTGATCAGCGATGAACGGCAGCTGGCTCTGCTGCCGCGGCTGCCCTGGACCAAGATCAATTCCCCGCTCTCCCCCGCCGAACTGTTCGTGTCCCGGCACGTCAACCGGCTGGGCGCGGACGTGGTGGTTTGTCCGATGCAGACCATGGGCAGCTGGGGACGGCGCTATCCGCTGATCCTCACTCTCCATGACCTGATCTACTACCAGAACCCGACTCCGCCGGGTTTCCTGCCGCTTCCGGTGCGCCTGCTGTGGCGGCTCTACCACCTGGCCTACTGGCCGCAGCGGGTGCTCCTGAACCGGGCCGACGTCGTTGCGACCATTTCCGACACCACCCGGGATCTGATGGACCGGCACCGGCTAACCCGGCGCCCGGTGCGGATGGTCTCGAATGCTCCACAGCCCGGTACGGTGCCGCGGGATACCTCCCGGCTCCCGGAGAAATCCCTGCTCTACATGGGGTCCTTTATGCCGTACAAGAACGTCGAAACGATCGTTCGGTCCATGGACCGGCTGCCGGATTACACCCTGCACCTGCTAAGCAGGATTTCACCCGCCCGCCGCGCCGAACTTGAATCCCTCTGTGGCGACCCGTCCCGGGTGGTGTTCCACGACGGAGTCACGGACGCTGAATATGATGCCCTGCTGAGGCGTGCCACCGCACTCGTCTCCCTGTCGAAGGCAGAGGGCTACGGGCTGCCCATCATCGAGTCAATGGCAGCCGGGACACCGGTGATCGCAGCGGACACGCCAATCTTCCGTGAGGTTTCCGGCGGAGCGGCCCTGCTGGTGGATCCGGACAGCCCCGGGGACTTTGCCCGCGCCGTGGACAGCCTCTCCGACCCGGGCCGCTGGCAGGAAGCCTCGCGCGAAGGGCTGGCCCGGGCCGCCGCCTACGACTGGGAGGATTCCGCCAGGCAGCTCCTGGACGCTGCAGCTGAAGCTTCCCGCGTGTTCGCGGCCCGGCGCCGGGATAACGGGGACAGGAAGAAGCTCTAGGCGAGCCGGACGATCATCTTTCCGGTGTTGGCGCCCTTCATCAGGTCGATAAAGGCCTGCGGAGCATTCTCGAGCCCGTCAACGAACGTTTCGTCGTAGCGCACGCTGCCGTCGCGGAGCCACCCCGCCATCAGGGAGGCGAATTCCCCGGCGTACTGGTTGTAGCTGCTGGCAATGAACCCCTTCAGGGTCAGTTCCTTGCCGATTGCCTGGAACAGGTTCCGCGGCGCACTCTGGGGCTCGGTGGCGTTGTAGGCGGAGATGGCGCCGCACATGGCAACCCGCCCGTATTTGTTCAGGACCGAGATGGCGGCCTCCAGGTGATCGCCGCCCACGTTGTCGAAGTAGACATCGATTCCTTCCGGTCCGGCGGCTTCCTTCAGCTGGGCCTTCACCGGGCCGTCATGGTAGTTGAAGGCGGCGTCGAAGCCGAGTTCGCGCAGCCGGTGAACCTTCTCCGGGGAACCTGCGCTGCCAATCACCCTGCCGGCACCGAGGGCCTTGGCGATCTGTCCGGCCATTGAACCGACCGCTCCGGCGGCACCGGAGACAAAGACTGCGTCGCCTTTGCGCAGTTCCGCCACCTTGGTCAGCCCTGCCCAGGCCGTGAGCCCGGTCAGGCCCATGGCGCCCAGGTACGCGCTGGCCGGTGCAATAACGGTATCGATGACACGGGCACGCTTGGCGTCAAGGACCGCGTAGTCACGCCAGCCGAGGTTGTGCAGGACAGTATCGCCGGTCTTGTGCGTTTCGGTACGTGAATCAACGACTTCGCCAATAGCGCCTCCCTCCAGCGGAGCATCGAGCTGGAAGGGCGGTACGTAGGACTTTGCATCGTTCATGCGGCCGCGCATGTACGGGTCCACCGACATCAGGGTGTTCCGCACCAGCACCTGCCCGTCCTGCAGCTGCGGCACCTCAGTTTCGGCCAGCCGGAAGTTCTCATCAGCGGGCCAGCCGTCGGGGCGGGAAGCAAGCTGGATTTCACGGCTGGTAGCAGGGTAGGTCATGGGTCTCCCTTCAGGCACCGGACGGTGCCGGATGCAGATGAAACATAAGCACCCTGTCTATCATGCCTGCCTGGGCGGTTCGCTACCGGACCCGGACGTCCCACAGGTGGTGGACGGCGTCGTGCATAAAATACCGGGCCAGCGACTCCACGGTGAAGGTACTGCCGTCCGAGCGGCGGCCGCGTCGTGCGCGGTCCTGGACCTCGACGGCGTCGAACGCATCCGCCGTCGCTTCGGCTTCATCGAGCAGATCTGCGGCCACCCGGGCCGGGTCCTGCTCGCCGTACCGTTCCGCGACGGCTGTCGCGTCCTGGTCCCAGTCGGTGAACTCTGCGCCGTCGGTATCCACCATCAGCAGCAGGCGCATCCGGTAAACGCTGCACAGGTCCCGGACATGGGCTGCATATTCAAGCGGCGACCAGGTGCTCTCATCGGGACGCTCGGCGGCGTCGGGACGCTCCAGCACAGGCTGCCACGCTTCGGCGTTGTCCAGCAGCAGCTGGGGGATGTCTTCGTAGGCAACTTCCGAGGCCGTGAACCCGCACTCAGGACAGGTGCGGTCCAGAACCCAGGTCCAGTTTTTCTTGTCGGGAATTATGGCCATTGCCACACTCTAGAGGATTCGGTTTGCGAACCGCAGCACTCCTAGAATTGCAGCACGGGAAAGTTCTTCTGCCAGGAGATGATATCCATGCCCAGCGGGGTTGCGCCCCAGGACCACGAACGGATAAGAGCGGCGCTGGAAGCCCGCAGCCAGGCACGCGGCGGCACCGCCGTCGACCTCTACCGGCACAGCGGGTTCCTTGTCCTCAATGCGGACCTTCCCGGCATCGATCCCGGTTCCCTCTCTGTTGAACTGGACGGCGGCACCCTGCTGATCCGGGCCCACCGCAGCCTGCGCGGCATGGACAGCAGCACCCGGTGGAATGTCCGTGAACGGGAAGA
Source organism: Arthrobacter sp. (assembly GCA_040273995.1). Classification (GTDB taxonomy): domain Bacteria; phylum Actinomycetota; class Actinomycetes; order Actinomycetales; family Micrococcaceae; genus Arthrobacter_B. Next base: position 15,721 of record JBELYP010000056.1, read on the forward strand.
CGGGCTGATTCTGCGGAGGATACCGGTGGGTGAAGGCGTGGATCCAGCAGCAGTGGCCCCGCACTACGCCAACGGCGTGCTTAGCCTCCACCTTCCGCTGCGGGCGGCAGTACGCCAGCGCCGGGTACCGGTGGAGTACCGCGAACAGCCCGGCGAAGCTGCCTAGGAGCTACAGTCCGTCCGGAGCATCCACCCGGATGTAGACCGGATCGCCGGTCCGCCGGGCAGAGAGGGCAGCCTTTGCAGCGCGCATCGCAGGAGTGATGGCCGTAGCATCGCCGTACGGAAAAAAACACAGGGTGCGCCACCGCGGCAGGGTTTCACCGGCACTCTGGGCGGGAGGTTCCTCGACCGGTGCCGGGCCGACGATGCGTGCACTTTCCGGCAGGCCCAGCCGCGACACAAAAGCGTCCAGACCCTCGCGGGAACCGGTTAATTCGGCGTAGCGAACGGCGGGCGGCAGACCCAGTTCACGCCTGAGAGCGAGTTCACGTTCAGCGGCGCCGGCCGGATCCCAGCGGAGCAGGTGCCCCACGGTGGCGGTATCGTCCGCCGTAACCACCACTACTCCGCCGTCCCCGGCGGGACGGACAAGGGCAGCGGCCGTGAGCCAGCGGCGCAGGGTCTCTTCCTGGGCCCGGAGAGACTGCCGGGAAAGCATGGCGGTTCCGTCCAGCAGGAGCGCAGCCGCGTAGCCCGAGGGCGCCACCGGCTCGGCCCCCGGGGTGGCGACGACGAGGGCCGGCGCGTCCGGAACCTCGGCGCGGATGTGGTCCCCCGCGGAGGACACGACGGTCACCGACGGAAAGGCGCGGCCCAGCTCCTCGGCGGTCCTTCCGGCCCCCGCCGTCGAAGCGCGGAGCCGGAAGCTGCCGCAGTGTGGGCAGTGCCAGCGCGGTTCCGGGCGCGCACACCAGCGGCAGGCGGGCGCGGAGTTGCGTCCGGCCTGCGCCAGCGGTCCCTGGCACAGGCGGCAGCGGGCCGGCTCGCGGCAGTCCTGGCAGGACAGGGCCGGGGAAAACCCGGTTCTGGCAACCTGCACCAGCACAGGACCGCGCTTGAGTCCATCCTGGGCAGCTTTCCAGGCGGCGTGCGGGATGCGGGCACGGGCGGCCAGCGGGTCCCGTTCCAGGTTGAACGTATCGGCCGTGCTCATCACCCGGGCGGTGGAGGAACGCACGAGCGCCCGGTCGGCGGAAAGGGGCGCTGCCCAGCCGGATTCGAGCAGCCGCTGGGCTTCGGTGCTGCGGGTATGGGAAGCCACCAGCATCCCGGCTCCCGCGGCCTCAGCGCGAAGCAGGAGCACGTCGCGGGCGTGCTGGTAGGGGGCGCGCTGCTCGGCATGGAGGTCATCGGCGTCGTCCCAAATGCAGACCAGGCCGAGGTTGGCCACCGGCGCGTAGGCTGCGGACCGGGTGCCCACGGCCACGGTGGCGTCGCCGTAGAGCAGCTGGAGAAAACTGCGGTACCGGGGTGTAGGTCCGTCCTCGCCGGTGAGGCGCACCGCTGTGCCCGCCGGTATCCGTTCCTTGAGCGCGTCCATGACACGCGCCAGGTCCTTCTGGTCCGGTACCACGACGACGGCGCCGCGTCCGGAAAGCACGGTAGCCTCCACCGCTGCGGCGATCTCCTGCGGCCAGGCATCGGGGCCGTAGCCGCGCAGGGAGCTGAGAACTGCGCGCGGGCTGTGCCCGGCTGCGAGGTGGCTGATGAAGCGCGGCCCGTGCGGATAGCGGCGGAACGGGTTTTGCGGGTGCACGGCTTCCGGGGCGGTCTGCGGCGGGGTGTCCGCGGGCTGGGGTTTGGTTTCAGTACCTGTTCCGGGCACCCGGTCCGCAAATTCCTTTTCCACCCGGGCCACCCGCGGTGGAACCGCTACCCGGAGCACGTCGTGGACGGATCCGGCGTACCGCACTGCCACAGCCTGTGCGAGGGAAAGCACCTCAGGGCTTAGCACCGGGACCGGTGAGACTACCTTGCCCAGGTTTACCAGGCGGGCAGCGGTATCAGTGGACGCAAGACGCGCGGTAAGGAAACCGGCCAGTTCCTGCCCGCCGAAACGGACCTTCACCCGCACCCCGGGGGCCGCGGCTTCGCTGAGTTCCGCCGGAACAACGTAGTCAAAGGGCCGGTCGAGATGCGGCAGCGGGGAGTCCAGCAGGACCCTGGCTATGGGCAGTTCCGGTGCGGGCCGGGACTTGCCCACCGGCGCCGCCGGCGGGGTAAACCCGTGCAGCAGGGACAGCTGCACGGGTTCCTCCGCTGAAGCACGCTGTCCCTCGGGTGCGCGCTGCGGCGGATGTTCTCCCATGGGCCTAGGCGCTGAACCAGCGGCGCAGCTCGTCGACCTTGTCCAGCCGCTCCCAGGTGAAGCCTTCATCTTCACGGCCGAAGTGTCCGTGTGCTGCGGTCTTCTGGTAGATGGGCCGCTTCAGTTCCAGGGCGTTGATGATGCCCAGGGGCCGCAGGTCGAAGACTTCCTCAATGGCCTTGGAAATCTGCATTGGGTCCACGGTTTCGGTACCGAAGGTCTCCACGTAGATGCCCACGGGGTGTGCCATACCGATGGCGTAGGCGATCTGGATCTCTGCGCGGCGGGCCAGGCCCGCCGCGACTACGTTCTTTGCGACCCAGCGCATGGCGTAGGCGGCGGAGCGGTCAACCTTGCTCGGGTCTTTTCCGGAGAAGGCGCCGCCGCCGTGGCGGGAGAAACCGCCGTAGGTGTCCACAATGATCTTGCGTCCGGTCAGGCCCGCATCTCCCACGGGACCGCCGATGACGAAGGGGCCGCCGGGATTGATGATGTGGCGGACGCTGGACGTGTCCAGTTCCGTTCCGGCCAGGACGGGGTTGACCACGTGCTCCACCATGTCCCGGTAGAGCTGGCCCTGGTCCAGGTCTGCGGCGTGCTGGGTGGAAACCACGACGGAGTCCACGGACACCGGCCGGTCGCCGTCGTAGCCGATGGTGACCTGGGTCTTGCCGTCGGGCCGCAGGTAAGGCAGGGAGCCGTCCTTGCGGACCCGGGTGAGCCGTTCAGAAAGGCGGTGGGCCAGCCAGATGGGCGTGGGCATGAGCACGCTGGTTTCGTCGCTGGCAAAGCCGAACATGATGCCCTGGTCCCCTGCGCCCTGCGCATCCAGCGGATCAACGGTGTCCCCTGAGCGGTTTTCCACCGAGTTGAACACGCGGGAGGCAATCTCCGGGGACTGCTGGCCGATTGATACCGAGACGCCGCAGCGGGCACCGTCAAAGCCGTTGGCTGAGGAGTCGTAGCCGATCTCGAGGATGGTGTCCCGGACCAGCTGCGGGATTTCGACGTAGCCTTCGGTGGTAACCTCCCCGGCCACATGGACCAGGCCGGTGGTGACGAGGGTTTCCACGGCAACGCGGGATTCGGGGTCGGCTTTGAGCAGGCCGTCGAGGATCGCGTCGCTGATCTGGTCACAGATCTTGTCCGGGTGACCTTCGGTCACGGACTCTGAGGTGAACAGCCGCAGGGCGCTGGAATCGGCGGGGGCAATCGTATTGCTGGAAGTCACGGGTTTACTCTACTTCGTTCCGGGGACAGTCCCCGTCTTGGGTCAGGACGTGGGGCGAAGGGACGGCGAGCCGGCCACTTCACCGGCAATCCGCTGTACCAGGTGCCGGGCGATCTCCGCTTTGCTCCCGGTTACGGCGGGCGGCTCGGCTCCGGGATCATCCTGCGGGGAGAGAATGCGCACTTCGGTGCTGTCCTGGCCGAACACCAGGGACCGGCCAACCTTGTTCAGGACCAGCAGGTCACAGCCCTTGCGTTGGAGCTTGCGCC